>JAYRFB010000027.1:0-16631 GCA_041908585.1 Candidatus Krumholzibacteriia bacterium
GACGCGCGGCTCTACGTCCCGGGACGCGACGAGTCCGTGCGAGGGCGCTTCGCCGCGCCGGGCGAGAAGCTCCTGGTCCACGTCTCCAACTTCCGCCCCGTGAAGAACCCGCAGGCGGTGGTCGAGGTGTTCGCCGGCGTGGCGGCCCGGTTGCCGGCGCGCCTGCTCCTGGTGGGTGACGGCCCGGAGATGCCGGCGGTGCGCGAGGCCCTGTCCGCCCGCGGCCTGCTGGAGCGCACGACGAGCCTGGGCTCGGTCACGGGGCTGGAGGGGATCCTGCCGGCATGCGACCTGCTGCTGCTGCCGTCGCTGCACGAGTCGTTCGGGCTCGTCGCCCTGGAGGCGATGGCCTGCGGCGTCGTCCCACTGGCGACCACCCGCGGCGGGGCGGGGGAGTTCATCCACGACGGCGTCAACGGCTACCTCAGGGATCCCCACGACCTGCCGGGCATGATCTCCGCCGCGGTGGCGGTCCTCGAGGACGACGCCTTGCGCCACCACCTGGCTGAAGAGGCCCGGCGCGACGCAGCCGGCGACTTCGGCGCCACCTGCGTCGTCCGCAAGTACCTGGACCTCTACGATCGCCTGCTGCTTCCCGGCACCCTGCGGTCGGCGTTCCGGCGCGGCAGTTGACAGATGGTCGGACGGCCCTACAATGATGCGGGGGCCGACCGGCACCGACGGCCCGGAGGGCGCGAGGCGTGAGCGACACCCTGGACCTGCTGCAGACGATCCACGAACTGGCCGGGCGACGCGGAGTCTTCCGGCCCGATGCCTATTTCTTCGTCCTGGAGGCGCTCGAAGCCGCCGTGGCTGCCCGCGAGGAGCCAGGGCACGTGACGGGCGAGGACCTGCTGGCCGCCGTCCGCGATCTGGGTCGCGAGCGCTACGGGGTGATGGCACCCGAGGTCTTCCGCGCCTGGGGAGTCCGGGCCACGATCGACTTCGGCCGGGTGGTCTTCCACCTTGTGGAGGCGGGCGTGCTGCGCAAGCGCGAGCGCGACTCGCTGCGGGATTTCATCGACAAGTTCGACTTCGAGGACGCCTTCTCCCTGAAGGCGATGCGCGGTCAGGCCTGACCGGCGGCTGGCGCCGGGCGGAACTCCCGCGCATCTTCGCGGTTGAAGGCTGTTCTGGCCGCGCGGGCGGCCACGATCCGCCGCCAGCCCGCGCCTGAGGCGGGCCCGGGCCAGGAGGGCCCGGACGGATCCGGTCCCGAGGGAGCAAGACCGGGCCCCCATGCGTTCCCCCGCTCCTCCCAGGAGAGCCCATGGCCCTCGTCCCTGCGGCCGCGGTCGCGCCGGCGCCGTTTCTCGGCGCCCTGACGGCAGGCGACCTGCTGAACCTGGTCAACACGTCCACGTTCTTCGGCAAGTTCATCCTCCTGGTCCTGCTGGCGCTGTCGGTGCTCTCGTGGGCCGTGTTCATCGACAAGGCGCGCGTGCTGGCGCGACTTCGTCGTGGGCACTTCGAGTTCTGGGACCGCTGCGACCGCTGGCTGGCGGGGCAGGTTGAGCGTCGGGACCTGGAGTCCTGGTGCCGCGGCAACACGGACCTGCCCCTGTGCAACCTGCTGGTCGAGGCCGGCGGCGCCCAGGACCTGGGCGGCGTCAGGCGAGCCAGCGAGCGGATCACCTACCTCGAGGTGGAGCACCTCGAGCGCTACGTGATCATCCTGTCGACGACGGTGACCGTGGCGCCCTTCCTGGGGCTGCTGGGCACGGTCTGGGGCATCATGGCCAGCTTCTGGAGCATGGCCTCGATGCACAGCGCGAACCTGACCGTGGTCGCCCCCGGCATCGCCGAGGCCCTGATCACGACGGTGGCCGGATTGGGCGCGGCGATCCCGGCGGTCGTGTTCTACAACATGCTCGTGCGGAAGATCGACCTGGTCGCCAACGAGCTGGACCGGCTGCGCACCATCCTCGAGGAGGCGGTCAGCGCGGGCGGCGGCGCGCGGGAGGCGGTGCGCCGCCCCGAGCGCCATGAACGGGAGACGATCTGATGGCGCCGGCTCGCCGTCGCGGCTATTCGGCCATGGCCTCGATCAACATCACGTCGCTGGTCGACGTGACCATGTGCATGCTCATCATCTTCATGCTCACGGCCCCGTACATCCAGGGCGGCGTGGAAGTCAACCTGCCGGAGACCGAGACGCGTGAAGTCATCGTGAAGGAGGGGCCGGTCATCTCGGTCACTGCCACGCGCCAGGTCTTCTTCCAGGAGCAGGCCGTGGCCATCGAGGAGCTGGCCTCGCTGCTGGCGCCATGGTCCGACCAGAAGGACAAGGTCCCGGTGTACCTGCGCTGCGACGAGGAGGTCCCGTACGGGTTCGTCCTGAAGCTGATGGCGGCGGTCGAGCGCGAGGGCTTCGTCAACCTGAGCCTGGTGGCCGACCAGCCCGTGGCGGCCCCGCAGAAGAAGCGCTGAGATGATGACGCGAGCGGTGCCCGGCTCGGTGCTGCTGCACGTGATCGCATTCGCGGCGCTGCTGCTGTGGGGCGACCGCGTGACGACGCAGCCGGCGCACATGCCGAACATCATCGCCGTGAGGCTCGTGGACGCGGCCCGGTCCAAGCCGCTGGAGGCGGCGCCGGACGTGCCTCCCGAGGCGGCGCAGGCGCCTCCGGAGACGCCGCCGGTGAAGCCCGAGGTGCCGCGGCCCCCGAAGGAGATCCCGAAGGAGAAGCCAAAGGAAGCCGCCAAGGAGAAGCCGAAGGAGGCGCCCAGGCCGGTGGCGGCCAAGCCGGCGCCGAAGACCGCGGCGCCGGTCTCCGCGCCGGCGGTCCCGGCCAGCCAGCCGGGTGCCGACGCGGGCGTGACCGGACCGGCGGTCAGCGGCACGGACTCGGACTTTCCTTTCGCCTACTACCTCAAGGCGATCGAGAGCCGCGTCGTGGCCAACTGGCAGCCGCGGCAGCTGGGCTTCGGCGACCGGGCGCTGGTCTCGTGCAGCGTCCATTTCGTGATCAACCGGGCGGGCGTGGTGTCGCAGGTGAAGCTCGTCCGCAACAGCGGGATCGGCGTCTACGACCGCGAAGCGGTTCGCGCCGTCCAGACCACGCGGCTGCCGCCCCTGCCGCCGCAGTACCGGGGCACCGACCTCGGCGTGACCTTCGACTTCAACCTGGAGCCGGGAACCTGATGAGCCTGACCACCCCGACGCGACCTGCCGCCCGCACCTTCCTGGCGCTGGCGGCGGCGCTGCTGCTGGCGTCGCCGGCCGCCGCGCAGGGCGGCCGCACCGAGGTCAACATCCAGCACACGCAGCAGGCGGTCCTCAAGACGGACGCGCGCATGGGGGACTTCCGGGCGCTGTCGGGCGGCCGCACCGCCCAGGAGACGGCCGCGCGGCTGCGCGAGGTGGTCGGCAACGACCTGTTCCTCAGCGGACTGTTCAACGTCGGCGGCGCCGGCTACAAGCCCGAGACCCTGCCGTTCAGCTGGACGATCGAGGCCACGGTGGAGGGACCGGCCGCGGGAGACTGGCCGCTGACGGTGAACCTGAACCTGCTGACCTGGCCGGACCGGCAGCTGGTGCTGACCAAGCGCTACCGGCCGACCGAGGACCAGGTCCGCACCACGGCGCACCACTTTGCCGACGAGGTGGTGCGGACCGCCGTCGGCAGCCCCGGGATCGCCCTGACGCGCGTGGCGTTCTCGCGCGGCCAGGGCAACCGCCGCGACATCTACGTCGTGGACTACGACGGTGAGGGGCTGCTGCGCCTGACGGCCAACCGCACGCTCAACCTGTGCCCGGACTGGTCGCCGGACGGGTCGAAGATCGCCTTCACCAGCTACCGCGGAGGCCAGCAGGGGCTTTACACCCTGGAGACCGCCAGCGGCCAGGTGCGGCAGGTCATCGCCCAGGACGGGCTGAACCTGGGGGCGGACTGGAGCCCGGACGGCCGGGAGCTGCTGATCTCCCTGTCCCGCGCTGGGGATCCGGAGATCTACCGGATCACGCCCGAGGGCCGGATCATCAAGCGCCTGACCGTCTCGCCGGCCATCGAAATCAGCCCGAGCTGGGCGCCGAACGGCCGGGAACTCGTTTTTACCAGTGACAGCAGCGGCACCCCGCAGTTATATATGCTCGACAAGGAAGGGGCCGGGAAGCGCCGCCTCACCTTCGAGGGCAAGTACAACGACTCGGCCACCCTGTCGCCGAACGGGGAGTGGGTGGCGTACGCCACGCGCGAGGACGTGGTCACCCAGATCGTGGTGATGCGTCCCGGCGGCGAGGATCGCCGGGTGGTGACGGACCTGTCGTGGCGCAACTGCGAGGACCCGAGCTGGGCGCCGGACGGCCGGCATCTGGTGTTCGCCTCGGACCGCACGGGCGCCTCGAAGCTGTATGTGTACGACGTGGTGGACGGCGGCTTCCGCCAGTTGACGTTCGGGAATGATCCCGACATCACCCCTGCCTGGTCCCACTAGCCGGGCGGGAAGCAAGGAGAGCAACGCGATGAGGAATGGATCGATCCAGCGCCTGGCCTTCGTCCTGCTGCTGGGCGCGCTCGCGCTCGTGGCCTTCAGCGGCTGCAGCAAGAAGCCCCCCGTGGTCACGGAGACCGCCCCGGTCGAGAAGCCGGCCGAGGTCGTCAAGCCCGCGCCGAAGCCCGAGCCGGAAGCCCCGAAGGGCCCGGATTACGCAAACCTCGACCCGTCGCAGTACGGCATCGGGGACGTCTTCTTCGGCTACGACAAGTACGACCTGGACGACGCCGCGATGGGCGTGCTGACGACGAACGCGCGCATCCTCAAGGAAGCCGGCGTGACCCTGATGGTGGCGGGCCACTGCGACGAGCGCGGCACGATCGAGTACAACCTGGCCCTGGGCGAGAAGCGCGCCAAGGCGGCCCGCGACTACCTGGTCACCCTGGGCGTGCCGGCGGGCAACCTCAAGGTCACGAGCTACGGCGAGAGCCGCCCGTTCGCGAACGGCCACGGCGAGGCGGACTGGGCCCAGAACCGCCGCGCTCACTTCGAGCGTCCGTGACCGGAAGGCTGCTGATGATGCGCGGCATGCCGCTGCTGGCCGCGGGGCTCATCCTGCTCGCAGGGTGCGCCCCGCAGCTCAACCGGATCGAGACGGCGGTGCAGGACAACCGCGACCAGGTCGCGCGCCTGCAGGCCGAGAACAAGCGCCTCCTGCAGGAGATGCAGGCGCTCAACCAGCTCATGCGGCTGGAGAGGGATGCCGGCGACGAGACCTCGGCGATGCGGCTGGCGAAGCTCTCACAGGTCTCCGCGCGGCTGGACCAGCTGATGCAGAAGCTGGATGACAATGCGCAGTACATGCGCGAGCTGTCGGCGCGCGTGGACCTGCTGGCCAGCCGCCAGGGCATCCCGACGCTGGGCGAGTACAAGCCGGCGCGCAACGCGGGAACCCCGGACGCCCTGCCGGAAGAGGGTCGCTCGATCTTCGCGGCCGCCGAGGCCGACCGCACGCGCGGGAACAACGACCTGGCCCGCCAGGGCTACGCCGAGTTCCTCGAGCGCTTCGCGGCCTCCGAGAGCGCCGACGACGCCCTGTATCGACTCGGTGACCTGGACCATGCCGACGGCCTTTACGCGGACGCGGCGAAGCGGTTCGAGGACCTTCTGGCCCGCTTCCCGGCCAGCGAGTGGGTGCCGGCGGCGATGTACAAGGCGCGGGCCTGCTACCTGGCGCTGGGACGGAAACAGGACGCCTGGAAGATGGGCGGCGACCTGCTCGCGAAGCACCCGGACTCCGCGGAAGCGGCGCTCCTGAAGGAAGAAACCGGAAAGAACTGACGCGCGGCCGCCGCGGCGGCCCGGGGAGTTGATCGCAGTGCCCAAGTTCTCGGTGCTCAAGATGGCGCGCGGCCTGTCTCAGGTCTTCCGGCCGGTGGAACTGACGGACATCGACGGCCGGTACCACGCCTTCATCGTGCGCTACAGCGGCGACTACATCACGCACGCCCACGACAAGGACGAGTTCGTCTACATCCTCGAGGGCTCGCTGGTCGTGGAGATGGAGGGCCGCGAGGTGGAGGTCCGGCAGGGAGAGGCGCTGCTGGTGCCGGCGGGCGTCAAGCACCGGCCGCGGTGCCGGAACAATGCGCTGGGCCTGGTCGTGGAGACGAAGGGACTGCAGAAGCAGATGGACCCGCAGGTCTGAGCCGCCACCTGACACCCGTGAACGTCGAAGGGCGGCCGCGAGGCCGCCCTTCCACGTCCGGCACGGGCCGTGCGTCGCAGCCTCAGTCCTGGCCGCCGCCGATCATCTTCTCGATCCACATCACGTCGCCGCGGCTGCCGATATAGAGCGGCACGCGCATGTGCAGCTGCTCGGGCGTGATGTCGAGGATGGGGCCGTGGCCATCACTGGCGTAGCCCCCGGCGTTCTCGGCCACCAGCGCCAGCGGCGCCGCCTCGCACATCAGGCGCAGCTTGCCGCCGGGCTTGTCGACCGTGGGCGGATAGAGGAAGACGCCGCCGTAGAGCAGGTTGCGGTGGAAGTCCGCCACCAGCGAGCCGATGTAGCGCGAGGTCTTGCCGGGCACGCGCGGCGCGCCGGGCTTGCCGTTCTCGCGTCCGTACTTGAGCTGGCGCACGGTGTCCCTGACCTCGGGCGACCACTTGGGTTCGTTGCCCTCGTTGACCGAGTAGATGCCGCCCTCGAACGGGGTGGTGATGTTCTCGTGGCTGAGGAGGAACTCGCCGATGCTGGGGTCCAGCGTGAAGCCGTGGACGCCGTGGCCGGCCGTGTAGACGAACATCGTGCTGGATCCGTAGATGACGTAGCCGGAAGCCACGAGCTGCCGCCCCGGCTGCAGCAGGTCCGTCGGGCCGATCTTGTTCAGCAGCGAGCGCCGCTTCCAGATGCCGAAGATGGTCCCGACCGAGACGTTGGCGTCGATGTTGGAGCTGCCGTCGAGCGGATCGAAGACCACGACGTAGTTGTGGGAACCGGGGCCCGTCTCGTTGAAGACGGGGTCGGCCATCTCCTCGCTGCCCATGATGCAGACCTGGCCGCGTGTGCCCAGGCACTTGAGGAAGACCGCGTTGGCGTAGTCGTCCAGCTTCTGGACGGTCTCGCCCTGGACGTTCGACTCGCCGGTGGCACCGAGGATGTCGACCAGCCCGGCCTTCGTCACCTCGCGGCTGACGATCTTCGCGGCGAAGGTGATGTCGTTCAGCAGGCCCGTGAAGTCGCCGCTGGCGGCCGGATGCAGCTTCTGCAGCTCGAGGATGTGCGACTCGATCGTCTGGAGGATGTGGGGGGACTGCGTCATGATCCCTTCCTGGAGTGGGCGGCGTGCGCGAAGCGGCCGGCCGCGGAGCCGGCGCGTCGGGGCCCGGGACGGGTCGCCGAACCTATGACATCCATTGTAACACCTTGACAGCAAACAACAACCATCTTCTTGCGCCGGCGGCGGCGGTTTGCCATCGTCTGGGAAACCCCGCGGGCACAGCCAGGCCCGTCCTTCCGGAGGCGACGACATGTCCGACGTCATGTTCACGATCCCCGCGCCCCGCAACGAACCCGTCCTCGGTTACCTGCCCGGCTCGCCGGAGAAGGCGGAGCTCAAGGCGGCCCTGAAGGCCATGGCCTCGCGCCAGGTGGAGATCCCCCTGGTGATCGACGGCCAGGAGGTGCGCACCGGCCGCCTGGCGGACTGCGTGATGCCGCACAAGCATGCCCACAAGCTCGGCTGCTACCACAAGGCGGGCGAGAAGGAGGTCAAGGCGGCAATCAAGGCGGCGGAGAAGGCCCGTCCGGGGTGGGCGGCGATGCCGTTCCAGCAGCGGGCGGCGATCCTCCTGAAGGCTGCCGAATTGCTGGCCGGGCGGCGCCGGATGCTGCTCAACGCCGCGACCATGCTCGGCCAGAGCAAGACGGCGTTCCAGGCCGAGATCGACTCGGCGGCGGAGCTGATCGACTTCTGGCGCTACAATCCGCATTTCGCCGAGCAGATCCTGCGCGAGCAGCCGCGCAACGCTCCCGGCACCTGGAACACGCTGGAGCAGCGCCCGCTGGACGGTTTCGTGTTCGCGGTGACGCCCTTCAATTTCACGAGCATCGCCGGCAACCTGCCGACGGCGCCGGCGCTGATGGGCAACACCGTTGTCTGGAAGCCCGCGTCCAGCTCTGTGCTCAGCGGCTGGTACATCCTGCAGATCCTGCGCGAGGCCGGACTGCCCGACGGCGTGATCAACTTCGTGCCTGGCAGCGGCGGCCAGGTGGGCAACCCCGTGATGGCCGCCTCCGAACTGGGCGGCGTCCATTTCACCGGGTCGACCGGCGTCTTCCACGACATGTGGCGCACGATCGGCAACAACATCGCCGCCTACCGCTGCTACCCGCGCCTGGTGGGCGAGACCGGCGGCAAGGACTTCATCTTCGCGCACCCGAGCGCCGACGTCGACGCGCTGGTGACGGCGATGGTCCGCGGCGCCTTCGAGTACCAGGGGCAGAAGTGCAGCGCCGCCAGCCGCGCCTACATCCCGCAGAGCCTCTGGCCGCAGGTGAAGGAGAAGCTGCTGGCCGAGATCGCCGCGCTGCGCATGGGCGACGTCGCGGATTTCCGGACGTTCATGGGTGCGGTCATCGACCAGGGCGCGTTCAACGACATCAAGGGCTTCATCGACCGCGCGAAGAAGGCCAAGGGCAAGGCGCGCATCATCGCCGGCGGCGGCTGCGACGCCTCGGTCGGCTACTTCGTGGAGCCGACGGTTATCGAGGCGCTCGACCCGATGTTCGAGACGATGGTCGAGGAGATCTTCGGCCCGGTGCTGACGCTCCACGTCTACGCCGACAAGGACCTGCTCAAGATGCTCCGCACCTGCGACCGCTCGGCGACGTACGCGCTGACCGGCGCGATCTTCGCGCAGGACCGGGCGGCGATCATCCGCATGAAGGACGAGCTGCAGGGAACGGCCGGCAACTTCTACATCAACGACAAGCCGACCGGGGCCGTGGTGGGGCAGCAGCCGTTCGGCGGCAGCCGCGCCTCCGGGACGAACGACAAGGCGGGCAGTTACCTGAACCTGATCCGCTGGGTGAGCCCGCGGGCGGTCAAGGAGACGTTTGACCCGCCGCGCGCGGTTCCGTATCCCTACATGTCCGAGCGGTAGTCGTGCCGCAGACGCGGCTGCCGTGAGGGCGGACAAGGCGAGGGGCGGCAATCCTGCCGTCCCTCGGTCTTTCTCCAGCTGGAAGGCGGCGCGCGCCGGGCGGAGCTTGTCGGCACGCATCGGGCCCGAAGGAGGCCGGGGAGGGGTGGTGCCGGAGGTGGGGCTCGAACCCACACGTCCCGAAGGACACTGGATTTTGAGTCCAGCGCGTCTGCCAGTTCCACCACTCCGGCACCGGGGGCGGGGACCGCGGCGCAGGGGCCGCGGCCAGCCCGGCGATTTAACCGTCCGCCGGCGGTGAAGTCAAGGCAGGGGGAATGTTTGACAGGCCGGCGACCGTTGCTATATTTGCCGCCGGTCGCATCCGGTGGGGCCATAGCTCAGCTGGGAGAGCGCTTGCATGGCATGCAAGAGGTCAGGGGTTCGATCCCCCTTGGCTCCACCACCCCCGACCACGGCCGCCGCGGGCCCAGTCCCGCCGCTGCGGCAGGCAGCGCCGGCAGCGCGGCGCACGGACCCGGCTCCTGGCCGGGTTTCTCGTTCCCTTCCGGGCCTCGCCGACAGCCGTTTCCGATGAGCCTCCCGACGCCTCCCGCTTCACCGCCTGCGCGCGCCTCCTGGCGTGACCTGGCCGGGCCGGTGCTTCTGATGTCGGGTCTGGCCGCGGGCGCGCACCTCCTGGCCCGGCACCGGGAAGCATGGCAGCCCTGGCT
The DNA here is from genome assembly GCA_041908585.1 of Candidatus Krumholzibacteriia bacterium. Lineage (GTDB taxonomy): Bacteria > Krumholzibacteriota > Krumholzibacteriia > LZORAL124-64-63 > LZORAL124-64-63 > CAINDZ01. The sequence goes on from JAYRFB010000027.1 coordinate 9,819, forward strand.
GGCCGGCCTGGGGCCGTGGACACCCGTTCCGTACGTGGTCCTGTGGCTGGTCGCGGTGCCGGCCGGCTTGCCGGCCGCCGCCCTGGCCCTCACTGCCGGCCTGCTGTTCGGCCCGGTGGCCGGAGCGGGCTGGGCCTCGCTGGGCCTGGTGGCTTCCGGGCTCGTGATGCACTGGCTGGGGCGGCGTTGGCTGGGCCCGCGGGTCGAGCGGCTGGTCGCCGGCAGGGCCCCGCTGGAGCGGTTGCGCGGAGCCGCCGCCGGGAGCGGCGCGCGCTGGCACATGCTGGCCCGCCTGTCGCCGCTGAACTACGCGCTGGTCAGCTACACCCTGGCGGCCGGCGGGGCGCCCATGCGACCGTACCTGCTGGGCCTGGCCGGTGCACTGCCGGGACTCGTGGCCTATGTCTGGATGGGGGCGCTGGCCCGCTCCGGGGGCTCGGGCGATGGGCAGGTGCGCGCGGTGGTGGTGGGCGCCGGCGCCTGTGGCCTGCTGGGCCTGGCCTGGTGGCTGGCGCGGACCCTGCGAACCGGAAGGCGGTAACGCGATGGAACCCGGCCTCGGTTCTGGCGGAGCGGGCGGACTGTGGTTCGCGGCCCTGGTCGGGCTGCCGGTGCTGCTCGCGATCGCCCTTGGCGCCTGTGTCCGGGCGGCGCGGCGCAAGGCGCGCAGCGGACGCGAATCCGGCCTGCCGGCGGCGCTGTTCGGCGAGATCTGGGAATGGACGGTGCACGGCGACCACCTGCGGGTGCCCGGCAGCGTGCTGGAGCTGACCGGCTGGACGGCAGCGGAATTCGGCACCTCCCTGGTAGACCTGTCCCGGCATATCCCGGACGAAGAGCGTGTCACGGTGGGCGCGCGCCTGCGTGAGCAGCTGCGCGGCGCGGGGACGGAATTCACGATGGAGTTCAGGCTCGCGACGCGCGGCGGCCCGCACGTCTGGCTCTCGGTCCGCGGGGCCATCGAACGCGGTGCCACCGGCGCTGCCGAGCGCATCTGCGGCACCTGGGCGGACGTGACAGCACGCGTCGAGGCCGAGGAGGAGCGCGACCGGCTGTTCAACGTCTCGCTCGACCTGCTGGCGGTCGGGGGCTTCGACGGATACCTGCAGCAGGTCAACCCGGCCTGGGTTCGCGTGCTCGGGTGGTCGCGCGACGAGCTCATGAGCCGGCCGGTGCTGGAGTTCATCCACCCCGCGGACCGCGCCCTGGCGGAAGCGGCGAACCGCGCCCTTGCCGAGGACCGCGTGGTGGCCGACCTGGGCACGCGCTTCAGCTGCCGCGACGGGACGTACCGCTGGCTGTCCTGGTCCTCGTTCCCGTACCCGGACCGACGGCTCGTCTTCTCGGTCGTGCGCGACATCACCGAGCAGAAGGATGCCGAACGGCGACTGCTCGACTACCAGGACCGGCTGCGGGCCCTCAGCGCCCAGCTGGCCGCGGCCGAGGAGCGCGAGCGCCGGCAATTGGCAGGAGCGATCCATGACGGGCTCGCGCAGCAGCTGTTCGCCGCCCGCGCCACCGTGACCCTGCTTCGCTACCCTGAGAAGCTCGCGGACCAGGCGCGCATCGTCGACGAGGCGCTGGGGATCCTCGACGACTCGCTGAGGGAGGCGCGCAGCCTTTCCTTCGAGCTCTATCCCCCCGTGCTGTACGAGGTCGGGCTCGAGGCGGCGCTGGCGTGGCTGGCCCGGCACTGGGGGGACCGCACGGGCATCGCCTGCCGGCTCGAGGCCGAGGAGACGGATGTCGACCCCCTGGCCCTGGGCGAGGACCTGCGCGCGCTTGTCTATCAGAGCGCGCGCGAACTGCTGGCCAACGTGGCGAAACACGCCACGGCGACCGAGGTCCGCATCACGCTGAACCACGAGCAGGAACTCCTGCGCCTGGTCGTCGCCGACAACGGCAGGGGACTGGCCGCGACCGACGAGTCCGGCGGGATCGGCACGCGCGACGGCCAGCTGGGCTTCGGCCTCTTCAGCATCCGCGAGCGCCTGCGCTCGGTGGGAGGTCGTTTCCGGCTGGACAGCCGACCCGGCGCGGGCGTCCGCGTCGAGCTGACCGTGCCGCTGGGCGACGAGGGCGGTCCGGCGCCGCGGGAGGCGTGATGGGGGAGGTCTTCGCGCTGAGCTGCGCCCTCGTGTGGGCGTTCGCGGTGGTCTTCTTCCGCCGCTCGGGCCAGTCGATGCCGCCGCTGGCGCTGAACCTGTTCCGGGTCGCGTTCTCGACCGCGCTGTTCGTCGTCACGCTGGCGCTGACCGGGCGTGACCTGGCGGTGCGGGTGCCGGTGCGCGACTACGCGCTGCTGCTGGGCAGCGGCGTCGTGGCCATCGCCCTGAGCGACACGCTCTTCCACGCCGCGCTCAACCGCGTCGGCGCCGGCATCAATGCGGTCGTCGACACGCTCTACTCGCCGTTCACCGCCATCGGGGCGTTCCTCTTCCTGGGCGAGCGGCTCGACGCCTGGCAGGTGGCCGGCATGACGCTGGTCATCGGCTCGGTGGTGGTGGCGACGCGGATGTCACCGCCGGCCGGCACCTCGCGCGGCACGCTCGTCTCCGGGATCCTGCTCGGCGTGGCCTCGATGGGCACCCTGGCCGCCGGCGTGGTCATGGCCAAGCCGGTCCTGGCGCAGGCGGACGTGGTCTGGGCGACCGCCGTGCGGCAGGTCGGCGCGCTGGCGGTCCTGCTGCCGGCAGCGCTGGTCGCGCCCGGCCGCCGCGAGCGCCTGCACGCGCTGCGCCCGGGGCCCGCCTGGCGGCACGCCGTCCCGGGTACGGTGCTGGGTTCCTACCTGGCGCTCATGCTCTGGATCGCGGGCATGAAGCACACCGAGGTCGGCAAGGCCGCGGTCCTCAACCAGACCAGCACCATCTACACGCTGGTGCTGGCCTCGCTGCTGCTGGGCGAGAAGTTCACGCGCCGGACGGCGCTCGCGGCCGGGCTGGCCTTGGCCGGCGTGGTGCTGGTCCTGCGGCCCTGGGCGGTCGGCTGAGCGGAATCCGGCTTGCGGATATCCATGACAGTCGTTATATAACGCCCGTTATTTCAGTGACGGAGTGATCCGGCGTGCTTCAGGATCGCCTGCAACCGGGATATCGAATTGCCGCGCAACCTTTTCACGCCCGAAGACGTCGTCGCTGCGGCCGTGGCCGTCGTGCGGGAGCACGGCATCGGCCAGCTCAGCGCCCGCCGGGTGGCCCGGAAGCTGGGGGCCTCGACCGCGCCCGTGTACAGCAACTTCGCCAGCATGGACGCGCTCGCGGCGGCCGTGCGGCGGGCCGTGGCGGACCTGGTGATCGCCGAGACGGAAGTCCCGCGCAGCGGGGAGCCGTTCCTGGACATGGGCGTCGGCGTGCTCGAGTTCGCGCGGCGCGAGCCGGAGCTCTACGAGGCTCTCTTCGACGCGCCCGCCGACCAGGACGATACCGGCCGGCTGCTCATGCAGGCGCTGCTGGACCGCATGTCGCACGTCGTGTCGCTGGCGGGACTGTCGCCGGCCGAGCGCATGATCCTGCTGCGGAAGATGGCGATCTTCACGCACGGCCTGGCGGTGCAGGTCACCGCCGGCCGCGTCGAGGCGGACGCCTGGGAAGAGGTCCTGACGCTGCTCGCGGAGGCGGGCCGCGCGATGGTCACCGACGCCTTCAACCGGCCTCCGCGCACCGAGGCGGAGATCGCCCTCCTGGCCCACCTCTGCGAGCGCCGCCGCCCGGGCGACGGCCGAACCGGAAAAGGGGACTGACGATGCGATGGACCCTGCGCGGCCCGCTGGCGGCCGCCGCCCTTGCCGCCGTGTGCTCCCTGCCGACAGGCATGACCGCGGTGGCCGCGGCGGCGGATGCGGGCATCGTGGCCGTGCCCGGCGCGTCGGCGCCGCTCGACCTGCAGGCCTGCCTGCGCGAGGCGATGGCGGCGAACGACCGCGTCGTGGCCGAGCGCTGGCGTCGCCGCGAGCTGGACGGACAGATGAAGCAGGCGCTGGCGACCGGGCTGCCCACGCTCGACCTGGTCGGCGACTGGTCGCGCAGCCGCGACCCGAGCTTCGCGCTCGACAGCACGTTCGGCGGCGGTGGCGGGTTCGGCGCGGTCGAGGGCGCCGATCCCTGGTTCGAGGATTGGCTGGCCGGCTTCGGCTCGCTGATCCCGCCGCCGCAGGACATCCCGGCCCAGTCGTACTGGCGGACCAGCCTGAACCTCGCCTGGACGGTCAACCCGGTGAAGGTGCTCGGCGCCGTGGGCGCGGCGCGGCTGGGCCTGGACCGGCAGGAACTTGCCGTGCGCGCGGTCGAGCAGCAGGTCGGCGAGCAGGTCGTGGCAGCCTACCAGCAGGTGGTGACCGCCGCGGACCGGATCGAGGCGGTGCGGGCGCACCTGGGCAACCAGGACGAGATCCTGGCGGTGATCCGGCTGCGCCACCAGCTGGGCCTGGCGACGCAGCTGGACACGCTGCAGGCGGCCGTCGGCCGCGCCAACACGCTGCCCGATCTGACGCGCGCCGAGGCCGGGCTGCGCACCGCCGGAGCCCGCCTCAATGCCCTGCTCGGGCGCGACCCTGCCTCGCCGCTGACGGTGCTGCCGGGGGTCGAGCTGGAGGACGGCGAGATCGTCGCCGACACGGCGCTGTCGCTGGCCCGCGGCCGTCCCGACCTGGCCGCCGGCGGCCTGCTGGTCGACATCCAGCGTCGCGGTCGGCAGGCGACCCGGGCCGACAACCTGCCGTACCTGACCATCAACGGCGCCTACGGCTACGTCGGGCGGACGACCGATACGCTGTTCGACGACGGCCACGATTCCTGGCGCGCGTCCGTGGCGTTGAACGTGCCCGTGTTCGACGGGCTGCTGACACGCGGACTGGTGCGCGAGGCCGACGGGCGGATCCGCCGCAGCGAGGCGGAGCTCACGGCGCAGCGGCGCGACGTCGAGGTCGAGGTGCTGGACCTGCTGGCGCGCCTGTCCGCGGCGCGCCAGACGCACACGGCGGTCGCCGTCAACCTGGAGCGGGCCGAGGAGGCCCGCCGCCAGAGCCTGCTCCAGCTCGAGCTGGGCAAGGCCGCCTACGTCGACGTGCTGGTCGCCGAAGCCAATCGCAGCGATGCCCAGGCCGCGGTCATCGATGCGCGCTACGAGGTGCTGGCCCTCACCGCCTCGCTCAAGCGTGCCATCGGCCGCGACCCGGCCGAGCGCCTGTCCGATATCCCCGGGCTGCTGGCCCGCTAGCAGCCCATGGTCAACGCGTGGCCGGAGGCACCGGCCGCCGAAAGGGAGACGATCGTGAGGTACATCATCGCCGTCGCCGCGCTGGCGACACTGCTGGGCGCCGGGTGCGCCAAGGCGCCGGCCGCCGCGCCGCGCGAGGTCGCGCGCAACGTGCGGATCCTCCCGCTCGCGGCGACATCGCTGGCGGAGTACCACGAGATCGCCGGCCCGGTGACGCCGGTGCGCGGTGCCGACCTGGCGGCGGAGGAGTCCGGGCCCGTGACGGCGCTGCCGGTGGGCAAGGGCGCGCGCGTGCGTGCCGGCCAGGTCCTGGTGGAACAGGAGCGGACGATCCTGCGCGCCGAGAAGGAGGCGGCCGCGGCCCAGCTCAAGACGCAGGACTTCAACCTGGATCGCGCCCGCAAGCTGCACGAGGCGGGCAAGGTCAGCGACTTCGACCTCCTGGCGGCCGAGGGCGCCCGGGCGCAGGCCGCCGCCGCGGCCGACATCGCCACCGAGCGCTGGGAGCGCGCCGCGGTCAAGGCTCCGTTCGCGGGCATCGTCGCCGAGCGCTTCGTCGAGCTGGGGGCCATGGTCGCCGCCGGGCAGCCGGTCATGCGCGTCATCGATCCCTACCGGCTCAAGCTTGCCGCCTACGTCACCGACACGGACATCCGCTGGATCCGCGTGGGGGACCCGGCGGAAGTCGCCCTCGGCGAGGCCGGCGAGCGCGGCAGCGGCCAGGTGACCTGGGTGGGCGCCGAGGCCGATGTCCGCACCGGCAAGTTCCCGGTGGAGATCGAGATCCCCAACCCGGACCTGACCCTGCACAGCGGCGTCATCGGGCGCGCGCGCCTGCCGCGGCACACGCTGGCGGACGTCGTCGTCGTGCCCCGCGACGCGGTCATCTCCGGGTCGGACGGGGACCACGTCTATGTCGTCGAGGGAGACCGTGCCGCGCGGCGCCTCGTCACCCTGGGCGAGGACCAGGGCCTGCTCGTGGTGGTGCGCGCCGGCCTGCAGGCGGGCGAGAAGCTGGTCGTCCGCGGGCAGAGGGAGCTGGCGGAAGGCAGCCTCGTCAGCGTGACCGAGACCGCCACCGCGCCCGATGGCACCCTGCCGGGCGATCCCGAGGTCGTGCGCGCCGGCGGGGCCGGTCCGCGCCTGGGCGAGCCGACGTCGACGGAGGCCGCCCGATGAAGATCACGGCCGGCGCCATCCGGCGCTACCCGATGATCTTCGCCTTCATGGCGCTGGCGACGATCCTCGGCATCAAGTCTTACCTGGAGCTTCCGCGCGAGTCGTCGCCGGATGTCAAGATCCCGTTCGTGATGGTGACGGCGCCGTATGCCGGCACCAGTCCCGCGGACATGGAGAACCTCGTCACGCGCAAGCTCGAGCAGCGGCTCAAGGGCGTCGAGGACCTCAAGGAGATGTCCAGCTCGTCATCGTACGGCATGTCGGTGGTGACGCTGGAGTTCGACTCGCGCGTGGACATGAGCGATGCCCTGCAGTCGGTGCGCGATCGCGTCGAGCTGGCCAAGCCTGAGCTGCCCGAGGACCCGCGCGACGACCTCGTCGTGCAGGAGATCAGCAGCTCGGACGCCTTCCCCGTGA
>JAYRFB010000028.1:0-19144 GCA_041908585.1 Candidatus Krumholzibacteriia bacterium
CTTGTCGATCTGGTCGAACGGCACGTAGTCGGCCAGGCCCTTCTTCGAGAGGATCTCCGTGATCGCCGCCGTCAGCGTCGTCTTGCCATGGTCCACGTGGCCGATCGTGCCGACGTTCACGTGATCCTTCGTGCGTTCGAACTTTGCGCGTGCCATTCCTGGCTACCTCCTGCATCGAGCCGTGCGGTCCGCTCCCGCGGCCTCAGGCCCCCGCGTAAAGCCGCGTGATCTCCGCGGCGATCCGGTCCGGCACCCTGTCGTACCGAGCCAACTGCATCGAGAACACGCCCCGCCCCTGCGTCAGCGATCGCAGTTGCGTCGCGTAGCCGAACATCTCCACCAGCGGGACGTCGGCGTGTATCACCTGGTCGGTGCGCCGCTGCTCCATGCCGGAAACCCGGCCGCGCCGCGAGCTCAGATGCCCGGTGACGTCGCCGAGGAACTCGGCCGGCACCGCGATCTCCACCGCCATCACCGGCTCCAGCAGCGCGGGTGTCGCCGCCTTCGCCCCGTCCCAGAGCGCGCTCACCGCGGCGTTCCGGAACCCCATCTCCGTCGACTGCCCGTCCACGTACCTGCCGCCCACCAGGGCGATCTGCAGGTCCACGAGCGGGTAGCCCGCCAGCACGCCGGTCTCGCAGGCCTGGCGCGCCGACTGGTCCACGAACGTGACGAACTCGGCTGGCAGCGTGCCCGGCTTCGTTTCGTCGGCGAACACGATCCCCGAGCCGTAGCCTCCGGGGCGGATCGCCAGCTCGACCTCGGCGAAGTTGGACTTGCCGGCGAGCTCCCGTTCGAAGTGGCCCTTCTGGACGACCTCCCGCGTCACCGTCTCCCGGTACGCGACCTGCGGGCGGCCGGTGGCGCAGGCCACCTTGTGCTCACGCTGCAGGCGATCGACCATGATCTCCAGGTGCAGCTCGCCCATGCCCCAGATCACCAGCTGCCCGCTGTCCGCGTCGCGGCGGACATGGAACGTGGGATCCTCGTCGGCCAAAGCCTGCAGGGCATCGCCGAGCTTGTCCTGGTCGGCCTTCGTCCGCGGTTCGATCGCCATGTAGATGACCGGTTCCGCGAACGCCACCTTGTCCAAGAGCAGCGGGTGTTCCTGCACCGCGAGCGTGTCGCCGGTGCGGATCTCCTTGAAGCCCACGGCCGCGATGATGTCGCCGGTCCGGGTCTCGGTCACGTCCTCGCGCTTGTCCGCGTGCATCCGCAGCAATCGCTGGATCCGCTCCCGCTTGCCCGTCGCGACATTGAGCACCGTCTTGCCTGCGCCCAAGGTCCCGCTGTACACCCTCAGGAACGCCAGCCGGCCCGCGAACGGATCAGCCAGGATCTTGAAGGCCAGGGCTGCGAACGGCTCGTCGTCGCTCGGGCCCCGCACCTGTTCGCCTTCCCCGTCCCTGCCCGAGCCCTTGATGGCCGGGCGGTCCAGGGGAGACGGCAGGTAATCCACCACGGCGTCGAGGACTTCCTGGACGCCCTTGTTCTTCAGCGCCGAGCCGCACAGGACCGGCACCAGCTGGCCCGCGATCGTCGCCCGCCGCAGGCCCGCCTTCAGCTGGGCCACGGTCGGCTCCCGCTCGGCCAGGAAGAGCTCCATCAGCTCCTCGTCCGCCTCGCTGGCCTTCTCCACCAGCTCGAGCCGCGCCATCTGCGCGTCGTCGAGCAGCTCCGGCGGGATCTCGCCCGTCGTCGCGGTGGCGCCGAGGTCGGCTTCGTTCGGGTAGATCGCCCGCATTTCCAGCAGGTCGATCATGCCCCGGAACGCATCCTCGGCCCCGATCGGCAGGCTCACCGGCACCGGCTTCGCGCCGAGGCGCTCGACCATGCTCTGGACCGCCCGCCCGAAGTCCGCCCCCAGCCGGTCCATCTTGTTGATGAACGCGATGCGGGGGACCGAGTAGCGATCCGCCTGCCGCCAGACGGTCTCGGACTGGGGCTCCACCCCGCCCACGCCGCAGAACACCGCGACGGCCCCGTCCAGCACCCTCAGGCTGCGCTCCACCTCGGCGGTGAAGTCCACATGGCCCGGGGTATCGATGATGTTGACCCGGTGCTCGCGCCAGGCGCAGGTCGTGGCCGCGGACATGATCGTGATGCCGCGTTCGCGCTCCTGCTCCATGTAGTCCATCTGGGTCGCGCCGTCGTCCACGTCGCCGGGCCGATGCACGCGCCCGGTGTAGTACAGGATCCGCTCCGTGGTCGTCGTCTTGCCCGCGTCGATGTGAGCCATGATCCCGATGTTCCGGATCATGTTCAACGCCACTTCGCGGGACACCGTCGACACTCCGTGTTCGCGGACCCTGCCGCCGTGACCCCTGTGGATCCCGGCCGCGGATGCCGTCGCGGGCGCGCCCGGGCCGGCCAAGGCCGGACCAGGCACAAACCCATCAGCACCAAGCGCACCTTGGCTCGTACACGAGCGGTGCGTCACCGTTGCCTCTGGCCCCGCCGATTCCGTTCGCGGGACGTTACCAGGCTATTCGAATGTGCGATCCTTCAAGCACTGAGCGCTTGGTGACGAACGAGAGGGACCCTTACCAGCGGCAGTGGGCGAACGCGCGGTTCGCTTCAGCCATGCGGTGAGTGTCTTCGCGCTTCTTGATAGACGGTCCTTCGTTCTTGCTCGCCATCAACAACTCGGCGGCCAGACGGTCGGCGAAAGTCTGCTCGGGCCGGGTCCGGGCGAAGCCGATCAGCCAGCGCATGGCCAGCTGCGTCCTCCGCTCGGCCCGGATCTCGACGGGCACCTGGTAGGTGGCGCCGCCGATACGCCGGGACTTCACCTCGACGCTGGGCTTCACGTTGTTCAGTGCGGACCGGAAGATATCGATGCCTTCCTGCCCGCTCTTGTCCTTGACGATGTCCAGGGCGCGGTAGAACGCGGCCTCCGAGACGCTGCGCTTGCCGTCACGCATGCAGTAGTTGATGAACTTCGTCACCATCACGTCGCCGTAACGGGGATCGGCGGCCAGCTCACGCTTCTCGGGGGACCTGCGACGGGACATTACCTTCTGCTCCCTGGCTTCTGGCGCCGGTCAGGCCCGAGGGGCCGCGGCGCGACACGACCCGATCCACGCTGGACCGGGTCGATGAACTAGTTCTTGCCCTTGGCCGCCTTCGGGCGCTTGGCGCCGTACTTCGAGCGGCCCTGGCGGCGCTTGTCGACGCCCGAGGCGTCCTGCGTACCGCGCACGATATGGTAGCGCACGCCCGGCAGGTCCTTCACGCGGCCACCGCGCACGAGCACGATGCTGTGCTCCTGCAGGTTGTGGCCCTCGCCGGGAATGTAGGCGGTCACTTCGATGCCGTTGGTCAGCCGCACGCGGGCGATCTTCCGAAGCGCCGAGTTCGGCTTCTTCGGCGTCTGCGTGTACACGCGCGTGCAAACACCCTTGCGCTGCGGGCAGGCCTGCAGGGCCGGGCACTTCTTCTTCTTGGTCTGGAGCTTGCGGCCCTTGCGGACCAGCTGACTGAGTGTCGGCAATTCGGACTCCCGCCAGGGCCGATTTCGACCCACTGGCCCGGGCGTACCCGGGCGACCTCTTTCTGGTTCCGTGGCTGCGGAGGCTTGATGCGAACCGCGGTACGGCAAGAAAACCCATCGGCAGCCTGTTGGGGGCTGCGGTCATGGATCGGGAACATTAGCCGGGCGGGAATGGCTTGTCAAGGATTTACCGGGGAAAAACGGCTTGGCGGAGCGCCACGTAAGGCTGGTCGCGCCGCGCCGGCTGCGCGACGCTGCCGCCTCGTCCGCCTTGCGACACCCGGACGGCCGATTGCGGGCGTCGGGCGACTTGCGCCGGCGAACTTCGCCCTCCCCGGTGGCCTCCCGGCGGGCCGGCCCCGTTCGAACTGATGTTGAGGGAGGGCGCGCCATCAATTCCGGAGACCGCACGCCGGCGGCGGCGAGCGCCGGGGACGGATGCGGCCGCGCTTCCATAAAATTAATGGCTGCCGAAACTTACATCACAGCCGTCTACCCGCGGCGATGCTCCTAGCGGTCAGCCGCCGCGCCCGGCCTGCATTCCCGTTTTTCAAATGATAATGATTGTCGTTAGGAAAAACTGACGTGAGCCGAGTTCCCAACGCGTCAACGCGCCAGTACGACCTTTCGGGTGGTCACCCCCGTCCCGTCCCGGGCCCGCACGAAATAGGTCCCCGAAGGGACTGGATGCCCGGATCCGGCGCAACCGTCCCAGGTCACCGCCAGAGGTCCGCTGCCGGCGTTCCCCTGGAAGGGCACGGCCACGCGCCGCCCCCTCAGATCGAAAATTTCCACGGCCACTTCCCCTTCCCCCGCGACGGTCAGTTCGATGGAAAGGCGGGGATTGAAGGGACTGGGCCAGGCCCTCAGGACCGGACCGTAGACCGCGGGCGCCGGTACGCCGCTTGCCGCGCCTGCCGCCTGCCGTGCGAGCCCGACCACGCCCGCTGCGCTTCCGGCCAGGACGGCGTCCGGCGCCAGCGCCAGGTACGGCATGGGGCCGACGGCCATCCCCAGCGCGCGGGGCGCGCGGGGATCCTCGATCGAGATCACGGCCAGCCCGTTGCGCGTCGCGACGTACGCGTGGGTCCCGGCCAGACGGGCCCGCATCGCGCCGCCCATGGTCGGCAGGTGCGACAGCTCGGTCACTGCGTTCGGCCGCGAGATGTCGTAGAGATACGCTTCGTCGGAATACGAGAATCCCCAGCCGCACAGGACGTCGCCTTCGACATCGATCCCGTAGACCTGGTGTGGCACCTTCGTGGTCCCGCGAAACACCGGGCTGGCGGGATCTTCCAGGTCGTACGCGCTCAGCACGCCGGCACCTCCGGACATCCCGGCGCACCACAACACATCGCCGGCCAGGGCCAAACCCATCGGCTGGTAGCTCACCTCGAACTGGCGCAGGCTGCGCAGCACCGGGAAGTCCTGCGCTTCCCACACGCGGATGTTCCCTCCTCCGCTGGACCGCGAGCACAGGTAGATCCTGCTGCCGCGGATGGCGCCTGATGTCGGCGCCCCGGTCAGGATGGCCGAGCCGGTGAAGCCGTTCGCGGGATCCCAACGCAGAAGCAGGGACCCGGCGCTCGAGTCCGAGGCGAACCCGATGATGGCGAAGCTGTCCGACAGCGCGACCCAGGAGTCGCCCAGGTAGTTGAGGGGCAGGCTGTGCATGAGGCGGGGGCCGCCGGCGTCGGAAAGGTCAACGAGCACCGCGCACTTCTGTCCGCCGACGACACCCGCGCCGAACGCCACGGAGCCATGGCAGGCGAAGTTCCCGGTGATCCACGGCACGGAGAATCGCAGGGGGCTGTCGCACCGCGCCTCCGGATCGATGATCACCACGCCGTCGCTGCGCGAGGCGGCCAGCACATGGCCACCGACCGCGGCGACGTGGGTCGCCCCACCCGGCGCGAACAACGTGTCGACGACCACCGGCGCCTCCAGGTCGGAGAGGTCGACGCGCCTGACACCGAGGTGGGCATCGGCAAGAAGGGCGCCGCCGCCGTCGACCGCCACGGCGACAGGCGTGCCGCCCAACGCGGTCCGGCTGACCGTCCCCGGGATGCCGGACAAGACCACCTTCACCACGTCCAGCCTGCCGTCGGGCTCGGCCGCCACGAGGTGATCACCAGCCATGGCGAGCGCCCTGCACCCGGCGCCGAGGGCCAGGCTGCCGGAACCCACCACCGTTCCCTCGGGCGAGAAGTCCAGCCAGCCGATGTCGAGGCTGGAAGAGGACACGAACAGGCGGTTGTCCTTCATCGCCATGGCCGCCGGCCAGCCGGGGCCCTGGACCAGTCCCACCCCGGTAGCCCATCCACTGGACACCCGGCTGACGAAGACATTGGGGTACACGCCGAAGTCCCGGTAGCCGCCGAAGAAACAGAGATCGCCCCACATCGCCAGGCCGCGCGGGGTGTAGTAGTGGCCACCAGGCCCCTGCGGAATCCAGTTCCCAAGCACCCTCAGCCGTCCGTCGTCCAGGATTTCGTAAAGCATCGCCTGGGTCGGATAGCCCCCATATTCAACCCCACCAACAAGCATGTATCGTTCGCACATCGCGACGTGCTCGACGCGCCAGTAGCCGAAGCCGGACCACACCAATCGCGGCTGCGTGATGCTGGAGATGTCGTGGACCTCGATCGTACCGTCGGCGTCCACCAGCACGGCGAATCGATCCCACGCCCCGAAGCCGATGGTGCTCGTCCGGGCGGGAATCCGGGCCTCCCAGGGGCGGTAGTGCGCGTAGTCGAATCCGGGAACCGCAGCGACGGACGCGGGGAGGGCCAGGGCGATCGATGCGGCCAGGATGAAGCCCAAGTGCAGCCACTTCGCGGCGCTGTCTCGGCACGACATGGCGGGAAGCCCCCAGGATACGAGTCAGGTATCGATCGACCGATTGGCCGTCCGGGCTCGTTGATTGTCCCATATCAGCGGCAACCGGTCAATCGGGGTGGAGCCGTCGTGCATGTGTCCGGCATCGGTCGCGAGCGGACACAGTTTCGACGGCACAACCAACACGCGGGGACTAGTGACAGGCAACGAAGGGCCGCCACCCCCGCGGGTGACGGCCCTCGTTTCAGTCCGTCGACGGAACGGCCGGGCCTACTCCCCGCCCGCCGCCTCCGCCTCGGCCTCCATCTCCGCTTCCATCTGCGCCGCGAGCGCCGCGGCGGCCGCCTGAGCCAGCTCGTGCTCGTGGATGCCGCGGATGATCCGGTCGTCCTCCTCGGACGGTTCCTGCACCGCCAGGTGCTTGAACTCGTTGAGGCCGGTGCCGGCCGAGATCAGGTGGCCCATGATCACGTTCTCCTTCAGGCTGCGCAGCTCGTCGCGCTTGCCGCGCGTGGCCGCGTCGGTCAGCACCCGGGTGGTCTCCTGGAAGCTGGCCGCGCTGATGAAGGAGTCGGTCGTCAGGCTCGCCTTGGTGATGCCCAGCAGCAGCGGCTCGAAGACGGCCGGCTCCAGCTCGGGCTCGCCCTTGGCGCGCAGCTCGAGGTTCTTCTTCTGGATCTTGCGGTTGTACTCCTCGACTTCCTGCTTGGTGACCTGCTCGTCCTCGAGGAACGGCGTGTCGCCCGGGTTCAGGATGAGGACCTTCCGCAGCATCCGCGAGACGATGATCTCGATGTGCTTGTCGTTGATCTTCACGCCCTGCAGCCGGTAGACCTCCTGCACGGCGTTCACGAGGTACTTCTGCACCTCGGCGACGCCCTTGATGGCCAGGATGTCCATCGGGTTGACCGGGCCCTCGGTCAGGCGGTCGCCCGCCAGCACATGCTCGCCCTCGTAGGTGCGCACATGGCGGCCGTGCGGGATCGTGTACTCCTTCTCGACCTTGTGCTCGCCGACGACCGCGATCTTGCGCTGGCCGCGCGTGGTGCCGCGGAACTCGACGATGCCGTCGATCTCCGTCACCGTCGCGCAGTCGCGCGGCTTGCGCGCCTCGAACAGCTCGGCCACGCGCGGCAGGCCGCCCGTGATGTCGCCCGACTGCGAGACTTCGCGCGGGATCTTGGCCAGCTGCGTGCCCGGCCCGACCGTCTCGCCGTCCTGCACCAGCAGGAAGGCGCCGGTCGGCAGGATGTACTCGGCCAGCTTCTTGCCCGTCTTCGGGTGCATGACCTGGATCGCCGGGTGCACGCTCTTGTCGGCGCTCTCGACGATCACCGGCTGCTTCATGCGCGTCTTCTCGTCCAGGTCAACGCTGAGTGTGAGACCCTCGACGATGCCGCTGTACGAGACGATACCCGGGCTCTCCGAGAGGATGAAGTCCGCGAACGGGTCCCACTCGAAGATGGCGTCGCCGACCTTCACCTTCTCGCCGTCCTTCACGCGAACCACGGCGCCATAGGGTACCGTCATCTGGCTGCGCGTGATGCCGTTCTCCAGCACCAGCGAGATCTCGCCCTTGCGACCGATCGAGATCATGTCGCCCTGGTCGTTCTTGACCAGCACGACCTCGCCGTTGAACACCATCTTGCCGTTGGCCGCGGCCTGCTTGACCGTCTGCTCGACGATGCGGCTGGCCGTGCCGCCGATGTGGAACGTCCGCAGCGTCAGCTGCGTGCCGGGCTCGCCGATGGACTGCGCCGCGATGACGCCGACCGGCTCGCCGATGTCCACCAGCTTGTTCTCCGACAGGTGGTAGCCGTAGCACAGGGCGCAGATGCCGTGCCGGCACTCGCAGGAGAGCACCGACCGCATCAGCAGCGTCTGGATGCCCGACTCCTCGATCAGCGTCGCCAGGTCGCGGTTGATGACCGTACCCGCCTCGCAGATCAGGTTGCCGGTCCCGTCGATGACATCCTCGGCGGAGGTGCGGCCGACGATGCGCTCGGCCAGGCCCTCGATCGTCTTCTCGCCCTCCTTCAGGGCGGAGATCTCCACGCCGCGCAGCGTGCCGCAATCGTGCTCGGTCACCACGATGTCCTGCGCCACGTCGACCAGGCGCCGCGTCAGGTAGCCGGCGTCGGCGGTCTTGAGCGCCGTGTCGGCCAGGCCCTTGCGGGCGCCGTGCGTCGAGATGAAGTACTCGAGCATCGTCAGCCCCTCGCGGAAGTTCGCGATGATGGGCTGCTCGATGATCTCGCCGAAGCCGCCGGTGATCTTCTTCTGCGGCTTGGCCATCAGGCCGCGCATGCCGGCCAGCTGCTTGATCTGGTCGGCCGAGCCGCGGGCGCCCGAGGCGTTCATCATGTAGACCGGGTTGAAGCCCTGGTCGTCCTTGCTCAGGTGGTCGAACATGCGGTCGCGGACCTCGTTGGTCACCTGCGTCCACTTGTCGATCACCTTGTTGTAGCGCTCGCGGTTCGTGATCACGCCGTCGCGGTGGTCGCGCACGTAGCCGTCCACGACCTTCTGCGCCGCCGAGATGATCTCGCCCTTCTCGGGCGGGATGATGATGTCATCGATGCCGATCGAGATGCCGCCCTCGGTCGCGTGGTGGAAGCCCAGTTCCTTGAGGCTGTCCAGGAAGTTCATGCACGCGGTGGTGCCGAGCTTCTGGTGCACCTCGCCCACGATGCGGGCCAGGTCCTTCTTGTTGACCGGCTTGTTCACGAAGTCCAGCGCGCTCGGCAGGATCTCGTTGAACTTCACGCGCCCGATGGTCGTCTCGAGCGTCCCGCGCGCGCCGCCGAAGCGGATCTTCACCAGCGCGTGCTTGTCGATCAGGCCGGCGGCGTAGGCCGCGTGGGCGTCGGCGACGTCGGCGAAGAGCTTGCCCTCGCCCCGGGCGCCCGGCCGCGACAGCGTCAGGTAGTAGCAGCCCAGCACCATGTCCTGGCTCGGCGAGGCCACGGGCTCGCCGCTGGCCGGCGACAGGATGTTCAGCGGCGACAGCATCAGCAGCCGCGCCTCCAGCTGCGCCTCGTACCCCAGCGGCACGTGCACGGCCATCTGGTCGCCGTCGAAGTCGGCGTTGAAGGCCGTGCAGACCAGCGGGTGGATGCGGATGGCCTTGCCCTCGATCAGCACCGGCTCGAAGGCCTGGATGCCCAGGCGGTGCAGCGTCGGGGCGCGGTTGAGCAGCACCGGGTGGTCCTTGATGATCTCCTCGAGGATGTCCCAGACCTCGGGACGCTCCTGCTCCACCAGCTTCTTGGCGCTCTTGACCGTCTGGACGTAGCCCTTCTCCTCCAGCATGCGGATGATGAAGGGCTTGAACAGCTCCAGGGCCATGCTCTTGGGTAGGCCGCACTGGTACAGCTTCAGCTCGGGGCCGACCACGATCACCGAGCGGCCCGAGTAGTCGACGCGCTTGCCCAGCAGGTTCTGCCGGAAGCGGCCCTTCTTGCCCTTGATCATGTCGCTGAGCGACTTCAGGGGCCGGTTGCCCTGGCCCTTGACCGCGCGCGAGCGGCGGCCGTTGTCGAACAGCGCGTCGACGGCCTCCTGCAGCATGCGCTTCTCGTTGCGCAGGATCACGCCCGGGGCCTTGATCTCGATGAGCTTCTTCAGCCGGTTGTTCCGGTTGATGACGCGCCGGTAGAGGTCGTTCAGGTCCGACGTCGCGAAGCGGCCGCCGTCCAGGGGCACGAGCGGGCGCAGGTCCGGCGGCAGCACCGGGATGCAGTCCAGGATCATCCACTCCGGCTTGTTCTCGCTCTGGATGAACGCGTCGATGATCTTCAGGCGCTTGAGCATCGCCTTCTTGCGCTGCACCGACGTCTCGGTCTTCACCTCGGCGCGCAGCTGGCGGTTCAGCTCCTCCAGGTTCGGCCCGGACAGCAGCTTGCGGACGGCCTCGGCGCCCGTCTCCATGGTGCAGTTCCAGTCCGGGTGCTCCTCCTTGAGCTCCCACCACTCCTCGTCACTCAGCACGTCG
Source organism: Candidatus Krumholzibacteriia bacterium (assembly GCA_041908585.1). Lineage (GTDB taxonomy): Bacteria > Krumholzibacteriota > Krumholzibacteriia > LZORAL124-64-63 > LZORAL124-64-63 > CAINDZ01. The sequence goes on from JAYRFB010000028.1 coordinate 10,326, forward strand.
CCGATCTGCAGCTCGGTGTTGCCCGGGTTGATGACGACGCTCGACTCGTAGTAGAGGATCCGCTCGAGGTCCTTCACCTTCATCGACAGCAGCTGGCCGATGCGGCTGGGCAGGCCCTTGAAGAACCAGATGTGCGCGATGGGCACGGCCAGCTCGATGTGGCCGAGGCGCTCGCGGCGCACCTTGCTCTGCGTCACTTCCACGCCGCACTTGTCGCACACCATGCCGCGGAAGCGGATGCGCTTGTACTTGCCGCAGTTGCACTCCCAGTCCTTCACCGGACCGAAGATGCGTTCGCAGAACAGGCCGTCCTTCTCGGGCTTGAACGTGCGGTAGTTGATCGTCTCCGGCTTGGTGACCTCGCCGTAGCTCCAGGCGCGGATCTTGTCCGGCGACGCCAGCTGGATCCTGATGGCACTGCAGTCGGACGACTTGCGGTTCTCTTCGCGGAAAGCCTGGCCGAGCATGTATCTTCCTCCTGGCCGACCGCCGGGCCGGCCGGAATCACGGACCTTCACTGCGGGCTCGCGGCGACGGCCCCAGCGGCCGCCGCCCGCACGCGAGCGACCCCTAGACCGCGTCCTCGAGCGTCACGTCCAGGCACAGGCTCTGCAGCTCGCGCATGAGGACGTTGAACGACTCGGGGATGCCCGGCTCGGGCGGATTCTCGCCCTTGACGATCGCCTCGTAGATGCGCGAGCGGCCGGTCACGTCGTCGGACTTGACCGTCAGCATCTCCTGCAGGCAGTTCGCCGCGCCGTAGGCCTCGAGGGCCCAGACTTCCATCTCTCCGAAACGCTGGCCGCCGAACTGGGCCTTGCCGCCCAGCGGCTGCTGCGTGACCAGGCTGTAGGGCCCGATCGACCGCGCGTGGATCTTCTCTTCCACCAGGTGGTGCAGCTTCATCACGTAGATGACGCCGACGGTCACCTTCTTGTCGAACGCATCGCCGGTACGGCCGTCGAACAGCGTGCTCTTGCCGCTCGGGTCCAGGCCCTCCTCGCTGAGGCCCGCCTTGATCTCGTCGATCGAGGCGCCGTCGAACACCGGGGTCATCGTGCGGATGCCCTTGGCCAGCGCCGCGTAGCCCAGGTGCGTCTCGAGGATCTGGCCCAGGTTCATTCGGCTGGGCACGCCCAGCGGGTTCAGGACGATGTCCACCGGCGTTCCATCCGCCAGGTAGGGCATGTCCTCCTCGGCCATGATCTTCGAGACGACGCCCTTGTTGCCGTGGCGGCCGGCCATCTTGTCGCCGACCGACAGCTTGCGGCGCCGGGCGACGTAGACCTTGACCAGCTTGACCACGCCGGGCGGCAGCTCGTCGCCGCGCAGGGCGCGCTCGACGTTCTTGTCGTACTCGACGTCGATGCGCTCGCGCTCGCGCGCCGCGGCCTCGAAGACCGAGCGGATGCGGGCGTCCTGCTTCTCGTCCTTGACCAGGGGCAGGCCCCAGTGGATGGCCGCCAGGTCCAGCTCCTCGATCACCTGCTGCGTCAGCTTGCGGCCCGACTTGACCAGCACCTCGCCCGTGTTGGCGTCGATGATGTGGTGCGCGGTCTCGCCGTTGAACAGCTCGCGCAGGCGCTCCTCGGCCACGGCGTTGACCTTGCCGCGGTCGCGGTCGCGCCGGCGCCGCAGCGCGTCCATCTGGCGCTTCTCTTCCTTCTTGGAGCGGGTGTTGCGGTCCTGGCGGCTGAAGACCCGCACGTCGACCACGATCCCGTCCATGCCCGGGGGCGCCTTCAGCGAGGCGTCCTTCACGTCGCCGGCCTTCTCGCCGAAGATCGCCCGCAGCAGCTTCTCCTCGGGGCTCAGCTCGGTCTCGCCCTTGGGCGTGACCTTGCCGACCATGATGTCGCCCGGCCGCACGCGCGCGCCCGGGAAGATGATGCCGTCCTCGTCGAGGTACTTCAGCGCCTCCTCGCCCACGTTGGGGATCTCGCGCGTGACCTCCTCGACGCCGCGCTTGGTGTCGCGGACCTGCAGCTCGAACTCCTCGATGTGCAGCGAGGTGAAGGTGTCGTCCTTCACGGCCTTCTCGGAGACCAGGATGGCGTCCTCGAAGTTGTACCCGCCCCAGGGCATGAACGCGACCAGCAGGTTCCGGCCCAGGGCCAGTTCGCCGTGGCTCGTGCTCGGCCCGTCGGCGATGGGCTGGCCGGCCTTGACGCGGTCGCCCGGCTTGACCAGCGGCTTCTGGTTGTAGCAGGTGTCCTGGTTCGAGCGCCGGAACTTGCGCAGCTTGTACTCGATCACGCCGTTGGCGTCGAAGAAGCTGCCCGGCCGCACCTTGTCGGCGTCGTCGTAGCGGATGACGATCGACTCGGCCGTGGCCGACTCGACGACGCCCGCCGCCTCGGCCACCACGACGGCGCCCGAGTCGATGGCGACCTTCTTCTCCATGCCGGTGCCGACGATCGGCGCGTCCGTCCGCAGCAGCGGCACGGCCTGGCGCTGCATGTTGCAGCCCATCAGCGCGCGGTTGGCGTCGTCGTGCTCGAGGAACGGGATCAGCGAGGCGGCCGCCGAGACGATCTGCTTCGGCGACACGTCCATGTAGTCGAGTTCCTCGGGCTTGGCCATCGGGTACTCGCCGCGGAACCGCGCCAGGACGCGCTTGGCCATGAAGTGGCCGTTGTCGTCCATGTCGGCGTTCGCCTGGGCGATGGTGACGGTGTCCTCCTGGTCCGCGGTCAGGTACTCCGTCTTCAGGGTGACGACGCCCTTGTCGACACGACGGTAGGGCGACTCGATGAAGCCGAAGCTGTTGATCCGCGCGTGCGTGGCCAGCGAGGCGATCAGGCCGATATTCGGGCCTTCCGGCGTCTCGACCGGGCACATGCGCCCGTAGTGCGTGTAGTGCACGTCGCGGACCTCGAAGCCCGCGCGGTCGCGGTGCAGGCCGCCGGGCCCGAGCGCCGACAGGCGCCGCTTGTGCGTCAGCTCGCTGAGCGGGTTCGTCTGGTCCATGAACTGGCTGAGCTGGCTGCTGCCGAAGAACGACTGCACGACCGCCGACACCGTGCGCGCGTTGACCAGGTCGGCCGGGCTCAGCGGCTTGTCCTTGTCGGCCAGGTTCATGCGCTCCTTGATGATGCGCGCCATGCGGCTCAGGCCGACCGAGAACTGGTTGGCCAGCAGCTCGCCCACCGACCGGATGCGGCGATTGCCGAAGTGGTCGATGTCGTCGATCTCGCGCTTGCCCAGGAACAGGCCGATCATCTCGTGCGTGATCGCCAGGAAGTCCGCGGGCGTCAGCGTCGTGCACTTCGGGTCGACGTCCAGCGAAAGGCGCCGGTTCATCTTGTAGCGGCCGACCTCGGCCAGGTCGTAGCGCTTCTCGTTGAAGAACAGGCGCTCGAACAGGGCCTTGGCGACCTCCTCGTTCGGGGGATCGCCCGGGCGCAGCAGGCTGTAGAAGCGGCGCAGCGCCTCGTCCTGCGTGCGGCTGGGATCCTTGCGCAGCGTGTTGATGACCAGGCTGGGCTCGTTGAGCGTGACCTCGCCCGCGGCCACCAGCTTGATCTCCTTGACGCCGCTGTGCAGGATCGTCTCGCGCATCAGCGCGTCGATGATCGCTCCCGCCTTGGCGAAGGGCTCGTCCTCGCCCTCGCGCACCAGGTCGCCGGCCAGGATGCGCCCCTCGAGGGTTTCCTCCAGCTCCTGGTACTTCTTGGTGCCGGGCTTCGTCAGCTTGATCGTCTCGACCTCGTGGAAGAGGGAGATGATCTCCTCGTTCGTGTGGAAGCCCAGCGCGCGCAGCAGCATCGTGGCCGGCTGCTTGCGCTTGCGGTCGATGTGCACGTACAACAGGTTGTTGATGTCGGTGGTGAACTCGACCCACGAGCCGCGGTACGGGATGATGCGCGCCCGGAACAGCCGGCGGCCGTTGGGGTGCGTCTCGTCGCTGAAGAACACGCCCGGCGACCGGTGGAGCTGCGAGACGATCACGCGCTCGGCGCCGTTGATCAGGAACGTGCCCTTGTCCGTGATCATCGGCAGCTCACCCAGGTAGACTTCCTGCTCCTGGATATCGCGGATCATCATCTCGCCGCCGGCCTGCCCCTCGCTCTCCTCCTTCACCACCAGCCGCAGCTTCACCTTCAGCGGCACGCTGAAGGTCAGGCCGCGCTCCTGGCACTCGTCGATGCCGTACTTCGGCTCACCGGTCTTGAAGCTGATGTACTCCATGATCAGGTTGCCGCGCGCGCTCTCGATGGGGAAGATCGTCTGGAAGACGCCTTCGATCCCCCGCATGTCGCGCTCTTCCGGCTTGGTCCCGACCTGCAGGAACTCGTTGTACGAGTCCAGCTGGACGGCCAGCAGGTTGGGCATCGATTCGTCGTGCAGGATCTTGGAGTAGTTGACGCGTCCGGTGAATTTGTCGACGGAGGGCTTTCTCACTGGACCACTTCCTCGGAAGAAGGGACGGCGCCCCCGCGGCGGCCACGGGCCCGGGAATCGCCGTTTGACTGTCGCCGCTGGCACGGGCCGGACGGTGGCCGGTGCCTCGCTCCCTCTGCGGTGTCCCCCGGTCCGCGCGCCGCGCAGGCGACGGCCGGGGGCCGCGGGGGGCGGTCCCCGGCGGGACCGCCCCCTGGACGATCGGACCTTACTTCAGGTCGATGATCGCGCCGGCCTCTTCCAGCTGGGCCTTGAGCTTCTCGGCCTCGGCCTTGGTCACGCCCTCCTTGACGGTGGCAGGCGCGCCCTCGACCAGGTCCTTGGCCTCCTTCAGGCCCAGGCCGGTGATGGCCCGGACTTCCTTGATGACCTGGATCTTCTTGTCGCCCGCGGCGGTCAGCACCACGGTGAACTCGTCCTTGACTTCCTCGACGGCGGCCGCGGCGGCCGGGCCGGCGGCGATGGCCACCGGGGCGGCGGCGCTCACGCCGAACTTCTCCTCCATGGCTTTCACCAGCTCGGCGGCCTCGAGGATGGTCATGCTCGAGATCAGGTCCAGGACCTTGGCGGCGTTTTCGCTCAGGTTGCTCATGTTCTTTCCTTCTCCTTGGGCAACGGGACCGGCGGTCCCGCGTTTGTCTGGATCTTCGGGGCCGCGCCGGCCGCGGGGCGGCGACGGGGCCTTCTCTCTCATTGCGGACCCTGGTCAGCAAGGACCCTGGTCGATGGGTGCCGCGGTCAGGCGGCCTTCTGCTTGGCGACGGCGTCGACGGCGCGGCACAGCGCGGCGGCGACACCATTGGTCGCCACGGCCAGGCCACGGGCCGGGGAGTTGATGCTGCCCATCATCATGGCCAGCAGCTCCTCGCGGCTCGGCACCTTCGACAGGGCCACCACCTGCTCGGGCGTCAGGAAATTCCCGTCGACGAACCCGCCCTTGATCTTCAGCTTGTCGTTTTCCTTGGCGAAATCGACAGCGAGACGGGCGGCGTCGACCTGGCTTTCCATGCCGAACAGGACGGCGGTCGGGCCCTTCAGGTGCGCCGACAGGTCGCCCTTGCCGGTGCCCTTGGCGGCGATGCGCGCGAGGCGGTTCTTCACCACGCGGCAGTCGATGCCCTTGGCCCGGCAGTTGCGGCGGAAGGCGGTCATCTGCAGAACGGGAATCCCGGTGTAATCCGTGAAGATCATGCACTGGGCATTCTTCATCCGTTCGGAGATGGCCTCGACCTCGGTGATCTTCTCGGGACGTGCCATCAGGCAACTCTCCTTGATCTGTCGACCGTACGGGGCGGCGGGGCCGGCGGGTCACGCATGACCCGCGCGGACAGGCCCGCTCAGCCCAGGTTGGACTCGACGCGAATGGACGGCGTCATGGTGCCGGACACGAAGACCGACTTCACGTAGACGCCCTTGACCGCCGCCGGCCGCACGCGCTGCAGCTCCGTGAAGAGCGTGCGGGCGTTCTCGGTCAGCTTGGCCGCGCCGAAGGAGCGCTTGCCCAGGGGGGCGTGCACGATACCGGCCTTGTCGACGCGGTACTCGATGCGGCCCGCCTTGGCCTCCTTCACGGCCTTGGCGATGTCCATGGTGACGGTGCCGACCTTCGGGTTCGGCATGAGCCCGCGGGGACCGAGGATCCGGCCCAGCTTGCCCAGCTCACCCATCATGTCGGGCGTGGCGATGATGACGTCGCAGTCCGTCCAGCCTTCCTTGATCTTGGGCAGGTACTCGTCCGCCCCGACCATGTCGGCTCCCGCCTCGGCGGCTTCCTTCTCCTTGGGACCGCGAGTGATCACGAGGACCCTCACGGTCTTGCCGGTGCCGTTGGGCAGGACCACGGTGCCACGGACCATCTGGTCCGCGTGCCGCGGGTTGACGTTCAGGCGAACCGCCACATCGACCGTCTCGTCGAACTTGGCCTTGGGCATGGAGTCGAGCAGCGCCATCGCCTCGTCGATCGAGTACGTCTTGCTGCGGTCGACCAGCTGCCGGCCCGTGCGGTAGGATTTGCCGTGCTTCATGCGTGGATCGCTCCCGTTGACTGTGAGGTTCCGAATCGGGCATCCGTCGCGGCTCGCGCCGCCCGGCGCCCTGCTTCTCCGGTGCCGGTCCCGCTTGCGCGGCCCGGCGCCGTGTTCGCAGTCCGGGGACTAGACCACTTCCAGCCCCATGCTTCGCGCCGTGCCGGCGATGATCTTCATCGCGGCCTCGGGCGATCCGGCGTTCAGGTCCTCCATCTTCTGGGCGGCGATCTCGCGCAGCTGCGCGCGCGTGATCTTCCCGATGGGTTCCCGGCCGGGCTTGTGGCTGCCGGAGGTCAGGCCCAGGGCCTTCTTGATGAGCACCGAAGCAGGCGGCGTCTTCGTGATGAAGCTGAAGCTGCGGTCCGAGAACACGGTGATGACCACCGGGATCACCAGACCCATCTGCTCCTTGGTGCGCTCGTTGAAGGCGCTGCAGAACTCCATGATGTTCAGGCCGTGCTGGCCGAGCGCCGGGCCCACGGGGGGCGCCGGGTTCGCCTGGCCGGCCTTGATCTGCAGCTTGACCTGCGTGACTACTTTCTTGGCCATGTCCAGCTTTCTCCTTGCACTATGCCCTGGATCCGAGTGGTCCAGGACAGGGCGCCGCCGGGGTTCCGATCGCGCGTGGCGAGGTCCACACTCGCCGCCCGCTGGTGATCACCGACGAGCCCTCTTCTATGGGTCCGCCACCGCTGAGAGAGACGGGGCGGTGACGATCGCCGGTCCAGACAAAACCCGCGACCGTCCGACTTCGGCGGAGCTTCAGACAGGCTTGACCTGCAGGAAATCGAGCTCCACCGGGGTCTCCGAGCCGAAAATCGAGATCATCACCTTGAGCTTGCCCTTGTCGTGGTTGATCTCGTTGATGACGCCGATCCACTCCGTAAACGGGCCGTCCATGACCTGGACGCTGTCGCCCACCTCGTAGGGGATCTCGAGCGTCTGCCGGACCTCATCCGGGGCGGAGATGCGACCGAGGATCCGGTCCACCTCTTCCCGCGTGATGGGCTCGGGCTTGAGCGGGGTGCCGCCGACGAAGCGCGTCACGCCCGGGATGCTGTTGATGAAGTGGTGCGACTCCTTGGTCATCACCATTTCCACCAGGATGTAGCTGGGGAAGTACTTGCGCTTGACCGTCGAGCGCTTCCCGTTCTTCATCTCGGTGACGTCCTGCGTGGCCACCAGGATCTCGCCGAAGAATTCTTCCATGTGGTTCGACTTGACGGCCATCTCGATGTTGCGCTTGACCTTGTTCTCGTGGCCGGTGTTCGCGTGCAGGACGTACCACTTCATCTTGCCGCGGCGCGCGATCTCGGCCTGGTCATCGGCGCTCAGCTGCAGGTCGACGGCGTCGAGCAGGTCGTCTTCCGGCGCGCGCGGGCGCGCCGCGACCGGTTCCTCGACAGGCTCGGGCGCGACGTAGTCCTCTTCCGGCAGGTCCAGGAAGAGGGAATCCGCGTCCAGGCCCTTCGACTTGCTGTCGCCGTTGCGATCCTCGTTATCGAACACGACCGGCTCCCATCGGCTTCCGCACCGGGACTCGCATCGCCCCGCCGCTGCTTTCCCGGCACCTCGACGCGCAGACACCCCGAAAACGGGACGAGTGTCCCATTTCGGGGTTCCGGTCGGGCCCGGCCCGGATCTGCCTACCCTGTCAACCCAGGGACTTGATGATCCCCTTGATGCCCAGGTCCAGGATCTTGTCGACCACGAACAGGAGGACCGTGATGATGGTCACCGTGACCAGCACCACGATCGTCGACTCCTTCAGTTCCTGCCGCCCGGGCCAGGAGACGCGCTTCATCTCCTGACCGGACTCACGCAGGTACTGGGTAAAGCGCGCGACCATTGCGGGCCTTCCTGACGTCGCCCGGGGCGCCTGGCGCCGACCGGGGCGTTCTTAGGTATCGCTGGCAGGGGCGGCAGGATTCGAACCCGCGACCCTCGGTTTTGGAGACCGATGCTCTACCAACTGAGCTACACCCCTGCGAAACCCCGCCACGCGCCGGCCCTCCCGCGGGGGTGACCGGCGCCCGGCTACCGCTCTCGACTAGCGGGTCTCCTTGTGATCCGTGTGCTTGCCGCACTTCGGGCAGAACTTCTTGAACTGCACCCGGTCCGGATGGAGCCGCTTGTTCTTCTTCGTCGTGTAGTTCCTCATCTTGCACTCGTTGCAAGCGAGGGTGATGATGTCACGCATTGGACCCTGCTCCCTGGCCGGCGGCCATGGACACTGTGTTCAGGCGCTGCTAGGCGTGGATCTTCGCGACCACGCCGGCGCCCACCGTACGACCGCCCTCGCGGATGGCGAAGCGCAGGCCCTCTTCCATCGCGATCGGCGTGTGCAGCTCCACCGTCATCTTGATGTTGTCGCCGGGCATCACCATC
>JAYRFB010000029.1:0-3003 GCA_041908585.1 Candidatus Krumholzibacteriia bacterium
CTGCCGCCGGCCGCGCCCGAGCGCCTGAAGCTGGAGCTGGAGCTGGCGCGCACGCTCAGGATCCGCGGCGCCTACGAGGAGGCCGAGCGACTGGTCGACGCCGCCTGGCCGCATGTGCCGCCGCGCACCGCGCTGATGGTCTCGGCGCTCGACCTGGCCGCCGACTTCCGCTACAACCAGGCGCGCTGGGACGAGTGCGACAGCCTGCGGCGGCTGGCCGTGGACCTGGCCCGCGAGACCGCGACGCCCGACTCGCTCGACTATGCGCGGGCGCTGCTCAGCCGCGCCTTCCTGGCCAACGAGAGGGACGATTCCGCGCTGGCGGAACGCCTGATCGGACTGGCGACGCCGATCTACGAGCGCGCCTACCGGTCCGACGACCCGCGCCTGGTCTGGCTGCTGATCAAGCAGGGCGAATCGACCCGCGACGCCGGCCGATTCCCCGACGCGGTGGCGATCTACAGGCGCGCCCTGGCCATCGTCGACAAGTCGCACGGACCCGACCATCCCCTGCGCGCGGACCTGCTGTGGCGCCTGGGCGATGCGCACGACCGCGCCGGCGAGATCGATACCGCGGAGGCGGAGCTGACGCGCGCCCTGGAGATCCGGCGGACGGCCCTGGGGCCGCGGCATCGCGACGTGGCCGTGTCGCTCACCGCGCTCGCCTCGATCCGCTCGGAGCAGCAGCGGTTCCCGGAAGCCGAGGCGCTGCTGCGCGAGGCTCTCGCCATCCGCCGCGACGTCTTCGGGCCGGACCACGTCACGGCGGTGGCGACGCTGCACGACATGGTCCAGGTGGAGCGCTTGCGCGGCCGGCCGGCCGCCGCCGAGAGCCTGGTCGTCGAGGCGCGCGCCATCCTCGACCGCCTGCCGGACACGGGCGGCGACCTGCCTGCCAGCAACGCGTTCCTGCACGCGATGACGCTGCAGGACCGCGGTCTCCACGCCGAGGCCGAACCGCACTTCCGTCGCGAGATCGCGCTGCAGGAGGCCCGCCACCGCGGACCCCACGGCGACGTGGCACTTGCGCAAAGCAACCTCGTGACCAATCTCTTCCGGCAGGGGCGCAAGGACGAGGCCGCGGATCTCCAGGTGGCGGCGATCGCGATGCTGCGCGAGCTGGGTGAACGCGGGACCACGCTGGCCACGGCGCTCGGCAACACCGCCTTCATGCTGGACGACGCCGGTCGCCACGCCGAGGCGGAGGCCTACCACCTGCAGTACCTGGAGCTGACCGCGGAGATCTACGCGGAGGAGAAGCCCGACCGCACCGGCGGGCGCAGCCGCTACTTCGAGAGCCTGGCCAAGCAGGGCCGCTGGGTCGAGGCCGAGGCGCAGGCTCGCGCGATCATCGACTGGCGCGCCCGTCACCTGCCGCCCGAGGACAAGCGGCAGCCGTCCGGGCACATCCAGCTTCTGGAGGCGCTGGCGGGCCAGGGGCGCCTGGCCGCCGCCGACAGCGCGCTGGCGGCGCTGGACGCCGCGCTGCCGCGCCTGGCGCCGCCGACCGAGGCGATGGCGGCGCGGCTGGAGCGCGTCCGCGCCTCGCTGGCGGCGGCCAGGCAGCCGCGCTGACGACGAAGGAAGGGTTCCGAGTGTCTGAGCGGACGACCTCCCGCGGCGCGGTCCTGGGCGTGGTCTGCCTCGCGCAGTTCCTGATGCCGTTCATGATGTCGGCCGTCGGCATCGCCCTGCCGGAGATGGGCCGCGAGTTCACCGCCAGCGCCCTGCAGCTGGGACTGGTCGAGACGGCCTACGTCATGTCGGCGTCTATCTGCCTGCTGGCGATGGGGCGTCTCGGCGACATCCACGGGCGGCGGCGGGTGTTCAAGCTCGGCCTGGTGCTGTTCACCGTGGCCGGCGGGATCATCTCCCAGGCCTGGTCGATCCACAGCATCATCTTCTTCCGCCTGCTGCAGGGGATCGGCGGCGCGATGGTCATGGCGACCGGCATGGCCATGGTCGTCTCGGTATTTTCAGCCGGGGAGCGGGGGAAGGCCCTCGGGATCGTCGTGGCCTCGGTCTACGCCGGCATCTCGCTGGGGCCGTTCATCGGCGGCCACCTGGTCGCGGGGTTCGGCTGGCGCTCGCTGTTCCACCTGTTGCTGCCGCTCGGGCTGGTGGCCTGGATCGTGACGCACACGATGATCGGCATGGAGTGGCGACCGGCCGCCGGCGAACGGTTCGACCGCGCGGGCCTGGCCATCTACGCGCCGGCGATCGTCCTGCTGGTCGTGGGCGTGGCCAACCTGCGGGCCGGCTGGTGGCCGTGGCTGGCGATCGCCCTGTCGGCGGGCGCCTTCGGTGCCTTCGCGCGCTGGGAGGCGCGTTGCGCGCAGCCGCTGCTCGATGTCCGCCTTCTGCGCGACAACCGCGTCTTCGCCCTGAGCAACCTGGCGGCGCTGTTCAACTACGCCGCGACCTTCGGCGTGGCGTTCTTCCTCAGCCTCTATCTGCAGTACGTCAAGGGGATGGGGCCGCAGCAGGCCGGCACCGTCCTGATCATCCAGCCGATCGTCCAGGCGGTGCTCTCGCCAGCCTGCGGGCGCCTGTCCGACCGGGTCTCCGCCTCGCTGGTGGCGACCGTCGGCATGGCTTCGTGCGCCGTCGGGCTGGCCATCGCGGCGTTCCTGGGGGAAGGCTCGCCGCTCGTCATGGTCTACAGCCTGCTCGGCTTCCTCGGGCTGGGCTTCGCCCTGTTCTCGTCGCCCAACACCAGCATGGTCATGGGCAGCGTCGAGCCGCGCCACCTGGGCGTGGCATCGGGGCTCAACGCCACCATGCGGACCCTGGGCATGATGACCAGCATGATGGTGATCACGCTGGTCTTCGCCTTCCTGATGGGCGGTCAGGGCGTGACGGCCGAGACCGAGCCGCAGTTCCTGGCCAGCATGCGGCTGGCGCTGCTGGTGTTCTGCGCGTTCTGCGTCGTCGGCATCGGCTGCTCGGTCGGCAGGGTCGGGCGGGGTGGACGCACAGGGCCTGCCACCGGGTAGCCCGGGC
>JAYRFB010000030.1:0-11589 GCA_041908585.1 Candidatus Krumholzibacteriia bacterium
CAGCGCGGCGCCGGTGCCGGCAGCCACCGCCACGCTGTCCGCGGTCCCCAACCCGTTCAACCCGACGACCACACTGGCCTTCGAGCTGATGCGGGCGCGGCCTGTGCGCCTGACGATCCACGATGCGGCAGGGAGGCTGGTGCGCGTGCTGCGCGACGGGCTGGAAGCAGCCGCCGGCCGCAACGAGGTGGAATGGGATGGCCGCGATGACAGGGGGCGGGCCCAGCCGTCGGGTGTCTACCTGGCGCGGGTCGAGGCCGACGGAGTGGCCGTGACGACGCGACTGACGCTGCTCCGCTGACCGGCGGCGGGAAAGCAGGCGTCAGGACAGCGGGAGTCAGGGCGGCCGGCCTCGGCAGCCGCCTCAGGCGGCCGGCCCGAACAGGCGGCGTTCCAGTTCGCGAGGATCGTCCGCTTCGCGCACGCGCTCCCACGCGGCCTGTGCCGCAGTGAACCGGCGCCGCAGCAGGTTCAGCCACTGCTTCATACGCCCGGGCCGGTGGCGATCGGCGAAGTCGTCCGCCAGGCTGTCCCAGAACGCGCGCAACAGGGGCAACAGGACTCTCTCGGCGCCGTGATCGCCGGTGTCGGCCGGAACGCCGGCGCCCGCGCACCCGCCGCGGATCGCCAGCGCGAGCCACGGATCGGCCACCTGCCCACGCCCGAGCATCAGCGCGTCGCAGCCGCTCTCCGCCCGGCAGCGCCGCGCGTCCTGCGCAGTCCACAGCTCGCCGTTGGCCACGACCGGCACGGTCACCGCCTCGCGCACGCGGGCGATGCGGTCCCACCGGGCCGGCGGCCGGTAGCCGTCCGCCTGCGTGCGCGCGTGCACGACGATCTCCCCGGCCCCGCCGTCGGCCAGCGCCCGAGCGCAGTCCAGCAGCAGCGACTCGTCGCGGTAGCCCAGGCGCATCTTGGCCGACACGGGCACCGGCGGCGGCACGGCCGCGCGCACCGCGGCGACGATCGCCCGCAGCAGATCCGGCTCCTGCAGCAGCACGGCCCCGCCGCGATGGCGGTTCACCGTGCGCGCGGGGCAGCCGAAGTTGAGGTCCACGCCCTCGGCGCCGAGTGCGGCCAGGGCAGCGGCGTTGTCGGCGAGGCAGGAAGGATCCGAGCCCAGCAGCTGCGGCCGCACCGGCGTGCCGGCCGCCGTGCGGCTCCCCTGCCGCAGCTCCGGCACCAGGCGCAGCATGACGTGGCCCGGCACCAGGCGGTCGGTGACGCGGATGAACTCCGACACGCAGCGGTCCAGGCCGCCCACGCCCGTCAGCACCGCCCGCAGGTGGTGGTCGAGCAGGCCCTCCATGGGGGCCAGGAGCAGGCGGGCGGGTACCGCAGGGCCGCTGTCCATGCTCGCGCGTTCCTCCTCGGTGACGGCGGGGCCGCCGGTGGCCTGTGGCCGGTTTCGACCGGGAAGATCCTGCCCAGCGGCCGTCGGGTCAATGCCGCCGGCTCCCGGCGACCCCACGCCGGCACCGCCTGCCCGCCGGCCGGTCCCGTCTCCCCGGTCGCCGGGCCATCCCAAAGCGCGCCAAGGCGCTGGCCCTGCGGGGCGTGCACGCCGGGGCCCTGCCTCCGCGGCCACCGGGCAATTGGCACGGCAAATGCGTTTTCAGCCGCCGGGGCGCGGCCCGGGTGCGCGGCCGTCCCGCCACTTTACCCGGTCCCCATGGAGGTGGCCCAATGAGGATGAAGACGTTGGTGATGGCGATCGCCCTGCTGGCGATCATGGCGCCGGCGCTCGGCGCCGCGGCCGAGACTCCGCAGCAGGAAGCGAAGGCCCTGGTGGAAGCCGCGGCGGCGTTCATGAAGGCCAGCGGCAAGGAAGCCACGCTGGCCGAGTGCAACAAGGCCGGCGGCCAGTTCGACAAGGGCGACCTCTATGTGTTCGCCTACGACCTGACGGCCACGATCGTGGCGCATCCGAAGAACCCGAAGCTCGTCGGCAAGAACCTCATGGAGGTTCCCGACACGGACGGCAAGCTGTTCCGCAAGGAGATCGTGGAGACGGCGAAGGCCTCGGGATTCGGCTGGGTCGACTACAAGTACCTGAATCCGGAGAGCAAGAAGGTCGAGGCCAAGACGACCTACCTGCAGAAGGTCGGCGACATCGTCCTCTGCTGCGGGACGTACAAGTAATGGTCGATCGCCGGCAGGGCATCGCGTCCTGCCGGCGCCTCTATCCCTACGGCGGAGGGTGCTGAGCCATGACCCGCATGTTCGCGAACATCCCGGTGGCCAGGAAGCTGCTGGCGCTGCCGCTGATCGTGGTGTCCGCGATGGCGGGGCTCGTCGCCCTGGCCTGGGTGGGCTTCTCGCGCCAGGCCGCCGCAACCGACGACCTCTACAACCAGCGCTTCCTCGGCTACCAGGCCGTCTCGCGCGTGGTCAACGACGTCAACGTCGTGCACCGCAACATCTACAAGGTGCTAGGTCTGTCGGCCGCAAACGCCGACGGCGCCATCATCGAGAAGCTCGCGCGCGAGCAGCTGGCGGCCCTGGACGCCACGCGGGAGTTCGCCACGGGGCTGGCCGCCCAGGAGACGCTGATCGAGGAGGAGAAGGCGCTGCTGGACTCGGCGCTGGCCAAGCTGGCGCCGTATCGCGAGCAGGCCGCGATGACGCTGGACATGGCCGGGACCGACTTCTCGGTGGCGCTCACCTTCATGGTCGGCGCCGACGCCGGCTTCCAGACCCTCCACGAGGACCTGGCCGCCCTGCAGGCCCTGGAGGATCGCCTTGGCCGGGACAATCACGCGGCGCTGAAGAAGGGCTTCAGCGTGATGCTGCGCACGTTCATCCTCGTGGCCGCCGCCATCGGCGTGTTCACCACCCTGGTCAGCCTGCTGGTGACCCGGATGATCTCCCGCCGCCTGCACGAGACGATGGACGTCATCGGGCGCGTCGCCGAGGGCGACCTGACGCACGCCATCACCGACGACGCGGGGGACGAACTCGGGCACCTGGCGCAGTCGGTCGACGCCATGCGCGCACGGATGGGCGCGGCCGTCGGCCAGTCCCAGGGGATCGCGCGCCACCTGTCGGACGCCGCCGCCGCCCAGGCCGCGGCGCTGGAGGAGACGGCCGCCTCGCTGGGCCAGCTGGAGTCGATGACGCGCCGCAACGCCGACAGCGCCGGCGAGGCCAACCGCCTCCTGGCCGAGGCGAACGGCATCATCGTCCAGGCCAACCGCTCGATGGGCCAGCTGGCGACGTCGACGCAGGAGATCGCGGCGGCCAGCCTGCGGACCCAGGACGTGGTCAAGTCCATCGACGAGATCGCGTTCCAGACGAACCTGCTGGCCCTCAACGCCGCCGTCGAGGCGGCGCGCGCCGGCCAGGCCGGCGCCGGCTTCGCGGTCGTGGCCGAGGAGGTGCGCAACCTGGCGCGCCGCGCCACCGAGTCCGCGCAGAGCACCTCCGACCTGATCGAGGACACGATGCGGAAGGTCCGCGACGGCGAGCAGCTGGCCCGCGCGACCCGTGACGACTTCGACGCCGTGGCCACCGCGGCCGAGCGGATCGTCGCGATCATGTCCGGGATCGCCGGCGCCACGCGCGAGCAGTCCGAGGGCATCGGGCAGATCAACCTGGCCGTGAACGAGATGAACGACGTCGTGCAGCGGAACGTGACCGCGTCGACCGAGCTGTCCGAGGCCATGTCGGTCTTCCGGACGTGCGCGCCCACCGACTAGCGGCCGCGGCTACTCACCGATGATCTTGACCAGGACGCGCTTGCGGCGCCTCCCGTCGAACTCGCCGTAGAAGACCTGCTCCCAGCGCCCGAAGTCCAGGCGCCCGCCCGTCACGGCGATCACCACCTCCCGCCCCATCACCTGGCGCTTGAGGTGCGCATCGGCGTTGTCCTCGCCGGTCAGGTTGTGCCGGTACCGGTCGGTGGGCGCGTGCGGGGCCAGCCGCTCCAGCCACTCCTCGTAGTCGTGGTGCAGGCCCGACTCGTCGTCGTTGATGAACACCGAGGCGGTGATGTGCAGGGCGTTGACCAGGCACAGCCCCTCGCGGATGCCGCTGCGCGCCAAGGCGTCGACCACCTGCGGCGTGATGTTCACGAAGCCGCGCCGTGACGGCACCTCGAGCGCGATCTCCTCGCGGTGGCTCTTCATGGTCAGCCCTCCCGGCGTCGCCCGAGCTCGGCGATTTCCGCCACCGCCCGCAAGGCTGCCTCGACGTGCGCCGGCGTGTTGAACGGCCCCACCCCGAACCGCACCGAGCCGTGCAGCCTGTCCGTGCCCAGGTGCTCGTGGACCATCGGCGCGCAGTGCAGCCCCGTGCGGCAGGCGATGCCGTGGTCCACGTCCAGCATGGTGCCCACGTCGCCGGCCACCAGGCCCGCCACGTTGAACGAGAGCACGCTGATTCGCTCGCGTCCGGGAACCTCGTCGGCGCAGTAGAGCGTCACACCGTCGAGGGAGCGCAGGCCGTCGCGCAAGGCCCGCCAAAGCTCCATCTCGCGTCCGTGCAGCGCGGCCACCCCCTGCTCCTGCACCCACTTGACGCCCGCGTTCAGCCCGGCGATACCCGGAAGGTTAGGCGTCCCGTACTCCATCCGGTACGGGTATTCCTCCAGGTGCGACCGCTGGGCGCTGCGCACGCCCGTGCCCCCGGCCCGGACCTGGTGCAGCTCGACGTCCGCATGCACATACATGCCGCCGATGCCCATCGGCCCCATCAGCGACTTGTGGCCCGTGAAGCAGATGACGCCCGCGCCCAGCGCCTCCATGTCCAGCGGCAGCATGCCGGCCGTCTGCGAGACATCCAGCACCAGCGGGATGCCCCGTTCGCGGCAGGCGCGCCCGATCGGCGCCACCGGCTGCACGGTGCCGATCACGTTGGAGCCGTGGTTGATCACGACCGCGCGCGTGCGCGGATTCAGCCGGGCGATGACCTCGTCGGGGTCGATGTAGCCGTGGTCGTCGAAGTCGACCCAGTCGACATCGACGCCCTCCTGCTGCAGCTTCCACAGCGGGCGCAGCGACGAATTGTGCTCCAGGTGCGTGGTGACCGCGTGGTCGCCCGGCTTCAGCAGGCCGAAGATGGCCAGGTTGAGCGCGTCGGTGGCGTTGTACCCGAACACGAGCCGATTCGGGTCCGTCCCGCCCAGGAACGAGCAGAGCAGCCGCCGGGTCTCCTCGACGACATCGCCCGCCTCGATGCACAGGTCGTAGCCGGACCGCCCCGGGTTCACGCCGTAACGCCGATAGAACGAATCCATGTACCGGTACACGGCCTCCGGCTTGGGGAACGACGTGGCGCCGTTGTCCAGGTAGATGAGGCCGCTCTCAGCCGGCTGGTTCATGGCTCTCCTTGGCCGGCGCGGCGGCCGGCGGGACCAGGGCGTCGCTGACGATCTCGGCCACCGTCATGATGCGGACACCCAGCTTGTACTCGCGGTTCAGTTCCATGAGCTGGTCGATGCAGTTGTGGCAGGGTGCCGCGACGATGCGGGCGCCGGTGGCGCGGATCTGCTCCGCCTTGATGCCGCCCGACTGCAGGCGCCTGTGGCGGTACTCGGCCATCGCCAGCTGCCCGCCGCCACCGCCGCAGCAGAAGTTCTCCGCGCCGTGCGGAGTCATCTCCACGAAGTCGGAGACGCAGCGCCGCAGGATCGCCCGCTGCGGCTCGGTCACGCCGCCCTGCCGCACGAGGTTGCAGGGGTCGTGCAGCGTGACGCGGTCGGTCACCCGCGCCGGGTCCACCTTCAGGCGGCCCTGCCGGAAGTACTCCTCCATCAGCTCCAGGAAGCTGATGATGCGGAAGGCCGGTCGCCGTCTCAGCCACTCCGCGGCCTCCCAGCGCGCGGCGGCGAAGCCGTGCCCGCATTCGCCGACGACCAGGGTGCGGCAGCCGAGCCGCTCCATCGAGGCGAGCAGGTTGCCGGCGATGGCGCCGGCCTCGGCGTTGTTGCCGCTGAACAGGCCGTAGTTCGTCAGGTCCCAGCCTTCGCTGGCCACGGTCCAGTCCTCGCCGGCGGCGTGGAACACCGTCGCGCTGGCCTGCAGGCCCAGCGGGAAGAACTTGGGTTCGCGCGGATTCACGGTGAACAGGATGTTGGCGCCCTGCTTGTCGACGGGAATCCGCGCCTCCGGGTCGCCGACAGCGGCCTGCGTCTCCTCCTCGATCCACTGCAGCGTGTCCAGCCAGTCCTCACGCGTGATCGCCATGTTGTTGCCCGTCTCCAGCGCGGTGGTGACCACCTGCTGCAGGTCGGCGGGGATCAATCCAAGCTCGGTCAGGGTCGCGCGCGCGGCGCGGATGACGGCGGCGATGTTCACTCCGGTCGTGCAGTTCAGGCTGCAGCGTCCGCAGGCCGAGCAGCGGCCGAAGGCCGCCTCGACCCAGGCGCGCGCCAGCGCGCGATCGAAGGGGCGCGCGCCGGCCAGGGCCGGCGCCAGGCGCCCCAGCGGCGTGAAGCGGCCGCGGAAGCCGGCGGCCACCTGCTCCAGCTTGTGCGCGGGGATCGAGGCGATCTCGCCATCGGCCAGGAAGTAGTGGCACGACTCGGCGCACAACCCGCAATGCACGCAGGTCTGCAGCCAGGCCGCACCGGCGGCGCCCAGGCGCTCGCGGAAGATGTCCAAGCCGCGCGCCAGGTCGGCGTCGGTCAGCTTCTCCAGACGCTGGTCGAGCGAGTCGAACCCGGCCACGGCGTCTCCCTTCAATGGCTCGGCGGGAAGGCGCCCCGCCGTCCGTAATGGCGTCCCAGGTGACCGCGGGCCGCGAAGAAGAACAGGCAGTGCCGGATCTTGCCCAGCGGGGTCCAGGCCAGCAGCAGCATCGAGGCGACCAGGAACGCGGATGCCGCTCCCGGCGCGAAGAGCGCGACGAACGCCAGCGCGGCGAACGCCGTGGCCAGCAGGTTCGAGAGGTAGTCGTCCGGCACGCTGATCGCGCGCAGCCTGGGCGAGCCGGCGCGGCGGGCCAGCAGCGCGAGGCCGCCGGCCGTTCCCGCCAGCAGCATGACGAGCGCGACCGCCCGCGGCGCGGCCGACGGCGCCGGCGCGCCCGCCACGACGCGCGCCAGCACGCCCACCGCCGTGAAGATCCCCAGGTGGTAGGAGACGCCCAGCGCGTAGACCACCGGATGCGCCCGCGTGCTCTCCTTGGCCGCGGGCGACATGCCCGGCCCGAAGGCGTAGAGCAGGCCCCGCCAGGCGCTGCCCGCGGGCGTCGCCAGCGGCGGGCGCAGCCCGAACGAGCGCGTCCGCCAGAGCTGGACGGCCAGCGCCAGCGCCGCGCCCGCGGCGCAGGCGACGACTCCCAGCCGCAGGCCGTCGGGCGCGTTCACACGCAGCCGTCCGGCTTGGGCAATCCGGCCAGCTTGCAGGCCCCGCGCGCGGGGCCGGAGGGGAACAGTTCGTACACGCGCTTGAGCGGCAGGCCGGTGGCCTTGCAGACCGCGCGCACCATCGGCGCGCCGTGGTTCTGCTCGAAGTGATCGCGGATGAAGCGGATGACGGCCCAGTGCTCGTCGGTCAGCGTCTCGAGGCCCTCCTCGGCGCGCGCCAGGTGGCCGGCCAGGTCCTCGTCCCACTGCTCGGGGTGGAGCAGGAACCCCTCGTCGTTGACTTCCAGTGAGCGTCCACCGAGATCGATCATGGGCATGGCGGTCCCCCGGGGCCACGGTTGCGCGGTCGGCGGCCGGAGCGGGCGTTCCGGCCTCGCTGTGCCCCAAAGATAGGCCATGCCTGCGGGATTTCGAAACCCGGAGTACGGCGGCATGTGGAGTTAAGGAGGAGCTTGGTCCGCTATCGGGGCAAGAGAGCGATAACCCCCCGCCGGCGGATCAGTTCCGGACTCGCCCTAGTAGGCTGATGCCTTGCGACCGACCGCGTCGGAAAGGTGCACGATGCCGGCGAAGATGTCGTTCAATTCCGCCACCGTCAATTGCTTCGTGACGCCCATGATCGAGCGGGGAGCGCCATCGCTCTCGTCGAAGAGACCGAACGAACTCCCGTCGGCGCACCTCAGCACGAGCGCCCCGGCGGTGTTGCTGACCTCGACGACGTCGAAGCTCCTGCCTGCCGCGACCGTGCGGTCCGCGCCGGCGGTGTCGCGGGCGCCCAGTTGGAGGCTCCACGGGATGAAGCCGTCGCGAGGCAGGAACAACTCGGCCGCCACGGGCCGCGCAGCCGGGCGATCGGCCGGAATGACCAGATCCCGCTCGAGAGTGAGCGTGCACCGGGCCAGATCGGCGAGAGTCAGCGCCTTCGCGTCGGCGGGCCGGCGGCCGATCACGGCGAGGTCGGCCAAACCCACGGCGCCGCCCTCGCACCGGGTGATGGCCACGCGCACCGATGTCACCGGCTCGCCCGTGGTCCAGGACATCGCCGCGACTTCCGCGTGTACCGGCACCTCCAGCGCCTGCCTGGCTCCCGCATCCGTGGTGACGGAGACCGCCTGCACGAGACCGATACCCTCCGCCGCCTCGTCGGTGAGCATCAGGAAGGCCGGCTGTACGGGCTCCGCGAACTGGATATCCAACCATGGCGCGCCATCGCCCGCCTGCGGTCGCCAGGCGGTCGCCGCGTTGCCATCACCCAGGGCAGCGGTGTTCGTTCCCGAAGCCGTCGAGGAAGCCGTGATCCCGACCGGCTTCAGGCGGTACAGGCACCAGGCGGCGGCAGGCTCGGACGAGCATTGGGCCAAGAGCAGGGCAGCAACGAACACGGCGATCGAGCGAGGAGTCACAGGAGGCTCCAACGGTGATGGCGGTCGACCGAATCACGCGCGCGACGATCGTCGGCGCCGTCCACAACGATACGGTCGTGACTGTAAACGCGGCGTTAATTCCCGCTTGCCCGCGACCGCGACCGGCGCGGCGACTTGCGCCGGCGCAGGTCGCCGTCATGTCGAGAGCGCCGCCCTACCCGTGCCGCTGCCGCAGTTCCCGCGCCGCCGCCGCCATCGACGCCAGCTTGGCCGCCGCCGTCTCATGATCGTTGACGCAGCGGTTGGCGAAGCAGCCGAACCCGCAGTCGGGGTTCAGCGCCACCTGGGACGGCCGGTACCACCGCAGCGCCGCCTCCGCGCGCGCGACGATCTCCGCCGGCGTCTCCACCTCGGCCGTGCGGGGATTGACCACGCCCAGCCCGATCTCGCGGTCGGCCAGCGCCGCGCCCACCACGGCGATGTCGCCTGCCCGCGGCGTGGCGTACTCCAGCACGAACTGGCGGACACGCATGGCCGTGAACGCCGGCAGCAGGCGCGCGTAGTCGCCGCTGAGCAGCACGTCCTCGCGGCGGCTCCAGTTGCCGCGGCAGACGTGCAGGCCGGTGCGTACGCCGTCGATCCCGTCGACGACGCGATTGAGCAGCTCGGCCGCGTATTCGAGCTCGGCACCCGCGTCACGGCGGGTGGCAAGCGTGGCTCACATGAAGGTGCGGCGGTCGCACTCCTCGCTCATCACGATCTCGGTCAGCACCGGCTCGTCGAACTGGACGAAGGCCGCGCCGGCCGTCGCCAGTTCGGCCAGTTCCTCCCGCAGGATGCGGACCACGTCGTCGCCCATCGCCGTCTTGTCCGGGTAGGCGCCGCGCGTGAAGGCGCCGACCCACATCGAGCGCGTCAGCAGGTACGGCCCGGGCAGCGTCACCTTGACCGGCTTGTCGGTCATCTGCTGCACGAAGCGCAGGTCATCGACGGCCAGGGGCTCGCGTCGCGCCAGCCTCCCGATGCAGGTCGGGTTGCGGATGGCCGAGGCCGGCACGTCCAGCGTGTCGAGCATCTCCTCGAACGCCGCCTTGTCCTCCACCGTGTCGAGCATCTCGGCCAGCGACATCAGCCGGGTGCCATCCAGCTTGTCGGTGATGAACGAGTAGAAGTTGTCGCGGCGCTGCTCGCCGTCGACGACGATGTCCACGCCGGCCGCCAGCTGCGCCTGGACGCAGCGCCGGGTCTCGTCGTCGGCTACGCGGTCGAAACCCGCGCGGTCCAGGCGACCCTGCTGGCGATCCCGCAGCGCGCGCAGCAGCTCGCGCGAGCGCGGCCAGCTGCCCACCTGGGTGACGGAAAACGGAAGCATGGCTCCTCCGGTTCAGACGATGTTCAGTTGCACATCCAGCCGGGCGGCCTTCGCCAGCGTCGTCGCCACCGGCGAGCGCCGCCAGACCCCGGCCCAGGCATCGCGTACCCGGGCCTCGTCGTCCAGGGTCGAGGCGAAGACCTTGATCACGACCGACTCCAGTGACGGATCCCCGTCGGCCAGGCCCAGGTGGGCCAGCACGTCGTGCAGGCGCGCGCGCACGGTGATCTCGACGTCGTCCACCTGCAGGCCGGCCTGCGAGCAGGCCGTGGCGAACCCCGTGGCCAGGTCGCCGGCCAGGGCACCCAGCAGGTACTCGAGCGCCGAGGGATGCTCGTCCTTCTCCTCGAACGAGGCGGGCTGGCCCACGGTGAACGAGAAGTTGCGGCAGTAGGCGGTCGAGCGCAGGTGGCCGGTCGAGCGCGCGCGCAGGCGCCACTCGTACTCGCGGGCGCGGGCCTTGTCGTCGGCCAGCGCCTGCGCTTCCGCCTGCGCAGCGGCAGCTCCGCCCCGGCGCACGAAGAAGCGCGTCTCCTCGGCCACCTCTCCCGGCAGGCGCCCCAGGTACTCGTGCCCGACCATGCGGCACCACGGCGGCAGGTCGTCGCAGACGGTGCGCTCCCGGCTGCGGAGCTCCAGCACGCCGCCCTCCGGCACGAGCAGCATGTGCTCGCGGATCAGCAGCACGAGCCCGGAGCCGCAATCGAGGTCGCCCCCGTCCAGCCGGTGGTCGGGGGCCAGTCCCTCCAGGTCCATGGTCAGTAGCCCACGCAGGGCGAGCCCTGGGACAGCCACTCGACCAGCGCTGCGCCGCCGGCCGCGGCCGCGCCGTCGACCAGCATGTCGTCGGTGATGCCGCGCTTCTTCATGCAGGGCGAGCAGACGAGGATCTTGCCGCCGTTCGCCGTGAACTTGCCGACCAGCTCGGCCAGCGGCGCGAACGGCGCCCCCACCGAGACCTTCTCCATCTCGCCCTTCACCACGGCCCAGACGCCGTCGGCGCTCAGGAAGACCATGGTCTCCTTGTCGCTGCCCACCGCGGCATTGGCGACGACGAAGCCCAGGGTGGCCTTGTCCTAGTCGGTGCGGCATTCGGTGATGGTCACGCAGAATTTCCCGGCCATGGCGGTCAGTCCTTTCGCTTGCGGATGAGGAAGAACGGAGGCAGCGCCTCCACGAGGATGTGCCCGGTCATCCGGCACCAGGCCGGCACCTCGACGGGGGCGCCGGCGTCCCGGCTGGCGACCATGATCGTCCCGCCCGGGGGCAGGTCGGCCATCTGTTCGCGCAGCTCGAGGATGAAGTCGCCGCAGCCCCGGTCGACGCTGTCGAAGACGTCGTCGAACTCCCAATGACGGGGAAAGCCGCTCATGGGCGGCTCCGGGGCGGGACGGCAGGAAGCGGGTGCGGCCGGCGCGCCGGCGCGCCCGCGGAGGGCACGTTCAGCGTGCGGAAGCCCCACCGACCGCCGGGCCGGGGCGCCCCCCTCACAGGCGGCGCCCCCCGCGCGGCGCCAAGCGGGTCCATTACGCGCCGGGCGTATA
>JAYRFB010000031.1:0-5585 GCA_041908585.1 Candidatus Krumholzibacteriia bacterium
CGGGGCCGGGCCGGACGATATCACGGCCCGGATCGCGGCGGCTGTGGCGAACCCGCGCAGCGGCGGGCGCGCCCAGCTGGCGGGCGACCTGGCCCTGCCCGGCGCCGCGCGGCTGCCGGTGGTCCCCGACTCACAGGCGGTGCGCGCGACGCTGGCAGGGCGCGTGACCGACCTGGCGTTCATCGACGGGCTCAGCCCGCTGGTGACCGGCGCGCGCGGCCGCGTCGACCTGGACGCCGCGGTGGCCGGCCGGCTGGCGGCTCCCGTTGTCACCGGTGAGCTGCGCGTCGCCGACATGGCCGCGACGCTGCCGGACCTGGGCATCACCATCGCCGACGTGCAGCTGGTCGCGCGCGGCGACGTCGAATCCGGCTATGCGCTGGAAGGCTCGGCCCGCTCGGGCGACGGGACGCTGGTCGTGGGCGGTCGCGTGCCACCGAAGCTGGGAACGGACACGCCGCTGGTCGTGACGCTGCGCGGCGAGCGCTTCCAGGGCGTGGACACTCCGGAGATCAGGGTGCAGGTCTCTCCCGACCTCGAGCTGGTCTGCGACGGCAAGCGGCTGGACGTGCGCGGCAGCGTCGACCTGCCGGTTGTCGAGGTCGAACTGGTCGAGATGCCCGAGACGGCCGTGCCGCCGTCGCGCGATGCGGTCGTGGTCGACGCGGCGGCAGCGGCGGTGGCACCCGCGATCGACACCTGGGTGGACGTGAAGGTGAACCTGGGCGAGCAGGTGCGCTTCCGCGGCTTCGCGATGGCGATCGGCCTGGCTGGCGCGCTGCACGTCAAGCAGCACGTGCCCGAGCTGCCTGACTGCCGCGGCGACCTGCGCGTGCGCGAGGGCTACTACCGCGCCTACGGCCAGGACCTGGACCTGGACAGCGGCATCGTCTCGTTCGTGGGTCCGGTCGACGATCCTGCGCTGAACATCAAGGCGTTCCGCGAGACGCCGGACGGCGTCATCGCCGGCGTCATCGTCACCGGGTCGGCGCTGGCGCCGGTGCTGAAGGTCTACTCCGAGCCGCCGCTGCCGGAGACGCAGGCGATTTCCTACCTGCTGACGGGCCGCCCCCTGGATTCCGGCACCGGCGACGACAAGGCGCGCGTGGCGGCCACAGCCGCGCTGATGGGCAGCAACGTCCTTTCCAGCCAGCTGGGATCGCGGATCGGCCTGGACGAGGCCCGCGTGGAGACCGGCGGCTCGCTGGACCAGGCGGCGCTGGTGACCGGCAAGTACCTGACGCCCGAGCTCTACCTGTCCTACGCGATGGGCCTCTTCGACCGCACGAACCTTGTGCGCCTGCGCTACATCATGTCGCCGAAGTGGTCGGTGCAGACGGAGACGGGCACGACGATGGGCGCCGACCTCCTCTACAAGATCGAGCGTGGCGGCGCGCGCTGACGCCGACCGCGCGCAGCGCCGCCGTCAGTTGATCGACGCGTGCCCCAGCATCTGGCCGAGATGGTTGGCCACCAGGCCCACCGCGCCGCCCGCCACGGCGCCCTTCATCCCGCTCATGAGGTTCTTTCCGGGGTCCTTGATCCCACGCGACTCGCCGATGATGCCGGCGCTGATGCACGCCAGCGGCAGGACGTAGGCCATCCCGATCTGCTGCCAGACCGGCGCCACCTCGTCCCGCGCCTTCATCAGTCCCTTGTAGTAGCCGGCCGCGAACGAAACCACGGCGATCACGCCGTAGCCGATGATCCTCTTGAACACGATTCCCGCCCTCACTTCAGGGAGCCCCGCCCCCGTCCAGTCCAGCCTCCACCCGTCGATCGCGCGCCGATTGTCACACGCGCCGCGGCGACGCGTCAATCCGCGTGCGCCCCGGCCGGCGCACCGCCGCGACGGACACGCGCCGGGCCTGGTTGTTCCGGTCGCGCCGATCGGGTAGACTCTGTTCCCAGGCCACGAGCGCAACCTTGCCGCCGAGGAGGACCCCATGCCCACATCGCGCACGCCCATCCGCACGACGATCCTGCTGGCGGTCCTGCTGGCGGCCTCGGCCGCCCCGGCGGTGCCGCCCCAGTACGTCATCGTCGACCTCGGCGTCGTCGCCCCGACGGACTTCGCCCAGGGCAACCGCGTCTCGTTGACCGGCATCGCCACCGGGCGCTCGTTCGGCAACCCGACGCGCGCCTTCTCCTGGACCGAGGCCGGCGGCCTGGTCGCGCTGCCGAATCCCACCTCGCCCGCCCGCAACTACTGCGTCGGCAACGGCGTGAACGACCTGGGAGCCGTCGTGGGCAACGGCACGACGACCTCGTTCGGGTCGAGCCCGCTGCCGTTGATCTGGCAGGGCGGGACCGTCACCGTCCTGGCCCTGCCGGGCGGGCAGACGCTGGGTCGCGCCAACGACATCAACAACGACGGGCTCATCGTCGGCTCGATCGGCTCCGGCAGCGTCGAGTACGGCGTCAAGTGGGCGGGCGGCGTCCCGACGGTCATCACGGCGCAGACGCCCGGCGGCAGCTGGCTGCGCACGGCCTACAGCGTCAACGACGCGGGCCAGGTGGTCGGCTTCGGGATCGACCCGGCCAACGCGGCGCGCAACGTGGGCATCCTCTATGACGCCGTGGCGAACACGGCGGTCGAGGTGCCGCCGCTGCCCGGCCACAACGGCACGCTTCCGTTCGACATCAGCAACAACGGCTTCGTGGCCGGTTCGAGCATGCTGAACCAGGGCTCCGGCATGCCGTTCATCTGGAGCTCCGCCAACGGGACCAAGGAGATCGCGCTGCCGCCGTCCACGTCGCAGGGCAGCTGCCGCGGCGTCAACAACGCGGGGTGGGCCGTCGGCACCGCGGGCGGCCTCTACGCGGTGCCCTTCGTGTACGACGGCGAGGAGACGTACGCGCTGGCGGGCCTGCTGCCTTCCGGCACCGGCTGGGACCTGGACACCAACACGTCGTCGTCGGCCATGGGCATCAGCGAGGACGGCATCATCGTCGGCTCCGGCGTCCATGATGGCGCCGTCCGCGCCTACGCGATGATTCCCGACCACGGCGTGGCCGCGATGCTTCAGCTGTTCGCGGCCGAGGCCCGCGATGCGGGTGTGGACGTGCGCTGGGCGCTGGCCCTGCCCGGCAGCGACCTGCGCATCGACCTCGAGCGGGCGCCGACGATCGACGGTCCGTGGACCGTCATCGCCAGCCGCAGCGGCAGCGATGCATTGTCTGCCTCGCACCTGGATGCCGCCGCTGAGCCGGGCCTGACCTGGCACTACCGCCTGCTCGTGACCGAGGGCAGCGGTGCGACGTACACCCTCGGCGAGCTGGCGATCGAGCGCCCGGCCATCGCCCTGGGCGGGCCGGAGCTGGGCGCGCCGTGGCCGAATCCCGCGCGCGACGGCGCGCAGGTGGCGTACCGGCTGCCGACGGCGCAGGGCGTGACGGTCGAGGTGCACGACGTGCGCGGGCGCCTGGTCCGCTCGCTGGTCGATGGCAGCATCGGCGGCGGCGAGCACCTGGCGCGGTGGGACGGCACGACCACCGGCGGTGTGCGCGCCCCGGCCGGCGTCTACTTCGTCACGCTGAGGACGGCCACGGCGGCGCGCACGCAGCGGCTGGTGCTGGCGCGCTGACGCGGCCCCGCACGGCAGCGCCGGACGGTGGCGAAAAGAGGAGGGCGGGAGGATGCTCCCGCCCTCCTTCCGTCCGGCGGTGCCCCGCGCGCCGGCCTCAGCCGAGCTCGGCCCGGCTCTCGACCACGCGCGAGACGATCCCGTACGCCAGGGCCTCCTGCGCGTCCATCCAGAAGTCGCGCTCGATGTCGCGCGCCACCTTCTCCAGAGGCTGTCCCGTCTGCGCCGCGATCACGCGGGCGATGCGCTCGCGCGTCTTGACGATCTGCGCGGCCTGGATGGCGATCTCCGTGGCCTGGCCGCCGATGCCGCCGGCCGGCTGATGGATCAGGAAGCGCGTGTGCGGCAGGCAGACGCGACGCTCCTTCGGCGGCGCCAGGAAGATGTGGGCCGCCGCGCTGCCGACCCAGCCGGTGCCGATCGTGGTCACGGGCGCCGGCACGAAGCGGATCATGTTGTGGATCGCGTCGCCGGACTCGACATGGCCCCCGGGCGACGAGACCAGCATCGTGATCGGCCTGTCCGATTCCTCGCACATCGCCTGCAGGCGCGTGCACGTGGCCAGCGCCTGCTCCTCGTCGATCCCGCCGAAGACGAGGATCGTGCGCGAGCGGAACAGCAGCAGGTCCTCGAGGCGGTCGTTGCCCGTCGACATCGCGGGCTTGTCGGCGACAGCGAGCGTGTGTGGCGTCGGCATCGGCGGATCTCCCCAGGTTGGCGACGGACGGCGCGGACTGGCTTCCGAGTCTAGGCATGGATCGGCGTGTCCGCAAACGCGCGCTTGCGGCCGGCGGCCGCACCGGCCACCGGCTCCGCGAGGACCGCGATGTCGACGGCCGGCTGGCCCGCACGCAAGTCGATTCGCCCCCGGAAGCCGGCGCGTTGGGCGCCGTGGACGCCGGATGCCGCGACGGGGCTCAGGGACCGAGTCGCGCCAGCAGCTCGCGCGCGCCGGAGTGCGCGGCTTCGAGCGTGAGCGCGCGCCGGCAGCGGTCGCGCGCCTCGCCGGCATCGCCGCCCAGGAACGCCACCAGGGCCAGGTTGTACTGGAGCGCGGCCACGCCCGGCGCGGCATCCGCCGCGGCGAGCAGGATCGTGCGCGCCTCGACCAGCTCGCCGCGCTGCGCCAGCAGTGCACCCAGGCTCAGCGATGCCGCCGGCATCCGCGGCGCCAGCCGCAATGCCGCGCGGAAATGGTGCTCGGCAGCGGCGGTCTCCCCCAGCGCCACGCAGGCGTTGCCGGCGTTGACATACGTGTCCGCGCGCGGGACCAGCGCCGCCGCAGCCTCGAAGGCGCGGCGGGCCGCCTCCGGCTCGCCGCGCCCGGCATGCAACTCGCCCAGCTTCAGGTGCGGCAGCTCGCTGGCCGCGTTGACGGACAGCGCGTGCGTCCAGAACGACTCGTCATCGCGCCAGGTGGCGGCCTGGCGCATGGCGGCAAGCGCGGCCACGACCACCAGCAGCGCCGCCACGGCGGTCACGGCAAGGCCCGCCGCTCGCCGCCGCGCCCAGGCGCCGCCAATCGCCGCCGCCAGCGCCAGCCACAGGCCGATGGCCGCCACGTAGGCGTAGCGGTCGGCCAGCGGCAGCTGGCCGCCCTGCACGATGCCCAGCGTGGGCGCCAGGCAGAGGAGGAACCAGCCCCAGCCCAGGGCGGCCACCGGCCAGCGCCGCCGGTAGCGGTGGCACAGGTACGTCAGCGCCGCGATGCCCAGCGCGGCAAGCGCCGCGACCGCCGCGGTCGTGGCCACGGCCGCGTCGGGCTGGCGCACGGTGAGGTCGACCGGCCAGGCCAGGCGCGCAAGGTAGCGGAACACCCCGACGACGGCCTCGCCCGCCCGCTCGGCGAGCGGCCGGGTGAAACGGGTGGCCAGTTCCGTGCGCGGGGCCAGTTGCAGCGCAACCAGCGAGACGGCCGCCGCGACCGCCGCCAGCCCGCCCGCGAGCGCCAGGTCCGCCCGCCACGGGCGTGCCGGGCGGTCGTGGCGCGCCCGGCCC
>JAYRFB010000032.1:0-19103 GCA_041908585.1 Candidatus Krumholzibacteriia bacterium
CGGACGGCCGGGTTCCGCTCCGGCTTCCCCGGACCGCGACGCGGCCGACCCGCCGGTGGCGGCGACGGCAGCCGAGCCCGCGCCGGCCGAGGCGCGCATGGGCCTGCTCGACCACCTGGCGGAGCTGCGAACGGTCCTGATCCAGTGCCTGCTCGCGGCGGCCGTGGCGGCCACGCTGTGCTGGACCTGGTCGGCCGACCTGATGGAGGTGATCATCAGGCCGGTCCATGAACAGGGTGTCTACTTCACGGCGCCGAACGACGCGTTCATGGCGCGCCTGCGCGTGTCGTTCGTGATGGGCCTGTTCGTGGTGGCGCCGTTCGTGCTGTTCCGCCTGTACGGGTTCGTGCTGCCCGGGCTGCACCGGCGTGAGCGGCGGATCGTGACGCCCGTGCTGCTGTGGACGGTGCTGCTGTTCTACACCGGCATCGCCTTCGCGTTCTTCGTGGTGGCGCCCAACGTGGTGCGCTTCCTGATGGGCTTCGGGACCGAGACACTGCGGCCGCTGATCGGGATCAGCCAGTATCTCGGCTTCGTCTTCCGGCTCTGCCTGGGCTTCGGGCTGGTGTTCGAGATGCCGATCCTGGTGATCGGCCTGAGCGTGGCGGGCATCGTCAGCCCATGGCTGCTGCTGCGGACCTGGCGCTATGCGATCGTCATCATCTCCGTGGTCGCGGCGGTGTTCACGCCGCCCGACGTCATCAGCCAGATGATGATGATGGGGCCGATGCTGGTCCTGTACCTCGGCTCTGTCGGGATCGCCTGCGTGATCGTGGGGCGCCGGCAGCGCGCCCGCGCGGCGGCTGCCGGGGCCGAAGGGGATTGACATCGTCCCGGATTCGGGAATACTCCAGACGGTTCCCGGCCGCACCGGCCGGGGGCCCGCAACCGAGGGTGGGAAGGCATGGGACTGGTCGACCGCGAACGCATCAAGCTGGCCACGCTGCAGCGGAAGATCGGGCCTGCCCTGGCGGCGGTCGACCGGGAGTTCCAGCGGATCACCACGGGTGACAGCCCGCTGACGCGAGACATCTGCGCCCACATCCTGCAGGGCAAGAGCAAGAAGTTCCGGCCGACGCTGCTGCTGCTCGCGGCGCAGGACGACGACGGCTTCGCGCCGGCGGCGATCACGGCAGCCGCGAGCGTCGAGCTGGTGCACACGGCCACGCTGGTGCACGACGACTTCATCGACGAGGCGATCACCCGGCGTGGACTGCCCGCGGTGAACGTC
Source organism: Candidatus Krumholzibacteriia bacterium (assembly GCA_041908585.1). GTDB lineage: Bacteria > Krumholzibacteriota > Krumholzibacteriia > LZORAL124-64-63 > LZORAL124-64-63 > CAINDZ01. The sequence continues at coordinate 1,232 of JAYRFB010000032.1, forward strand.
AAGTACGGGCCGAGCGCCGCCCTGATCATGGGCGATTACCTCTATTCGACGGCGCTGCACAACCTGTGCGCCGCCGGGCTGCACCATGCCGTGGAGCTCCTGGCCAGGACCACCGTGCTCATGAGCGAGGCCGAGATGCTGCAGCTCGAGCATCGGTACGACATGGCGATCAGCGAGGAGCGCTACCTCCAGATCATCTACCAGAAGACGGCGTCGCTGATCGAGAACGCCTGCCGCATCGGCGTCTCGTTCAACCGCCGCCTGGGCGGGTGCGAGGCGGAGTTCGGCGATTTCGGCGCGCACACCGGCCGCGTGTTCCAGATCACGGATGACGTCTTCGACTACCTGGGCGACGAACGGCGCCTGGGCAAGCCGACCGGACAGGACTGGGAGGAGGGGCGGATCACGCTGCCCCTGATCGCCGCCTGCCGGCAAGCGCCGCCGGCGGCGAGGGCTCGCCTGGAGGAACTGGCTGCCTGCCGGTCGCGCCGGGAGCGCGCCGCCTGCTGGCCGGAGGTCCGGAGCTTCGTCACCGAGCACGGCGGCGTCGACTACGCGTTCGCCACCGCGCGCCGGTTCGGCGAGGCGGCCAAGGACGCCCTGGGACCGGTGGCCTCCGGTCCGCAGAAGGACCTGCTGGCGGTGGCCGTCGAGTACGTCATCAACCGGTTGAACTAGGGTCCCCGAAACGGCCAGCTGGGCTGGCGGGCGGTAGCATGCAGAGCGACAACACCGGCGCCCGCGGGCGCGAGACGGCTCCCGAGCGGAAGCTGCCCGACGACTCGCCGGCCTATGCCCTGGCCGAACGGTGCGCCTGGCACCTGCTGGAGAAGAAGCTGGAGGACGTCGTCGTGCTGGACCTGCGGGGCAGCTCCGACGTCTGCGACTTCTTCGTGATCGCCTCCGGCGGGGCCGACACGCAGGTGCAGGCCGCGGCGCGCCATGCACACGACAAGCTGGCGGCCGCCGGCCACCATGCGCACTCGGTCGAGGGCCTCAACGAGGGTCGCTGGGTGCTGCTCGACTTCTTCGACGTCGTCGTGCACGTCTTCCACCAGCGCGCGCGCGAGTATTTCCAGCTGGAGCGCCTGTGGGGCGACGCGGGTCGCCTGGACCTGGCGCCGGCCTGGTTCGCGGCCGCGGACGTGGCGGCGCGACATCCCGACCTCAACTTCACCAGCGGCGCGCCGGGCGGATCCGGCCGGGAGACGGGAAGCCATGCTTGAGGACCTGCTGCGCAAGGGCCTGCTGGCCGTGCTCGAGAAGTACGGCGTGTTCGAGGAGGACATCGAGGTCGAGCTCGAGAAGCCCCGCGAGCGTGCCCACGGCGACCTGAGCACCAACCTGGCGCTGGTGCTGGGCAAGCGGCTGGGCCGCAAGCCGCGCGAGCTGGCCGGCGAGATCGCCGCCAGCGTCAGCTTCCCGCGCGAGGTGATCGAGTCGGTCGAGATCGCCGGGCCGGGATTCATCAACTTCCGCATCGCGCGCCACCACCAGGTGCAGCTCCTGCTCGACGCCTGGAACCCGGCGGGGGCGCTGGCGAAGATCCGCACCGCCGGCGGCAAGCGCATCAATGTCGAGTTCATCAGCGCCAACCCGACCGGCCCGCTGAACGTGGTGTCGGCGCGCGCCGGCGCATTCGGGATGACCATGGTGCGCCTCCTGGAGGCCGTGGGCTACGACGCGCACGCCGAATACTACGTGAACGACGCCGGGCGCCAGGTCGAGCTGCTCGGCCAGTCGCTGCGCGCCCGCTACCTGCAGCTACTGGGAGAGGCCGTCGAGTTCCCGGACGAGGGTTACCACGGCCAGTACCTCGAGGCGATGGCGGCCGAGCTGATGCAGCAGGACGAGTCGGCCATCCGGGCTGCCGCCGCCGCCTTCAACGACGAGAGCTTCCAGCGGGTGACGGCTCCGGCGGGTTGCGCCGACGACTGGCGGCGCCTGCCGGAAGAGGAATCGGTGCGCTCGTTCGCGAAGTACGCGCTGATGAAGATCCTCGGCTGGCAGCGCGAGACGTGCCGGCGGTTCGGCCTGCGCTTCGACACCTGGTACTTCGAGTCCGAGCTGCACGAGACGAAGCGGCTGGAACGCGCGCTCGACCGTCTGCGCAAGCTGGAAGCCGTCTACGAGGAGGACGGCGCGGTCTGGTTCAAGTCGACGACCCACGACGACGAGAAGGATCGCGTGCTGGTGCGCGCCGACGGCCGGCCGACGTACTTCCTGGCCGATATCGCCTACCACTACCACAAGTTCCAGCGCGGCTTCGAGCACGCGATCGACTTCTGGGGACCCGACCACCACGGCTACATCAGCCGGATGCAGGGCGCGATGACCTCGCTCGGCATCGAGGAGGGCTGGCTGGAGGTGCAGATCCTCCAGCACGTGACGTTCCTCGAGGGCGGCCAGCCCATCAAGATGTCCAAGCGCGCCGGCTCGTTCGTGACGATGGACGCCCTGATCGACGAGGTCGGGGCCGACGTCACGAAGTACATCTTCCTGACGCGGCGGCCGAACAGCCACCTGGACTTCGACCTGGACCTGGCCAAGGACCAGACCGAGAAGAACCCGGTGCTGAAGGTGAAGTACGCGCACGCGCGCATCTGCTCGCTGCTGAACGAGGCGGCGGCCCGCGGCATCGAGCCGGGCGAGCCGGACGCGGCCACCCTGTCGCACCTGGAGCATGAGGCCGAGTGGGCCCTGGTGGCGGAATTGATCCGCCTGCCGCGGGTCATCGTCTCGGCGGCCTGGGCGCGCGAGCCGCACCGGCTGACCGTGTACGCCGACGAGATCGCCGCGCTCTACAACGAGTTCTACACGAAGTGCAGGCGGATCCTGGAGCAGCCCGAGGACCGGCGGCGCTCGCAGCTGCAGCTGAGCCTGGTGACGCGCCACGTGATCCGCGTGCTGCTGGACCTGGTCGGCGTCGAGGCGCCCGAGAAGATGGAAAAGAGGGACTGAGCATGTCTATCGTGGTGGTGGGTTCGGTCGCGTACGACACCGTCGAGACCCCGCGCGAGCGTCGCGAGCGCCAGCTCGGCGGCAGCGCCAGCTTCTTCGCCGTGGCCGCGCGCGGCCGCGGCCCGGTCCGCTGCGTGGGCGTCGTCGGCGACGACTTCCGCGAGGAGGACCTCGCGCTGCTGGCGCGACATGCCGACATCGCCGGCATCGCCCGTGTGCCGGGGCGCAGCTTCCACTGGTCCGGGCGCTACCACGCCGACCTGATCGAGCGCGACACGCTCGCGACCGAGCTCGGCGTGTTCGCCGACTTCCGGCCGGAGATTCCCGCCGCCTGGCGCGACGCCGAGTACCTGTTCCTGGCGAACATCCACCCGGCGCTCCAGGCCGGGGTGCTGGACCTGATGCGCGGGCCGCGGCTCGTGGCGCTCGACACGATGAACCTCTGGATCGAGACGACGCCGGACCTGCTGCGGGCGATCCTGCGGCGCGTGGACGTGCTGCTGGTCAACGAGGGCGAGGCGCGGCTGCTGACCGGCGAGCGCAGCCTGGCCCGCGCCGCCGCCGCGATCGCCGCCATGGGCCCGTCGCGGGTGATCGTCAAGAAGGGCGAGCACGGCGCGCTGTTCTTCGGTCGCGATTCGGTGCTGGCCGTGCCGGCGCTGATCCTCGACGACGTGGTGGACCCGACCGGCGCCGGCGACTGCTTCGCCGGGGGCTTCATGGGCTCGCTCGCCGAGGCGGGCGTGGGGCGGGATGCTCCCGACACTTCCTTCCGCCAGGCCATGCTGGACGGCACCGTGACCGCGAGCTTCTGCCCCGAGGGCTTCAGCGTGGAGGGCCTGCTGCGCGCCGATGACGCCGCGTACGCGGGCCGCCTGGCGGCGCTGCGCGCCATGATGTGCCCCTAGGGCCGGAGGCGTCGCCATCGGCGGCGCGGCGGGTGGTCACACCGACGCGCGCTAGTCCTTGGCATTTCGTCAGATGGAATTGCCGGTTGTGGGAAGAATAGCGATGTGGTAACATCGCGCAGCACATGTCATCCGCCCAACCCCAGCCCCCCGGAGCATCCGTCTTGGAGTGGGAGCCGAACGACCGCGACGCCTGGGTCCAGGATGCCCAGCGCTGGATCACGCAGATCAAGGGCGTGCTCCAGTGCAAGATCGACCTGGACGAGCACGGGGAGATCGCCGGTGTGCATGTCGTGGCCGGAATGGATCGCGATCCCCGTCACATCGTCCGGGACGTCGAGAGCCTGCTGAAGGCGCGGCTGCAGATGGACGTCTACTACAAGAAGATCGGCGTCGTGCAGGTGGTGGAGAGCCCGCGGCCGCACGAGGGTGCCGCGGCCGCGGCGGGGCCCGACCCGGCGGTTGCCGGAGCATCGACAGCCCCGGCTTCCGGGGTCACGTTCCTGCCGCCCCGCGGGCAGGACACCGGTGCGACCGCGGCAGCGGGGCTCGCGGCCTCGTCCGCAAGGGCCGACCTCCCGCCCCCGGTGCCGGCGGTGCTCGTCGCCGAGGATGCCTTCCCACGCCCGACCTGCCACGGGGTCAGCCTGCTCAGCACCGAGAACTCGGTCCGCGCGGAGGTGGTGCTGGCCGCCGGCGGCCGTGAGGCCACGGGTGTGGCCGAGGGCGCCAGCCATCAGGACGCCGACCTGCACTGCATCGCGCGCGCCACGGTGGACGCCGTGGCCCGACTGCTGGCGCTGCCGGTCGTGCTGCACCTGCGGGAGGTCCGCCAGGACACCGTCGGCGGCCAGGCGACGGTGCTGACGGCGATCGACCTGGTCGAGTCCCGCCGCACCGAGACGCTCCTGGGGGCCTGCGCGCTGCGCCACAACCGCCAGCAGGCGATCGTTCATGCGGTGCTGTCCGCCCTCAACCGGCGACTGGGGCTCTGCGCGCTGCGCGAGGACGAGGCGGCCGGCTGACCGGCCGGCGCCAGGACCTGCCTTGAACCGCCGGCGCGGGGATCCTATCATCCCCGCGCCGGCGTTCCGGTTCCCGGCCGGTCCGGGAACCGCCGCCCGCGCACCCACGCCTGCCGCGAAAGGACCGCCATGAAGTACGCCGACAGCGGGGTCGACATCGATGCCGCCACGCGCGCGCTGGCCCGCAGCCGCGAGCACGTCCGCTCGACCTGGGACGCCCGCGTCCGCAACGAGATCGGCGCCTTCGGCGGCCTCTTCCAGCCGGCTCCCGGCGAGCCCCTGCTCGTGGCCAGCGTCGACGGCGTCGGCACCAAGGTGATGGTGGCCGTCCAGGCCGGCCGCTACGACACGGTGGGCCAGGACCTGGTCAACCACTGCGTCGACGACATCCTCGTGCAGGGCGCCGAGCCGCTGTTCTTCCTGGACTATTTCGCCACCGCGAAGCTCGACGAGGCCGTGCTGCCGCAGGTGCTGGCCGGCTTCGCCAAGGCGTGCCGCGAGAACGGCTGCGCGCTGCTGGGGGGGGAGACCGCCGAGATGCCCGGCGTCTACCGCGAGGGCGAGTTCGACCTGGCCGGGACCATCGTCGGGCGCGTGCTTGCGGAGCACGTGATCGACGGCAGCGCAATGCGCGCGGGCGACCGCGTCTGGGGCCTGCCCAGCACGGGCCTGCACACGAACGGCTACTCGCTGGCGCGCAAGGCGCTGCTGGAGCGCGGCGGCCTGAAGGTCGACGACCGGCCGGCGATCCTGGGCGGCGCCACGGTGGCCGACGCGCTGCTCGCGGTGCACCGCAGCTACCTGCCGCACGTGCGCGCGATCTGGGAGGCCTGCGGGCGCCCGGCCGTGCGCGCGCTGGCCCACATCACCGGCGGCGGCTTCCCCGACAACATCCCGCGCGTGGTGCCGGACGGCCTGTGCGTGCACGTGGACACGACGGCGTGGGAGCCGCTGCCGGTCTTCCGGCTGATCGCCGAGCTTGGCGGCGTGCCCGGGCCCGAGATGTACCGCGTCTTCAACATGGGGATCGGGCTGGTGGTCGTGACGCCGCCCGATTGCGACCTGGCTTCCGTTCCGGGGCTGGATGCCGTGCTAATCGGCGACGTGAAGCCCGGCGCGAACAAGGTCGCGTTGCCCTGGACCGCCGGCGCCTGAGCGCGGCGCCTCGTCGCCCGCGGACGCCAACCCCGCCGTGACTGTCCCGCTCGCGCGCGGGACAGCGCCGCCCCTGCGACACACCCGGGACACGGCCGTCCACGCCGGGATTCCGCGTCGCCCGCCCAAGCCGCGCACCGCGCGGCTCTTCGTCGCATTCGCCGGCTCGCCTGCCGCCCGGCACGACTCCTGCCCGAGGGGCCGCCTAACCCCCACCCGACGGGAGGAGCGATGGAACGCACGACATTCTGGGACGAGGAGCTGCGCGCCTTTCCCCACGGCGGCCGCGGCGCGGCCGTGTGGGTCGTTCGCCGCGAGGGCCACGAGGCTTCGGCCCCGCTCAAGCTGCTGCTGGCCTGGGAGAGCGGGCAGGCCCGGCGCGACGGCATGGCCGCGCGCCCGCCGCTGGGCAGCCTGCTGCGCGCGATGGCGGACGACCGCGAGGAGCTGATCCGGCGCAGCCGCGACGCGGCGCTGTGGGTCGAGCCCCTGCGACGGGAAGGCCAGGTCGCGGGCTGCCTCGCGGTCTGGATGGACGCCGCCGAACCCTGGAGCGAGGGGATCTTCCTGTGGAGCCAGCGGCTCGTGCCGCGCCTGGTGCCGGTGCTGGCGTCCCTCGAGCCGCAGGGCCCGGTGCCGGGCGAGACCCTGTGCCAGCCGACGCTGTTCCCCCTGCCGCCGGGCGACGTCCCGGCGACGGGAGGACGCTGGCGGCCCGGCGACGGCGCGGACACGGCGCGCAGCGGCGAGGCGCGCCGCCCGTACGCCCCGCCGCGCCTGCTCGCGGTCGCGGCGGGCGGCCCCACCGTCGCGCTGCCGCGGCCGGTGACGGTGCCGGGCATTCCCGGCTGCGTCGGCTGCAGCACCGAGATGCTGCGCCTCGGGCAGCGGCTGTCGGGCATCGCCCGCAGCGGCGTCAACGTGCTGCTGCACGGCGAGAGCGGCACCGGCAAGGAGATCATCGCCCACGCCCTGCACGTGTGCAGCGACCGGGCGGCGGGGCCGTTCCTGGGGCTCAACTGCGCCGCCTTGGCTGAATGTGCGATTTCCACTATTCGCGTTGATTGGCGATTGAAGGGAAAATGTGCAGATGATAACCTGACGCCCAACAGGATGAACCTTCTCTGTAGGCATAGGAGGGGATACAAAGACTATGGCGGAAATCCAGCCTTGGTTTCACGAGCGCACCGGACTTGTGTTGTTGTTCAGGGTCAACCGGCGGCCCGTACCCCAGAACATCTTCAGGCAGCCAGATGACGTACTTCAGCACTTGGGTGAGGTGCTGAAGTTCGGCGAGCCGGTTGTGACAGGGCGCAAGACCCAAAGGACGTGGCTGCTCGGAAACCGGGCCGTCGATGAGACCGCTAGACAGTTGACCGGACAAATCGGCTGGGAACGGATTGATAGCGAAGCCGTCGACACGTACGACTCCTCGGGTCAGAAGTGGACGGACCGTGTTGGGGCCCGTGGACATGCCGCACGATCGGTCTTCGTCTTCGATGCGGCCACCCGACATCTTGCAGTGGTGCGGCATCCAAGCTTTTCGGACGTGGTGGTGCCACATGTGTTTCGAGAACTGCTGAAGCGCGGCGAGGAATCTCGGGTAGAGAGAACGACCAACTGGGATGTTGAGCCGGTCCTTGACGAGGAGGAGTTTCGTGGCTGGCTGAAAGCCACAAGCGTCGTTGATCGAGTCCACTTCGTAGCGAAGTTGCCGAATCCAGATGGCCTGGATGCCTTCGCTGGCGTGTGGAGTCGGCTCGAACAACTCAAGGCATCGAAGATCGAGGAGACGATCAAGGCTCGCGATCCAGAGGAGGGACTTGGCGATATTATGTCAGATGCTGAATCGCGCGAGATGATAGCAATGGCATCGAACGCCTTTGGGTATGTGACGGCATCAGGTACGACGGATGGTCATCCTCGGCAGTTTGATCAGCGCAAGAAGGTCAAGAGGATTCCCATTGCGTTTCCTGCTACCTGGGAGGAACTTGTGGAAGCCGTCCGACGAATCGCGGGCGCTCGTGGAGGAGGTCAGGATTGACGCTAAGGAAGAAGGACTTTGGGATCTGGAGAATTCTGATCTCACTGGGTCCAAGAGCCTATCTTCAGCCTGAAGGCGTCTTCGGGATCGTGGCGGGTGCGATTATTTCGGTGGTGATGGTAAGGTATCTAGATCTGGAGGCCCGTATTGGCCTTGCCGGAGACTTCATGGTATTGGCGAGTGTCTTGTTGGGTGTGGTGTTTGCGACGATGGCGCTCGTGGTGAGCCTCCTGTCTGACGAGTACTTGCAAGTGCTTTGCGATTCTGAGCGGGGATTTCTGCCATTCATGGCTCCATTCGTGGCTGGCATGGCCGTGCAGTTGATAGCTGTCATATCCTCACTCGCGTATCGAGTGGTGGCAGCAACTTGGATACATGCAGGAGATTGGATCTTCTGCTTCCTCGTCATGGCATTCGGCTATGCAATGATGGATGTGGTGTCGCTCGCGAAGACCGTTATTGCACATGCTGTGACCAGGGCCGAATTCACGGCGCTTTCTGCATGTTCGAAGAAGGACAACCGATGAGTCTCGGGTGCGGCATTGATTCGGCGACGCTAGACCTTGAGGTGATCGCGGGCCCTGCGTACGAGATCTTCGTAAGTCTTCACGATCAGTGCGGCGTCGCCATTTAGGCGATCTGCTACTTCCTCATAGCGCTCCCTGTCCTTGTAGCGCCACTCGTCTGGGATCTTTGTAATTCCGACCGGGCCAAGCGGGAACGTGTTGAGCGATAGATATGTCAGAAAGCCGTGCCCTGTCGCAATGAGCGTCGCGCGTAATTCTTCCAGCCGCTTGTCATGAAAGCGATGTGCCTCGTTGTCCCAGTTGTGCAGAAAGTTGTCAAGTGACTGCAGGTGGGCTGAGTCAATTGGTGCGCGCATGTCGCGATCGCGCAGGTAGATCATCTGAGGGTTAAACGGCATTTGCGCGATGAGCGCAGCATACATCTTTTTGTCGGCCTCCTTTCGGTCATCCTTGCGGTCGCGACTCGCGTCGACAGTTGTGAGATGCGTAATCACGGCGGCTACGGCGCAAGCGAATGACGGCCAACTACTGTCGCGGCCGAACCAGAAGGTTAACGCGACGGCGGCTAGGAATGTGATGATGTGCAGTGCCACTAATCTCTCGCCTCTCCTAGGTTGCGTGCATCGCCCGATTGTGTCCGATTGCAAGTGCGGGGGCGCCGACCGAAAGCGCGTCTGGTGTGTGCCGCTACTTAAGGCGACGCGTGAGCTTTCCCTGCGCCTTCCGGCCCTCGCCGTACGGACTCTTCCGCATGTTGGTCTCGAGCTGGAATTCCACTCCGAACGCCCGGAGCAGTGGGGATGCGTCCGGGTCGGCCGGCAGCACGATCGCCTCAACTAACCCCCGGATCAGCCGCAGGTCAAAGTCATCCTGCCCCAGAATGCCCTGCAGCGCACGCTCCACCGCGCGGGGGTCTACCATGGCAGCCGACGGGGTGACGGCCGCCAGGCGCCCCAGGGCGGCCTCCAGCTGGGCCTGGACCTGAACCAGCCGCTCGTTCAGCAGCGCGGGGCTCCCCCGGAGTACAGGGCCTTGAGGAGCCGTTCCTGCTTGTGCTCGAGCTCCCGGATCTCCCGCTCGATCGGCCGGGCGTCCCGGGCGGCCCGCTGGCGTTCCTCCAGGTCCGCCTGGGCGGCCTGGAGGCGGCCCGCTGGATCACCGCCGGGTCGGCCGCTACGGCCCGCACCCAGGCGCGTACGGCCTCCTCGAGGAGGGCGACTTCGAGGTACCGGTCTGAGGTGCACCGGTCGGCACCCTTCCCGCGCCACCGACAGGAGTACCCCTGCCACGGGTAGGCCCCGATGACGGCGTGGCACTTGGACCCGCATTCCCCGCAGACGATCAGGCCACTGAGGTACCTAGTGGACTTCGAATTGGGGCTCCGGGGCACCTGCTTGATCCGAACCTGGACGCGGTCCCAGAGGTCCTGGGGGATGATGGCGAGGTGGAGTCCCTGAATGATGCGGACCTGATCCCGGGGAACAGAGCGGGTGGGGCGCCGCACGCCGCCGGCCCGGGAGATGTAGAGCCCGATCTGGCCGAGGTAGACGACCGAGACACCGACCTGGCGGATCGCCGTGGGGGACCAGGGGTGGCCGCTCTTGGTGACGGCGCCGGCCAGATTCAGCCGCCGGGCGACAGCGGCCGGGGTCTGGCCGGCGTCGAGATCGCAGCTTTGCATAGTGTCGAAGCCACAATGAACTGGTGGCATGGGCTGCCCGTCGTTGCCCAGGAACCTCACTTGAACAACTGTCGATTCTTGATTTCAGACTGCAAGCTCGAAACTGTTTGCGGCACCGCGCTCACCAGAGAAAGCAACTCGCGCACATGCTTCATTTCCAGCACGACTGAGTCAGAATTGAAGGAGTTGTCGAAGTCAATGATCGTAAGGATGACGTGTGAGGTGGTCCCATTTGCAGTGGCTCGAAACGTTAGTGCGACACCGTGTTTCTGGTCGAACTCCGCAGTCTTGAACCATTTCCCCAGGTCCTTCTCGACCTCGGCCGAGTTCGTTCGCGCAACCTCGGACCATTCAATCGCCTTGGTAAGCGCCGCCTCAAACGCGGCAACCTCGTCACGCCACAACAATCCGCGGGCGGTCATGATCGAATCCGTTCGGAGGTATGCATTCCCGTTCCCGTCGACATAGATCGAGACTTCAGCGGGCAGTGGCTTGTCGAGGAACTCATTGAATCGCCACCCGTGTGCGACGCCGGGAATGGACTTGGTGTTCGATTCGGCGTATGCGGCCGATGGCGCGAACATGGCGACCGCGAACAAGCAAGCGAGTAGCATTGCGAACGTGCGGACATACGACAGACTCATACCCGATCCTCCAATGCATCGACAATAGTCCGACCGGATTCCCGTGGCTCCAAATCTTCGTCGGCAGGAATCTCGACCATATGGCGACGGTCCGACTCGCCGGGGGGATTGTACCACAATAGTCCCTTCGCTTCGCATCACACATTCAAGGCATTTGTTCGCCGCCATTTTGACTTCTGAACAGTGGCCGGAGGGTTTCTGATTGCCACCACTGGGCATGTCCCGGCAACGCTGGTCGGGATCCCCTCCGGCGGGACACGCGAGACACGGTGCCCCAATGCTGGATTGTAGGCTGCCGCCCAAGCCCATGTCGATCAAAGCCTTCCGCTCATCTAGGCCATCTGCATTTGTCCGGCACGACTCCTGCCCCCGGGCCCGCCGTACCCCCACCCGACGGGAGGAGCGATGGAACGCACGACATTCTGGGACGAGGAATTGCGCGCCTTTCCCCACGGCGGCCGCGGCGCCGCCGTGTGGGTCGTTCGCCGCGACGGCCAGGAGGTGGCGGCGCCGCTGCGCCTGTTGCTGGCCTGGGATTGCGGCGAGGCGCGGAAGGACGCGATGGCAACAAGGCCCCCGCTGGGCAGCCTGCTGCGCGCGATGGCCGACGACCGCGAGGAGCTGATCCGCCGCGGCCGCGACACCGCCCTGTGGGTCGAGCCGCTTCGCTACGGTGGTGCGGTCGTTGGTTGCCTTGCGGTGTGGATGGACGCCGCCGAGCCGTGGCGGGAGGGGATCTTCCTCTGGAGCCAGCGCCTGGTGCCGCGACTGCTGCCGGTGATCGGCTCGCTCGCGCCGCAGGGGCCGGTGCCGGGCGAGACGGCCTGCCAGCCGACGCTGTTCCCACTGGCGCGCATGGACGGCAACCTCGCCGCGGATGCGCGCGCAGCAGGAGACCAGGCCAGTGGCGGCCAGGGGCAGCGCCGTCCGTACGCGCGTCCGCGCCTACTGCAGGTGGCCTCCGGTGGCCCGACCGTCGCCCTGCCGCGACCGGTGACCGTGCCCGGCATCCCCGGCTGCGTGGGCTGCAGCACGGAGATGCTGCGCCTCGGGCAGCGCCTGCCCAGCATCGCCCGCAGCGGGGTCAACGTGCTGCTGCACGGGGAGAGCGGCACGGGGAAGGAGATCATCGCGCACGCGCTGCATGTCAGCAGTGACCGGGCTTCGGGGCCGTTCCTCGGCCTCAACTGCGCAGCGCTTCCGGAAACATTGTTCGAATCCGAACTCTTCGGCCACCGCGCCGGCGCCTTCACCGGCGCCGCCACCGAGAAGAAGGGCCTGCTCGCGGCCGCAAGCGGCGGCACGTTCTTCCTCGACGAGATCGGCGACATGCCCCTCGCGCTGCAGATCAAGCTCCTGCGCGTGATGCAGGAACGCCAGGTGCGCCGGATCGGCGAGCTCAAGAGTGTGCCGGTGGACCTGCGCTTCGTCGCCGCCACGCACAAGGACCTGCCGGCGGAGATCAGCGAGGGGCGCTTCCGGCTTGATTTGTTTTACCGCCTGAAGGTCGTCAGCATCGTCATCCCGCCACTGCGCCACCGCCCCGAGGACGTCGCGCCGCTGCTTGCGTATTTCCTCAAGAAGGGCGGCCGCAACATAGACCAGACAAGGATTTCCGAGGAGGCGCTCACTGCCCTGCAGCGCTGGCGCTGGCCCGGCAACGTGCGCGAGCTGGAAAACGAGGCGCAGCGCCTGACCGCCCTGTTCCCGGATGAACCCGTGATCCGCGCGGCGCACCTGTCGCCGGAGATCCGCGGCGCCGACGCGCAGAACGTCGACGCCTCGGACCTCGGCACGCTGCGTGCGCTGGACCAGGCGGGGGAGCTGCTCGAGCGCTACCTGATCCGCAAGGCGATCGCCGCCTGCGACGGGCGCAAGGCCGCCGCGGCGCGCCGGCTGGGGCTGTCGCGGCAGGGGCTGTACAAGAAGATCGCGCGCTACGGGATGCTCGACCTGATCGGGGCTGAGACCGGCTGATGGCGGCGCCGGCGCACCCGAGTGCCCCGGCACGTCGCCGGCGGCTGACCAGGGTGCCGGTTCCCCAGCCGAGAGCCCATGACGAGAAGGTGGAGTTGAAGAACATCCTGAGGACGATCGGCGGGTTCTTCGGCCGGGCCGCCAACGCGGTGGCGGTGGCCGTGGGAATCGGCAAGCAGGTGGCGCCGTACGTGCGTGCGGCGCGCGAGGTGAGCCCGCTGGTGGACGCCTACGTGGACAAGCTCGAGGCGGTGGTGCAGACGGGCGGCGAGGAGGCTGACCGGTTCCTGGACCGCAACCTGGCGACGCTGCAGGCGATGCACGGGTTCTTCCGCGAGAACAAGGAATGGGCGATCGCCGGCGAGGCGATGACCGGCCACCTGATCACCGCATCGCAGAGCGAGACCCCGAACGAGCTGACGCCGGAGGAGGCGGAGCGGTTCGCGGAGCTGGCCGCGGTGTTCACGGAGGCGACCAGGCAGCTGGCGACGAAGTCGGAGGAGTCGGGCCTCGAGGCGATGCTGCTCGAGCTCAAGTAGCCGGCGCGGTCCCGGCGGCGAATGAGGCGGCCGCCGCTCCCTCGCTGGGGCGGCGGCCATCCCGTAATCCCAATGGAGGCCGTGGGTTGCGCTTGAATAGATATTTCTAATATGACAGATTGACCGGCCGAACTCTACTGTGCCATCCTTGGAGCCTCGCCCAGTTTGCAACTCGGTGCAAAATGCGTCACCGAGAGATTCGTGTTAGCAAAGGTCAAACCGGAGGAGGCCGATGAAGATGCGAAGTACGTATGTGCTGCTCGTCCTGGCACTATCTTTGATGGGGTGTCAGAACTCGAAGGATGCGCCGTCTCTGAGTGAAGTTGAACAATTGGTGAACTATTCGGGTCCTTCGGAGGCCTCCGAATGGCGTCTGGAAGACAAGCGCGAGATAGTGACTCCGTGCACTATCGGCGGAACCCCGTTGGCCACGTTCAATCTCCCGCTCGATACCGTCGAGGTTCTTAACGCATACACCGCAGACGGGTATGTGGTAGTATTGGCGCGTTGGAGCACGAACAATGTGTGCCGGTTCGTCCGGATGCGGCCGCTTGGCGGTGACGGCTTCGTCGGGTATGAAGCGGAAATACTGGGGGGCCAGGTCCTTCACTACGGGGTTCGCGTCAAATACGACATCGTCAATTTCAGCAACGCCTGGCTCACTGAGTACACCATGGATGACATTCTTGAAGTTGCCATCCAAGACCAAGGCGCCGCCGGAGTAGCGGAATCATACAGCTTCAATGGGGCTGAAGCTGTCACTTTCCAGCGCGACGCTGATCCGATGGTCTACAACATGGAGAGTTTGGCCGAGCAGGTCAGCGGTACGCCGCCGCCGACGATCGACAGTGTAATCGGCGCAGGAAGTACGCTGTATTACAATGTCGAAGGCGAACGGTTGGTGTCGCTGCTTGAGAGTCACGATTTTGCGCAGTGGACATACAATCTTGCTACCACCGGAGATTTGGTAGTTTCCACTCAGCGATGGGGCCTAACCGACTGGCTTACAGGTTGCACCGCAATCAAGTGTTTGGCTGGCGGCATTGCCAATCCGGTTTGTGCAACGTGCACTGTCGTGTCGGGCGGGCTCTGGCTTGCGAAAGCTGTGGTCTGCGGTATCGGACATTGCGATGACTGGCCCCCGGGGCTCTAGAAGGGAGATTCCAGTGTATTCCTTGCCATCTGTTGCGGTCGTACCAATGATAGGTGCATTGGGCGCGATTCTCTTCGGCTGGGGGCTTTGGCGTGATCATGTAGAGTCAAAGAGGCTCGGCCTCGAGAAATCGCGAGAGCGATGGCTGATCATCAGGTTGGTTAAGTGGCTCAAGCATCCGTCAGCGCACCCAAGCTTCACTTTGGGACTTACGATACTTGGCTGGGCGATGCTTGTGTTCGCCCTGGTTGCGCAGTTGTAGTGTACAGAGTCACCGTCTGCTAAGATACGTGGCAGGCCAATGCGGGGCGGCTAATCAAACTGGCCGCCCCGCGACTTGAACAAATCGCACAGTCCGCCTTGCCCGAGTCGCTGTTCGAGTCCGAGCTCTTCGGCCACCGCGCCGGCGCCTTCACCGGCGCCGCCACCGAGAAGAAGGGCCTGCTCGCGGCCGCCAGCGGCGGCACCTTCTTCCTCGACGAGATCGGCGACATGCCGCTGGCCCTGCAGATCAAGCTCCTGCGCGTGATGCAGGAGCGGCAGGTACGCCGCATCGGCGAGCTCAAGAGCGTCCCGGTGGACCTGCGCTTCGTCGCCGCGACGCACAAGGACCTGCCCGCGGAGATCGGCGACGGCCGGTTCAGGCTGGACCTGTTCTACCGCCTGAAGGTCGTGAGCTTGGTCATCCCGCCGCTGCGCCACCGGCCCGAGGACATCGCGCCGCTCCTCGCGTATTTCCTGAAGAAGGGCGGGCGAAACATCGACAAGACGCGCATTTCCGAGGAGGCGCTCCTGGCGCTGCAGCGCTGGCGGTGGCCCGGCAACGTGCGCGAGCTCGAGAACGAGGCGCAGCGGCTCAATGCGCTGTTCCCGGACGAGCCCGTCATCCGCGCGGCCCATCTCTCGCCGGAGATGCGCGGGGCCGACGCGCAGGCCGTCGATGCGTCCGACCTCGGCACGCTGCGCGCGCTCGACCAGGCGGGCGAGCTGCTCGAGCGCTACCTGATCCGCAAGGCCATCGCCGCCTGCGACGGGCGGAAGGCCGCCGCGGCCCGCCGGCTCGGGCTGTCGCGGCAGGGTCTCTACAAGAAGATCGCGCGGTACGGGATGGTGGACCTGATCGCGGCGGGGCCGGGCTGACGCCGGCGCCGTCGCGTGGAGGCGGCCCGCGGCAGCCGGCTGGACAGGGCCGCGCAGGCGAGGTTATGTTCCGCGCATGCGCGTCCCTGTCATCTCCCGCCCGCGCCTGAGGCCCGGGCGCCCCTCGCGCGCCACGGGCCTGGCCCTGCTCGCGGGGCTCATGGTCACGGGCGGGCTGCCGCCGCATTCCGGCACCGGGCTGCTGGTCGTGGCCGGCCTGGCGATGCTCATGGCCCTCGTGCTGGATGCCGCCCGCCCTTCGCGCACGGCCTGGACATTCGCGCTGGCCCACCAGTCGTCGCTGCTCTACTGGCTGTTCCTGCTCGACCCGGCCAAGAGCATCCCGACGCGCGCGCTGGTGCCGGTCCAGGCCATCCTGACGATCCTCTACGTGGCGACGTTCTACCTGGCCTGGGGCTGGCTCTGCGGCCGGGCCCGTCGTCGCTGGGGGCGCCTGGCCGCGCTGATGGCGATGCCGGCGCTGTGGACCGCCATGGAAGCGGCCCGCACCGCCGGCGAGATGGGCTTCCCCTGGTGCCTGGCCGGCTCCTGCGCCATCGGCACGCCGGCGATGGCGCTGGTGCGCGGGGCCGGCGAACTGGGCCTCGGCTGCGGCATCGCCTTCCTGGCCGCGACCATCGTCGCCTGGCTGGCGCCCGGCGCCCGCGCGGCGCGGCTGCCGCTGTCGGTCGTCAGCGCGCTGGCCTGGGCGGCCCTGCTGGCGGGCGCGGTGGCGCGGCCGGCGGCGCCGGCCTTCCCGGTGGACGGGCCGTTCCCGGTCATCGCCGACTCGATCGCGCGCGGCCCGGTGCGCGTGGCGGCCGTGCAGGCCGACGTGGCCCTGGCCGACAAGTGGGACCCGGCTCGCATCGACTCGACGCGCGTCCCGTACGCCGCGCTGACGAAGCGGGCCGCGGCCGACGGCGCCGCCTTCATCGTCTGGGCCGAGACCGCGATCCCTGGCTACGTGCGCTACGACGTGCCCAGCCTCAACTGGCTGCGCCGCGTCGTGCGCGAGTCGGGGGCCTGGGTCTATGCCGGCTTCCCCGACGGCGAGCGCCGGGCCGACGGGCGCATGCGGCTGTTCAACTCGTCGGGCCTGCTGTCGCCCGCCGGCGTCATCACCGACCGCTACGCGAAGCACCACCTGCTGCCCATCGGCGAGGCGATGCCGTTCCAGCGCTGGCTGCCGTTCCTCGGCCAGCTGAACGTGGGGCAGGCCGAGTGGGATCCGGGCGAGCCGCCGCGCGCGATGATCGCGCGGCTGCCGTCGGGGCACTTCCCGTTCAGCGGGCTGGTCTGCTTCGAGTCGGCCTTCGGGAGCCTGGCGCGCGACAGCGTGCGTCGCGGCAGCCGCTGCCTGGCCGTCATCACGAACGACGGCTGGTTCGGGCGCACGGCGGGGCCGCGCCAGCACGCGTGGCTGGCGCGGCTGCGGGCCGTCGAGTGCGGGGTGCCTGTCATCCGCTGCGCGAACAACGGCATCAGCTTCGTGTGCGACGCCGATGGCCGCCTGCTCGGCTGGCTGGACCTCGGCCGGCGCGGCATCGTCGCGGCCGACATCGCGCCCGGCCAGGCGCGCACGCCCTACGTCCGCTGGGGCGCCGCGCCGGTGGCCCTGCTGCTGGCCGCCTGGCTGCCGGTGGCCTGCCTCGGCCCGTGGCGTCGCCGCCCGGGCGAAACCCAGGAGTGAGCATGGAACCCGGCGATCGTCCCGTCCCGGCCAACCGCCACGTCTTCCGCTGGTGCCCGCACTGCCGCGCCGAGATGGCGCGCGGCGTCGACGGCGGCAGCGAGCGCCCGGTGTGCCCCGCCTGCGGCCGCGTGCAGTACCTGAACCCGGCCCCGGCCGCGGGCATCGTCCTGCTGCGCGATGGCAGGCTGTGCCTGGTCAGGCGGCGCTTCGAACCCAAGCGCGGCCTGTGGTCGTTCCCCTCGGGCTTCATGGAGTGGGACGAGGCGCCCGGCGAGACCGCGCGCCGCGAGGCGCTGGAGGAGACCGGCCTGGAGGTGGAGCTCACCGGGCTCTACGCCGTGGAGCAGGGCCTGCTGCCGCCGGACACGCCCGTCGTGGTGATCTTCTCCCTCGCGCGCGTGGTCGGCGGCGCGCTCGTCGCC
>JAYRFB010000033.1:0-1709 GCA_041908585.1 Candidatus Krumholzibacteriia bacterium
CCCTGCCCGCGCGGCGAGCAGCGCGTCGCGCCGGCGCGCCCAGGCGCCGCCCGCGGCGTCCGGATCGGCCCAGGGGGGCAGGCCGGTGCCGCCAGCGTCGAGGCCGCCGCGACGGGACGGCACGCTGGCGCCGCTGTGCTCGAAGTTGCCCGCGGCGGAGATGCCCAGCAGGCGGCACAGCGCGGGCCCGTCGTCCGGTCCCGCCACGTCGCGGATCTCGTCCGGTGTCCACAGGTAGAACGAGCCCTCGTGGCCGCCGCTGTCGGCGTCGAAGCTGGCGTAGAGGCCGCCTGCGGGATCGCGCATCTCGCGCACGAGGAAGGTGAGCGTGTCGCGCGCGACCTCGCGGTACGCGGGAAGTCCGAGCGCGTCGCCGGCCTCGAGGAACAGGCTGGCCAGCTGCGCGTTGTCGTAGAGCATCTTCTCGAAGTGCGGCACGGTCCAGGCGGCATCGACGGCGTAGCGGAAGAAGCCGCCGCCCAGGTGGTCGCGCAGCCCGCCGCCGGCGATCGCCGCCAACGTCGACTCCACCATCTCCCGCAGCTCGCCGTCGGCCCGGCAGTGCGACAGCAGGAAGCGCCACTTGACCGGCGTGGGGAACTTCTGGTGCTGGCGGAAGCCGCCGTGCTCGTGGTCGGCGATGTCCAGCGCGTGGCGGGCCGCCCGCTCAAGCCAGGCGGGATCGAGCGGGCCGGTCGGCTGCCGCGCCCAGTCGGGCAGCTCGGCCACGTGCGCGGCCACGCGCGCGGCCTGTGCACGCAGGTCGCCGGGCCGCTCGCGCCACAGGGTCGCGACCTGCTCGATCAGCTGCCGGAACGGCGCCGGGGGGAAGTAGGTGCCGCCGTGGAAGGGCTGCCCGTCGGGCGTCAGGAACGACGACATCGGCCAGCCGCCGCGTCCGGTCAGGGCCTGCACCGCGTCCATGTACACGGCGTCCAGGTCGGGCCGCTCCTCGCGGTCGACCTTGATGCAGACGAAATGCCGGTTCAGGAAGGCAGCGATCGCGTCGTCGTCGAAGGCCTCCTGTTCCATGACGTGGCACCAGTGGCAGCTGCTGTAGCCGATCGACAGGAAGATCGGGCAGTCGCGCGCGGCCGCCTCGGCCAGCGCCGGCGCTCCCCACGGCCACCAGTCGACCGGGTTGTGGGCGTGCTGGCGCAGGTAGAGGGACGGTTCGTCGCGCAGGCGGTTGCCGAGGCGGCGGATGTCGGCGGTGTCGCGCGGGACGGACGGGTTCATCGGCATGCTCTCCAGGGCTGCGGGCGTTTCCGGCCACCACAAGCTAGGGCCATCCGGCGAGTTCGGCAGCCCGAAGTCGGGCCCGCGCGCATCGGGTTGGCAGCCGGTCAACGCCGGGGTTGCATCGTCCCGCCGGAGCGGATAGGTTTGCTCGGGAATCGAGCCATCGTCAGCCTCTTCAGGGAAGCCGGACGGGTCAGCGGATGATCATGTTCAGTTCCGCGGCCGTCGCGCAATGGCGGTCCGAACATCCGGGGGACGACCCGGCGGCCGTGCCGGTGGTGCGCCTGTCGGTGGTTGCGGGCGGGTGTGCCGGCCTGCGCTACCTGCTGGAGGCGGTCCCGGCGCCGGCGCCGGGCGAGATCCCGATGCCCCAGGAGGGCCTGCTGGTGACCTGCGCGCCGGCGGATCTGCCGCGGCTGCAGGGCCTTCGCATCGACTACGTCGATGCGATGGTCGGCGGGGGCTAC
>JAYRFB010000034.1:0-3514 GCA_041908585.1 Candidatus Krumholzibacteriia bacterium
ACCCCGCGGGGGGGTGTTTTGGTGGGGGGGGCCCTCTCGCCGCTCTCGGGGTTGAGCCGCCGCCAAACCACCCGGGGGGGGGGGGGGGGGGGGGGGGCGGGGGGGGGCCCGCCGCCCCCCAACCACTCTACGGCTCCAGGCAGAGGTCTCCCAGGATCGTGTCCCAGTCGGCCTGCGGGCAGGCCGAGACCAGGTCGCCGACCAGCTCGCCGCCGTCGGCCAGCGCCGGCACCGTCCCTGGCGCGCCCAGCCGGGCCTGCAGCATCTCCAGCTCACGCAGCCGCCAGACCTGCGCCTCCGCCGGTCGCAGCAGGCCCTCCAGGCCTGACTGGTCACCAAGCGGCTTCACCCGATACAGCCGGCCGCCGTCGTAGTCGCCGGCTGCCACCACGGTGCCGGTCAGCGGCGCGACCAGTCGCGCGCGCAGGCGCCCGCGCTGCAGTTCGGCCACCGGGGCGCCGGCCAGCACGCGCTCGCCGGGACCCGGGACCGTGACGCGGTCGGGGCGACCCACGCAGCTGCGCAGCAGGTCATCCACGCCCACCTCGAACGTGCCGTCGCCGCAGGCCTCGACCCACATGTGGCCGCGATGGTGCAGCCGCTCGCCGGCGCGAGGAGCGGCGCGTCCGGCGCGCACCGTCGTCTCGGCGCCGCCACCCGCCGCTGCCAGCGCCAGGTGCCCGGCGCAGGTCCCGCAGGCGAACTCGTGCGCGCAGACGCGGTCGGTGGCGGCGCCGTCGAACTCGTGGCGGCAGTGACGCCGCTCGGCCGGCAGGTCGGCGAAGGCCTCGTGCCAGGCGATGGCGCCGGCACGTCGGCGTCGCAGGTCGCGCCAGGCGCGGAGCCCGGCGCGGGCCAGCGTGAAGGCGATCACGGTGAGGACCGAGTAGAAGATGCCCAGGAAGAAGAGGTGGCCGATGTCCCAGTGGAACTCGTAGGCGGTTGGCAGCATGTCACGATCTCCCGACGGACGGCTGGAGCTCCCGCTCGCGCGGGAACAGGTTGAGGTAGCGGAACGAGAACGAGTACAGGATCACGCCGTAGGCCACGACGCCGGCCAGGACGGCCCACTCCTGCCACGACGGCCAGTAGATCATGAAGCTGTCGAAGGCCATCGTCGGCACCGAAAGCGTCTGCAGCGTGAAGACGAAGCGGTTGAAGGCCACGCCGAGGCAGGTCAACAGTGCCCCGGCCACCAGCCAGCGCATGTCCTCCAGCCGGCGGCGGTTCAGCAGGATCGTCGCCGGCAGCAGGCCGAAGACGGTAAGCTCGAGGAACAGCACCCAGGTCCCGAACAGCTCGTGCCGGTAGAACTCGGCGGCGTCGAAGCCCAGGCCCGGCAGCGTGACCAGGATCCAGACCACGGTGTCGACCAGCTTGGCCACGGCGTAGGCCGCCATCAGGACGCCCGAGATGCGCCCGAGCCGCGAGTAGACGAAGCGATCGACAAGCCGCTTGCCCGACAGGCGCGAGACCGTCATCACGATGAGCATGATGAACGAGGGCCCGGCGGCGATGGCGGACAGGATGAACAGGAAGAAGGTGCTGGGCCAGATGCCGACGCCCTCGCGGAAGGCGAACGGCCGGCCGTTCAGCACGCCGAACATCCCGCCCAGCGAGCCCTGGTGGAAGAACGAGAGGAAGGCGCCCACGCCGGCGAACACGATCATCAGCCGGTGCAGGTTCGATTCCAGCACCAGCGCGCCGGGACGCGGGCGCAGGCTCCGGTTCTTCAGCACGATCGGCACGTACTCGATCGCCAGCACCACCAGGTAGCAGGTGATGCAGAACGTCACCTCCGTGAGCATGGAGTGTACGTTGGCGTGCCAGAACGCGAACCAGGCCCGGATGGGCTGGCCCACATCGATGGCCAGGGTGGCGATGGCCCCGCTGTAACAGACGAAGCCGACGATCACCGCCGTGTTCAGCACCTGCTTGAATTCGTGGCGCCGCATGATGTAGGTCAGGAAGCCCAGGAAGAAGGCACCGGCGCCCAGGGCGATGATGGCCAGGTCCAGGATGATCCACAGGCCGAAGGCGAAGCGGTTGTCCATGTTCGAGTGGTAGAGACCATCGCGGAAGAGCGCGACCGCGGCCCAGCCGCCCCATACCGACAGCGCCAGCCAGGGCAGCAGCCAGAGCAGGAAGCGGGGCAGGGAGGCGCGGTCCAGCCCGCGCGGGATCAGGTGGCGGTCCATGGCGTCAGGCTCCTTCCGCGCCGTCGGCGGCGCCGCGGACCATGTCCAGGCGGCTCAGGCCGAGGCGGCGCACCTGCGGGTCGGCCGCGAGATAGGTGACCTTGGGGCCGGTGCCCAGGGCCTCGAGCAGGCGGAAGGCTCGCGGGCCCTGCGCCAGCTTCGCCACGTCCGAGCCCGGGTCGGCGCTGTTCCCGAAAGTGATGGCCCCGTGCGGGCACGCCTCGACGCAGGCCGGGACGTAGTCCACGGGCTCGGCGGCCGGGCGACCCTCGGCGGCGGCCAGCTCGCGCGCGCGGTCGAGGCGCCCATGGCAGAAGTTGCACTTCTCGGCGACGCCGCGCATGCGTGGGGCGACGTCGGGGTTGAGCGTCTGCTCCATGCCCTCCGGCCACGTCGGGTCGAACCAGTTGAAGGTGCGGGCATGGTAGGGGCACGCCGCCATGCAGTAGCGGCATCCCATGCAGCGGGCGGGCACCTGGCCGACGATGCCGGTGCTCTCGTCGAGCTGGACGGCGGTCACGGGACAGACGTGGATGCACGGCGCGTGCTCGCACTGCTGGCAGGGAATCGGCACGAAGACCGGCCGGTGCCCGGGCCACGCGCGCCCGTTGTCCGTCCGCTGGACCTGCATCCAGGTCAGCCCGCGGTTGGCGGCCGCCGGCGGCGGCGGCACCGCGACGTTGTTCTCGACGGCGCAGGCCACCATGCAGGCGCCACATCCCGTGCACTTGTCCAGGTCGATGACCATGGCGTAGCGGGCGCCGGTCGGCTCATGCGTTGACACGGCGCACCTCCTTCAGGGCCGCGCCGGACAGGCGCCAGACCCGGTGCTCGCCCGCGCCGCACAGCGCGGGCATGTCGAGGTCGTGCCCGGACGCCGCAGGCGTGTCCGCCGGCTCGCCCAGGTCCAGGGGATCGGGGCCCGTCGCCACGCGCGCCACGCCCGGCGGCAGCGAAGCGTCGTGCACGACGACCACGCCGCGCGCGCCGGAGGCCGTCGTCAGCTCGGCGGTCCTCCCGTCGCCAAGCCCGAGCTGGCGAGCGGTGTCCGGGTTGACCGCGACCGTGCGCGTGTCCGCCAGCAGGCGCGACTCGCGCCCGAGCTTCGCCAGCACGGGCGCCGCGACGCCGCCGCCTGTCGCGGCCAGGCCGCCGCCGGCCAGGAGCACCAGGGGCCGGCCGCCCGGCGCGGCGCCGGCAGCGCGGCCGTCGGCCAGTGCGCGCCACCGCTCCGCCAGCGCGCTGCGGCTGCCGGGCAGGCGTGGCGCCGCGACGGCGATCGACGTCGTCGCCGGCGCCGTCCAGGCGCCGCCCCG
>JAYRFB010000035.1:0-21208 GCA_041908585.1 Candidatus Krumholzibacteriia bacterium
CGGGATTGTTCCAGATGCGGGTGGCCAGGTCGGGGTGCGCCAGCCAGACGCCGGTGTCGATGTGGCCCACGACCACGCCCGTGCCGTCGAAGCCGAGCTCGCTCCACACGCGCTGCGCCTTGATGTACTTCACGCCCCAGGCGGTGTCGGTGGCCGCCGGCGACAGCTCGCCCAGCGGGGCCGGCTCGCGCACCGCGTCGTACGACGCCACCAGGTTGTCGTGCAGCAGCACGCCGTCGCCGGGCAGCCGGCCGAGCCGCGCCACCATCGCCGCATTGGCCTCGAACGCCAGCGCGCCGGCGATGTACAGCTCGCGCACGCCGGCCACGTCCTCGCCCTGCCCGGGATTGGACAGTGCGCCCAGCGCGCCGGTCGCGGTGCTCTTGAGGCGACGCTTGAGCGCGGCCAGGACCTGCGCGCGCCGCTTGCCGGGATCGGCCCGGTCAAGGTCGTCCACGACGTCGGCGGGGACGCGATGGTCGCCGCCGAAAACCAGGATGACCGGGACACGGCCGGCGGTCCCCTTGGCGGCCAGGGCCGCCTCCAGACCCGGGTCGATGGTCAGCGCGGCCGCCGGCCCGGCGGCCGCCAAGGCGACCGTCAGCGCCGTCAACAGGAACAGTGGCAGGAACTTGCGTGACATTTGGATATCCCCCTGGCTCGGCTGTGCGGGCGCTCCCGGGCGACGGGCGCGCGGCGCCGGCTACGAATTCGGGCCCACGTGCCGGGGCCCTTGAGCGTCGATTCAGGGAATCAGACTCAAGACCAGGCGATGCGGGCGAACGCGGCATCGGCGTGAGTCTACCAAAAACCTGTCGAAATTGCAATTGTGCGCCCCCGGAGCCTCCGGGGCGGGAACCCGCGGCTGGCGCGGGCCGTTCAAGGCTGGATCTCGACCGTATGCGCCAGCGCCACGCCTCCCCGGGCCAGCATCGCCGACACCGAGCAGTACTTGTCCTGCGAGAGGGCCACCGCCCGCTCGACGCGCTTCGGGTCGAGGTCGCCCTCGAGCCGGTAGTGCAGCGCGATGCGCGTGAAGACGCGCGGGTGGTCGTCGGCCCGTTCGTAGGTGGCGCTGACGGTCAACCCGCGCAGCGGCTGGCGCATGCCCTCCAGGATGCTGGCCACGTCCACGGCCGTGCAGCCGGCCAGTCCCATCACGACCAGCTCCATCGGCGAGGGCGCCGTGCCGCCGCCGCCGTGCTCGGGCGGGGTGTCGGTGACCAGGGCGTGCCCGGTGTGCGAGCGGTGCACGAACTGGCGGCCGCCGGTCCAGGTGCAGGTGACGGTCGGGGTGGTGTCGCTCATCGTCGTCCGCCTTCCTCTCGCGCACCGGCACCGCCGGTCAGCGCCGTGTGTGCAGCGGCTGGTGCTGCTCCTGGTCGATGCGCTTCATCAGCGAGTTGATCTCGGCGCCCAGCAGGAAAACCAGCCCCGACAGCCAGAACCAGACCATGAGGATGACCAGGCCGGCGATGGAGCCGTAGGTCATGTCGTAGCTGTTGAAGTTGCGCAGGAAGTAGCGGAAGCCCGAGGAGGCGCCCATCCACAGCAGCGTGCCGGTGACGGCTCCGGGCAGGATCCAGCGGAAGCGCTGCTTCGCCTCCGGCGCGATGTAGTAGAGGATCGACAGCGACACCAGCGTCAGCCCGAACGCCATGGGCAGGCGCACGCTGGTCCAGAACGTGTTGGTCTCGCTGGCGATGTGCAGCATCTCGAAGACGCCCTGCGTCACGCGCGGCCCCACCAGCACGATCACGAAGGCGAGCACCCACAGGAAGGCCAGCACCAGCGTCAGCCAGATCGAGAGGATCTTCTGCTTGAGGAGGTTGCGCCGCGGCCGGATGTTGTAGGCGCGGTTGATGGTCGTGATCAGCGCGCCGGTGGCCATCGAGGCGCCCCACAGCGAGGCCACGAGGCCCAGCCCGAACAGCCCCTGGTTGCCGGCCGGCAGCAGGCCCAGGACGGTCTCGGCCACGTAGCTCGCCGCTTCCGGCGGCATCTGCGTGCCCAGCTCCCGCAGCAGCTCGGTCTGCAGGGCGCGGCCGACCGGGAACAGCCCGATGATGTTCAGCAGGAAGATCATCAGCGGGAACAGGCCCAGCACGTTGTAGAACGCGATCTGGGCGGCCATGCCCATGCAGTCGTCGTGGGCGATCCCCCGTTGCAGGCGCACGAGGAACAGCCAGGCGCGTTTGAGGCGTCGCGTGAGGATCCGCATAGGGCAGGTACGATGCGGCAGGACGGGGCGCCGCGCAACAGCAAAGGTCCGGGCGCCGGCGTCAGTCCCCGGCCTCAGGCTCCCAGGCCGGCCCCTCCGTCTCGAAGCCCTCGCGCACCAGCACCAGCACCGCCCCGTTGGGCACGATCAGGTAGGCCCGCTTCTCGAAGGTGATCTCGACCGCCGCCTTGCGCATGAACAGCACGTAGTCGCCCTCCTGCGCCTGCATGGGCAGGTAGTGGGCGCGCGTGGCGTGGTCGCCCTCGCTCCAGGAGTCGTCGGTCATGTCCAGCGGGTTGACCACGGGCACGCCCGGCCCCACCGAGACGACCCAGCCGCCGGCGGCCTGGCGCGAGGCGATCGCCGTCTGCGGCAGGTAGAGGCCGGCGTTCGTGCGCTCGTCGCCCTCCTCCGGCCGCACCAGCAGGCGGTCGCCGACGACGATCAGCTTCTTCTTCAGGCGCGGCATGGCTCGCTTCAGCTCCAGGGTTGCAGGTGTTGGCCGCCGTCCACGTGTACGGTCTGTCCCGTCAGGGCCGGGGCCGCGAGCACGAACAGCAGGGCGTCGGCGACGTCATCGGGCGTCGGGTAGCGGCGCAGCGGCAGCGCCTCGCGCGGGGTGCGCTGGTAGCCGCCGGCCGGGACCTCCGGCGGCAGCACGGCGCCGAGGGCCAGCTCGTTGACCCGCACGCGCGGGGCCAGGGCCAGCGCCAGGCTGCGCGTCAGGCCGTGCAGCCCGACCTTGCTGACGGTGTAGGCGAAGTGGTCGGCGCCGGGCCGCAGCGCGCGCCCGTCGTTCAGGTTGACGATGTCGGCGGGACCGTCGCCCGCCAGCTGCGCCGCGAACGACTGCGACAGCAGGAACGGCGCGCGCAGGTTGACCGCCTGGGCATGGTCCCAGTCGGCCACGGTCGTGGTCGCCGCAGCACCCGGCGCGAACACCGAGGCGTTGTTGACCAGGATATCCAGCGGGGCGGCGCAGGTGTCGGCGGCGCGCCGGCACAGCGCAGAGGCCGCGCGCGCGTCGGCCAGGTCGCCGTCGACCAGGAAGGCGCGGCCGCCCAGCACCTCGATGCCGGCGGCGGTCGCCCGCGCATCGTCCTGCGAGGTCCGGTAGTGGATCACGACCGTGGCGCCGGCGCGCGCCAGGGCTGAGGCCATCGCGCGGCCCAGCCGCCGCGCCCCGCCGGTGACCAGCGCCGTCCGCCCTTCCAGGAACTTCCGCGTCTCGCGGGCCATGCCCTTCCCTTCCCCTTCTCGCCACCGCCGCCGCGTCGCCGCGGCGCCGCGGCGCGCCCGCCGCGCGCCGCTACTGCGGGCGCAGACGCACCACGATAGCACCGGCGCCGCCCCAGCGCAGCGGCGCCTCGCTCCACGAGGCCACCAGCGCCGGGCGGGCGTCGCACCAGCGCCGCACCTCCGGGCCCAGCACCGGCACACCGCCCGTCGAGTGCTGCCCCTTGCCGTGCACGACCAGCACCTCGACCTGGCCGCGCGAGGCGTGGGCGCGCAGCTGGAACTCGAGCCGCTCCAGCGCCTCAGCCAGCTTCAGCTTGCGCAGCAGGATCTCCGGCGGGCGGCCCGGTTCGCGCCGCGGGTCGCGTTCCCGCCGCTCGTCGTCGTCGTCGCTGGTGTCCACCGCGTCGTGCCGGATCGAGCGGCGCAGCCCGCGCTTCGGCGCGGCCGGACCTTCGTCGCGTCGCTTCCGGCGCGGCGTCATCTCAGTCCTTCAGCCGCACGACGGTGGCGCCCCACGAGGAGGCGTCGGTCGCCAGGCCGAACGATGCGACATCGTCGCGCGCGGCCAGCACCGCATGCACCAGCTCGCGCAGCGCGCCGATCCCCTTGCCGTGGATGATCCGCAGGTCGCGCAGCCCCGCCTCGCGGCTGGCGTCCAGCCAGTCGCCCACCAGCGCCCGCGCCTGCGAGGGCGGGAACTGGTGCAGGTCCAGGATGCCGTCCAGGGGCAACGGCTGCGGCGGCGACACACCTTCGCCGTCACCGTCCAGTGGCGCGTTCCCGATGCCCGGCACCGCGCCCTGCCCATCACCTGCCGGATGTCCGCGCCTGGCCATGCCTGCCCTCCCGGATGATCCCTGTGGGCATGATAGCGCACGACGGAGCCGCGGCCCAGCCGCGTCGACTCAGGATGTCGACGGGCCCGCTGCCCGCGCGGCGCGCCGACGCCGGCGCCAGGCGCGCATCGCCACTGCGACAAGGACCGCCAGCGCGCCCAGCTGCAGGAGCGCAGCCAGCGCCACGCGCGCCGGGGCGGGCAGGTGCCAGCCGGCGGCGGCTGTCGCCGCTGCCGCCAGCGCGGCCACGCGCACCGGCAGCAGGCAGCAGGCCAGCACCGTCATGGCCACGCGGACGGCCGCCAGCGCGGCCTCGAGGCGGCGCGCGGTATCTCTTGCGGGAGAGGCGGGAGAAGCGGGAGTGCCGGGGGTGCCGGGGGTGCCGGCCGCGCCTGCGCGAGCGGCCACACCGTCCTCGGGACCGAGGGCATCGCGAAGCGCCCAGGTGCCGTCGCTGCGCGCCAGCGGCAGCAGCGACCAGGCCAGGGCCACCAGCGAGGCCAGCGCCGCGGTGGCGGCCGCCGCGGCGAGCGGGCCGGCTGCCGCGGCGGCGACAACCGCCAGCATCCCGGCGGCACCGGCCTGGAACGCCGGCCCGGCCAGGTCCACGCGCACGCGCGCGCCGCGCGGCAGCAGACAGACGGCGCTGACATCGGCGAACAGGACGGGCACCACCACGCAGACGCCGACGCCGATGGCGCCCGGCGCGTAGCCCGCGCGGTGCAGGGCGGCCGCGTGCCCGAGCTCGTGCAGGCCGGCGCCCGCGGCGAACAGCAGCAGGGCCGGCCACGAGAACCCGCCGGCCAGGGTCCACGGCCGCAGGCAGGCGACGGCGGCCAGGCCCGCCGCGGCCAGGAACGCGAGCCCCGCGCCCGAGGCTGCCGGGGCCAGCCCCCGCGCCAGCGCGCGCACGACCGGGGCCGGCAGCAGCGTGGCGTGCACCAGCAGCCCGCGGCCGCGCCGGGCCGGCCCCGCGCCGGCGCCGAGGCGCACGCCCGGCCTGGCCAGCAGGTCGCGGCCGACCTGCGGGTCGACCACCAGCAGGCGCTGCCCCGCCTGCACGAGCCACGGTCCGCTCGGGTGCGGGTGCACCTGCAGGCAGCCGGCGTCCGGCCGGCGCCGCCGCCAGTGGCGGCTCACGCGCCCAGCCTGGCGATGCCCAGCAGCACCAGCCGCAGCCCGTGGAAGCGGAGCCAGGCCTCGCCGTGGAACTCGCGCAGCTCCTGCAGCGTGGGGCGGCACATGCGCAGCACGTCCAGGTCCTGGTCGGCCAGCCCGGCCGCCGGGTAGAAGCGGTCGGTCGTCAGGTCGGCCAGCACGTCGCCTTCCCAGACCTCGGCCTCGTGCTCGAGCACCAGCCGCACGTGGATGTCGCGCCGGGCGCAGCACGCGGCAAACTCCCGCTCCATCTGCGGCCGGGCGCCCGGCGGCGGGACGGGATCGTCGACCTGCGTGCCGCAGAGGCAGGCGCTGCTGTCGCGCAGCATCGTCCAGTACTGCCATTGCGCGGGCCGGTCGCGGATGACGTCGAAGGCCCAGGCGAACAGCCTGCGCGTGACCTCCAGGGGATCGTCCGTCGGCAGCGGGTGCAGCGACGGCTCGCCGTCCCACACCACGGCTTCCGCGTCCCAGCGCAGCGCCACGAGATGCAGGGGACAGCCCAGCCGGCAGGCCAGCCGTGCCAGGCCCGTGCGCACGAAGATCTCGCGACCCGGCAGGGCGAAGCGCATCCCGTGCGCGTGCGTCCGGGCGATGCCGTCCTCGCCGCTGTTGCCATCGAGGTACGCCAGCACGGGGCGGCCGGCGCGCACGGCGCCGACGACCGTCCGCATGAAGCCCGGCTCGCCGACCGCGGCCCAGCTCGCGGGCTCGCGGTGCCCGAGTTGGCGCTGGAGCGTCAGCGCCGCCTCGCGGAAGCGCGGCAGTGCGTTCGCGTTCAGCATGACCAGCGGCGACAGCCCGGCCTGGAGCCACGGCTCGGGCAGCAGCTGGTAAGGCCCCGTGTGCAGCGACACGGTGATCCCCGACCTCAGCTCGGGAAACTCGGCCAGGTGGGTGCGGCCCGGGGACAGGAGGTCCTCGCCCCCGGACCACAACCTGGCGAGAGCCTCCCGTTCCCTCGCCAGGATCCGCACCTGCTCGGACCGGACCGTCTCGAGGTCCGCCAGCGTGGCGCCCGGGAACAGCGCCCGGAAGTTCCACAGTTCCCAGCCCACGGAACGGGCCGGCGGGCCGGGCGCATCGTCCGGCCGCCGGCCGGGCCCGCCGCTCCCCGGAGCGGCAGGCCGCGGCGGGCGGCCGGCGTTCAGGTCACCCGGCTGCGGGTGACGGCTCAAAAGCCGCCACCGCTGACGGGCCCGGTGCCCCAGAAGTTGCTGCCGGGCGTCGGGTCGCCGACGATGGCCGGAGCCACGCCATCGCCGAAGACCAGGTCGTCCGGGATCTTGCAGCTGCAGCAGACGGACACGTCCGTGTCCAGCAGGCCATCGTCGCCGGTCCCGGCCAGCAGCGGCGCGAACTCCAGCCGCTGCTCCAGTTCCGTGGCGCCCAGCCCGCGCAGGCTGGCCTCGAGCTCGGCATCGGTGAAGACGGGATTGTGGTTCTCGTTCACGGTTTCCCTCCCTGGTTTCGTGAATCGTCTCGGGTGGACGCGACCCTTTCGGCAAGGACGGCGCCGACGATCCGCAGGAAGGTCAACTGGGCGTGCAACATGCGGTTGCGGCGCTGGTCACCACGGGCGCCGCCACGCCGGCGACAAGGGGCGGCGACACGCGCGGGGACCGTGTCGGCGCCCGGCGTCACGGACGCGACGCGACCGCGCCGCTCAGGCAGGGATGCGGGACCGGAGGGTGCCTACTCGGCGCCGTGCAGCACCACGAAGTCGGTGCCCGGAGGGAGGCTGCGGTACATCTCGGCATAGTGTTCGGGCTGCAGGCGGATGCGCACGCGCACCAGGTCGGGAGCGCCCTGGCGCAGCATCCGCCACTTCTCGCCCAGGCCCATCGGCAACTCGCTGGGCGGCAGTTCGCCCTTCTGTTCGGCCTGGCCGCCGGTCACCTCGAGGGCCAGCCCCTCGGCGAAGCGGACGCGGTACAGCGCGGGCACCGGGATGGCCTCTTCCGGCGTGGGAGGCACCAGCACCTCGCCGCTGGCGGTGCCGACCTCCGGCCCGACGATCTCCATGCGCGCGCCCGGATGCGGCGGGTCGATGCGCGCGCCGGTCCAGACGCGCTCGTGCCAGTCCTTCGGCAGCCTGGCCGCGGCGCCCCAGCGGCGCGGCGTGGCCACCTCGATATCGGAGACCGGGAAGTTGCGCATGATGACGCCGCCGAGCACCAGCTGCAGGGTGCCGCTCGCGGGATCGAGCACGAGGAAGAACGAGTCGGTGCCCGCCTTGGCCAGCCAGTCCTTCAGGGCCGGGTTGGCCGGGAACGAAACCGGGGCCCGGGCCGGGGCGGATTCGGCCGCGGGGGATTCCTTGTCGGCGGCGGCGGACTTCCCGGGGGCGGACTTCTCGGGGGCGGATTTGCCGGTGCCCTTGGCCGACGCCGGCTTCGGCGCGGCCGCGGCGACGGACGCCTGCGGGGCGCCTCCCAGCGCCAGCGCAAGACCCGTCAGCAGCACGACCGTTCGCAGCGACTTCATCCGGCTCCGCCTCAGTAGATGTACACCGGAGTCCCGATGGGACTCTCCTTGTAGACCATGGCCAGGTCGTCCTTGCCCAGCCGGATGCAGCCATGCGTCACGCCGCGTCCCAGCAGGCGCTCGTAAAGCGTCCCGTGGATCATGTAGCCATCGCCCATGTCCAGCGCGTAGTCGCCGAGCATGCCGTACTCGATGCGGTCGCTGTCGCGGCGCGGCAGCGCCTCGCCCTTCTCGATGTAGTCCCAGTCCGGGCGCTTCCAGGCCGGGTCCGTGCGCTTGTTCCGCACCTTGTGGATGCCGCGCGGGGTGTCGAAGACCCACTGGCGACCCTTGCGCTTGGCGGTGTCGCGCTCGACGAGCTTGTACCCCGAGCCGGCCGAGCACACGGCCGACAGCGTCGTCTTGGAGCCCTTGCGCAGCTCGAGCCGGTTGTGCGTGCGGTCGACGACGATGTAGACCTTTGCCGGCGGCTTCGTGAAGTTCGCCTCGAGCTTGCGCCGCGCCACGGGATCGCCCGCGAAGGCGAAGTCGGCCTCTCGGTAATGGTAGCCGGAGCGGTCCACCATCAGCAGGGCCGCGCCCGCGAGCACGACCAGCGCCCCCAGGAAGATGCCCGTGCCGATCAGCAGCCGCCGTGTCATCGCGCCCCCTGCTGGCTGCCGGCGTGCGCGCGCCAGATCTCGGAGAACCCGCCGGTGCCGTCGCCGCCGATGATCGTCACCGGCGTGCCCACCGACACGCGCTTGAACAGGTCGTCCATGTCGCTGTTCGCCAGGGCCACGCAGCCCTGCGTCCAGTTCTCGTTGCGGCCGCCGTCGCCGTGGATCTCGATGAGGTGGCCGATGCGCGCGTTGCGCGCGATGCGGCCCGCCTTCTTGGCGGCGGCGAACTCGCGGCGGTCCTCGGCGTTCGGGTAGTCGAGCATGAGCGCCTTGTAGTACGTCGTCTGCCCGCGCCCGCGCTTGGAGGTGACGCGATAGCGGCCCTCGGGCGTGGCGCCGTCGCCGGCCACGCGCTTCTCCTGCAGCATGTTCTTGCCGAAGTCGGCGTGGTAGGTGCGGGTGCGCACGCCGCCCTGGTAGAGCGCGACCTCGCGGCGCTCCTTGTTGACGATGATGGCCGCGCCGCCGCCCCTGGTGCTGGCGATGGTCTCGTTCATCCAGCGAACCCACTTGTTCACGTTGGCGCGGTCGGCGAAGCGCTGCACCACGCGGACACCGCCGAGTCGCGCATCGCCCGCCTCCTGCGCGGCCCGCGAGGCCGCCTTCACGGCGGATTCGAAGTCGCCCTCCTTGAGGGCGATGCGGGCTTCCTCCGCGAGCGCCGTGGCGCGCATGAGACGCCGCCTCTCGTTCGGCGGGAACTTGATGCCGTCGGCCAGCCTCACGGTGTCGCCCACGAGAGCGTTCGACCGGGCCACCGCCGCCTCGGCCGCCTCGCGAGCCTCGGCCACGCGCTTGCCGGCTGCCGCCAGCACCGTCGCCGCGTTGGCCGCGGTCAGTCGGTAGCTGGACGCCGCCACACGATAGTCACGACGCCAGGGGAAGGCAGCCCCCTGGCGCCGGTCCTCGCTGATGGACCGCTCCATCTGCAGGCGCACCAGGGCGATTTCCTCCGGCAACACGCCGTCGCCGGTCACCGCGAGATTGAGGGCCTTGTCGGCCTCGCTCCGCGCGGTCAGGGGGGGATGATGCCAGCCCTGCAGCCAGGGCCAGGTCCATGCGACCGCGGCGGCCGCGACCGAGAAGGTCACGGCCGCCGCGATGATCACACGCCGGGAAGGTCGGCGAAGCTCCATCGAATCTCCAGATGTCCGTCCGGGCGACGTCCGTGTCGCACCAACGATCCCGGTGTTTGGTCGACCTTAGCGCTTCTTGGCGGCGCGCAGGGCGATCGCGTTGTTGACGTCCGCGGCGATGGTGTTGGCCGAGTTCATCGCGGCCTGGGCCTTCGTGCGGGCCTCGTTGAAGCGGCCGGCGGCCAGCGTGCCGTCAGCATCGGCCAGCTGCTGCTCGACGCCCATCAGGTCGCTCTGCAGCATCTTGATGTCCAGCTCGGAGCCCTTGCCCACCGGGGCCTCGGCGACCAGGCGCTGGGCCTCGACCAGGGCGGCGCGGGCGGCGGCCAGGGCGTTCTCAGCCTCGGCCTTCGCGGCGGCCTTGTTGGCCTCGGTCGTCTGCACGCCGGCCTCAGCCGTCTGCTTGGCCGTCAGGGCCATCGCCTCGGCGTTCTTGAACGAGCGGAACAGGACGAACTTGCCCTTCTGGGCCTCGACCTCGGCCTTCAGCTGGGCCATCGCGTTCTGGGCATCGCTCAGGGCCTGGGGAGCGTACTCCGCGGCACCGGCGGCCTGCAGCTGGGACAGGGCGGCCTCGGCATCCTGGATCGCCAGCACGGGCTCCTTCGAGCAACCGGCCAGCAGCGCGATGGCGGCGATCAGGATCACCGGAATGGCAGCATTACGAACGAAGCGCATTGTCGTCTCCTTCTTTTCCACGCGACTTGCGGCGGGAGATCATCCCCCCGTCGCCCACTTACGGTCGCGCCTCCGCAAGGACTCCCCGGGCGTGCCCGGGGTAACCTCGACGCGGTGCGCCCGTTACACCTCAAGCCATCCGGCGCCATCGCCGGCGGCACAGTGCTCATGTTCCCGGGCGCGACGCCGCCTGGCGGCGCACCCTCCCTGCCGAAGGGCGCCTGCAGCGCCCCCACATCATGCTGCTGGACGTCGACGACGTCAACGACGCGCCGGCCAGGGCCCCGTGAACCGACTGAAAATGCTCGACTTGCTTCAGGATTTCAGTCCCGGCCTGAACCATATGGCCGGATGAGCAGGGTCGGGGAGCCCCGGCGCCGCCGGCAGCAAGCGGACGCCCGTGCGACGGACCGCGGCCCTCGCACGTTTTTGCTGGCGCTCATAATATGAACCGTCAACGGGTATACAAGTTATTTTTTTCGGGAAGCTCCCGGAAATCACCGTGGATTGGACGCCGCCGGGCTCTGCGGACGTCCCCGGGCGGCTGCGATCACCCGAATCGGACCTCCACCCGGTACCCCGAATGCCGGCGCAGGTTGATGACCCCCCCGTCCAGGATCAGGTACTGGCCCTTGATGCCCTGAAGGACGCCGGCGACAACCGGGGTCTTGTCCAAGTTGTGGCTGGTGACCTTCTGCGGCCACTGCCGCACGGGGTAGTGGAAGCGTTCCACCGCGCGGCCGGCCTCCGGCAACAGGGCCACGCCCCAGCCTTCGAGCGTGGCGGCGACCTGCCGCGCGAAGGAGTCGAGGTCCTCCGCCGGAGGGTCGCCCTTGAGCATGCGGGTCCAGTGGGTCTTGTCGGCGAAGCCGCCGTCGCTCAGGCGCTTTTCCACCAGCCCCACGCTGCGGCGATCGGGAAGCTCGGCCAGCGCGACCGCGGCGACCGCGCCCTGGTCGAGCCAGCGCGTCGGCAGGTTGGCGCGGCGCGTGATGCCCACCTTGGCGCCGCTGGTCAGCGACACGTACAGCACGTGCGGCTGGAAGCACTGCGACTGCGCGAACGCCTCGTCACGGCAGGGGTGGCCCGGGTGTCCGTGATGGCACAGCTCGGGCTTGACGATGCAGATATCCGCCTCGGGACGCGACTGCGAGCAGGGGAAGCAGAAGCCGTCGCCGAACGTCGACTTCGTCGCGCGCCCGCACAGGGTGCAGCGGATCTCGCCGAGGAACCGCAGCTCGACGGGCTCGCCCACGTGCGGGGTCAGCGCGCGGTCCGCGGCGGGGATGCCGTCCACGGTCGCGTCCTTGAGGAAGTACGCGACCGGCTTGCCCGGTTCCGCGCGCATCTTGCGCAGGATGCCGGACCAGGTGGCCGGCGGCGGGGTCGCAGCGGGCATGGCGCCTCCGCGGGAAGGGGACGTCGCGGGCCCTTCGCCCGCGATCGTTCCCAGACTAGCGGACGGGCGCCGCGCCCGCCACGACGCGGCTCAGTAGTAGGCCGCCGACCGCAGGCTGTGCACGCTGCCGTCGGCCAGCGTCAGGCGCGCCTCGATGCCGTCGCTGCGGGACCAGCCGGCCAGGCGCCGCCACCAGTCGTCGCCGACGGGCGCGCCGTCGAGCGCGATGATGCGCTCGCCTGCGCGCCAGCCCGCGGCCGCGGCCGGGCTGCCCGGCGCCACGAACGCGACCACCAGCGCCTCGCCGTCCCGGTTGACGTCCAGCCCCAGCCGGTCGCGCGCCGGCGGCTCGGCGAAGCCGGCACCGGGCTCCAGCCACAGGCAATCATGCGCGTAGTCGAAGGTCACGCGGAAGCGGTTCAGGATGCCGGCCCCCAGGTTCCCCGCCAGCTTCGCGGTGTCGAAGGCGCCGCCGACGTCGTCGCGATGGAACGACGTCGGCACGTCCTTCACCTCGAAGCCCGCGAGCGTGACCGAGCGCAGCGTGGCCGTCGTCGTCTCGATCGTGCCGCCGACGCCGCCGCCCTGCGCGCGCGAGGTGCGACGTCCCTCCAGCAGGCGGTTGTCGTCGGCGTAGCGCCGGAAGACGGTCAGCGCCCCGCCCTGCCCGGTATCGAGCGCGAAGACCGCCTCGGGCAGCCCCTCGATCGCCATCCTGACATGGCGGTGGCCGTCGCCACCGGGGATCACCTCGAGGCGGTGGCCCGCCCCGTCGTAGGTGAAGCGCGCGGGGTCCAGGAAGCGCAGCCGCGCGTTCGGGTAGTCCACGTCGACGACCAGCGCGTGGAACAGCTCCTTGCCCAGGATGACCGGCATGGGGCGCCCCAGCTGCCGGCCGATGTCGGAAAGGTCCAGCGTGGCCGCCGTCACCGGCCCGAGCGAAAGGGCGCCGATCTCCAGCCCGACCCCCTCGACGATGCCGGCGGTGGTCGTGCCGCCGATGCCCTGCGCCGGCACGGCGCCGCTGGCGACCAGGCCCAGCCCGTCGCTCGTGGCGCGGTCGAGCACGGTGATGCCGGCGCCCGAGTCCAGCACGATGGACGTGGGCTGGCCGTTGACGAGGCCCTCCACGAAGATCCAGCGGTCCATGTAGAGCTCGACGGGGATCCAGTCCGTGGCCGCCGCCCCGCCGGCCAGGCGGGCCAGGACGGGCGCCTCCTGCGCGCCCGGTCGCCGGAAGAGCCCGTCGGGCAGGCCGCGGTTGGCCTCGACGGTGGCCCAGGTCACGACCTGGTTCTGCAACGGGTTCTCGTCCAGCGTCTCCTGCCGGCGCGGCAGGCGCAGCCCGCCATCCTGGCGCGCGTCGAGCGCGCGCGTCCACTGCGTGCGGCCGTCGCGCACCTCGCGTGACCACTCCGAGGCGCCGGTCTCCACGTCCACGAGAAGGTCGTAGAGGTCGCCGTCCGCGTAGGCGAACCGGAGAACGGCCCACGCGCGACCGTCCTTCTGCTCGTCCGGCAGGCGCGTCACCTCCACGTCGTGCCCATCGAGGTGGCGGCTGAACGCACGGTCCAGCCCGCGGCGGGTCGACGCCGCCTTGGCCGCGCCCATCGGCTCGACCTGGCCGCTGGCGTTGCGCTCCCAGGCGTCGTCGCCGTCCAGCGCCTCGGTGGTGCGGAACACCTTCAGGTCCACGCTCATGAGCTGCCGGCC
The DNA here is from genome assembly GCA_041908585.1 of Candidatus Krumholzibacteriia bacterium. Taxonomy (GTDB): domain Bacteria; phylum Krumholzibacteriota; class Krumholzibacteriia; order LZORAL124-64-63; family LZORAL124-64-63; genus CAINDZ01. The sequence goes on from JAYRFB010000035.1 coordinate 13,530, forward strand.
GTCACGGCGCATCCTCACCGAGAGCGGGCCGCTGAGCCCGGCCACCTCGATGGTGCCCTCGAGCGTCAGGTCCTGCAGCGCGGCCATGGCGTCGCGGCCGCCCAGCCATTCGACGTGGCGCTCGAGCAGCGGCGCCGCTTCCGGCGCGATGGCGGCGTGGGCCGGCGCCCCCGCGGCCGCGGCCAGCATGATCGGCGCCAACAGGGCCGGGCGGCGCCACGCACCCGGGTTCACTTCGCGGGACATGATCTAGCCTTTCGCGTTGTCGTCGGGGTCCTCGTCGCGTGCCGGGCCGCCGGCCACCTGCGCGCGCAGGCGCCGCAGGCCGGGCGGGTCGGCCGCCAGCACGGTGATGCCGTCCAGATTCGCCGCCCCGCCGCCGGGTCCGCGGACGGCCACGAGCAGCTCCATCGCCAGGTGGTTGTGGTGCAGGCAGGACAGGAAGGCGCTGCCGCTCCACACGGCCTGGTGCACCTGGCCCAGGTCGGGCGAGAGCAGCGCCAGCAGGTGCTCGGCGCCGTCGACGACCAGGGACAGCTGCTGTCCAGGCCAGCGCCCGGGCGCGCCCTTGCCCTCGCCGCCGACCACGAGCGCGGCGCCTGCCTCGGCCGGCGCATAGGCGCGCACGGTGACGCTCACGCCCCGCGCCGCGCAGTCGGCCAGGTCCGCGCGCAGTTCGTCGAACACTGCGGGGAACAGGTCGGCCAGCACGATCTGCCGCGCGCGCGCCAGCATCGCCCGTGCGCGTTCGAGAACCTGGTCGCGGTCGCGCAGCGCGTAGACGCGATCATCGACCTCGCCGGGCGCCAGGTCGGCCAGCGCGGCCGCCGCCGCCTCCCGCCGCTCGCGCGTGCGCCGCTCCAGCCCGGCCAGCAGCTCCGCCGGCGGCACGGCCCGCGCCGCCCCGCCGCCGCCATCGTCCAGCAGCACGGCGCCCTGATCCGCCAGCGAGGCCAGGGCCTTGTAGGTGTTGGCCGTGGGCTTGCCGATGGCGTGGCTGACCCGGTAGCCGGTGGCCGGGGCGTGCTGCAGCAGGTAGGCGTAGACCTGCGCCTCCAGGGCGGTGAAGCCCAGGTCCTGCAGGGCGCGGGATGCCTGATCAGTAGTAGTCATGGCTACTATCATAGATCGACCCGCCGGCGGCGTCAAGGGGCCCTGGCCCCCGCGGGTGACAGGGGCGCGGCAGCCCGCTATGCTGCGCCCCGGCGCGCGCTCACCCCGGGCAGGAGAACGGATGCTCAACCGGATCTGGGTCTTCTTCTTCGTCGGCGGCTTCCTGGCCGCGATCGGCCGCACCTTCGGCGGCCACGCCGGCGTCTGGCGCGAGATGGTCGGCGCCACCTTCGACATGGCCAAGACGGGTTTCGAGATCGCCCTCGGCCTGACCGGCGTGATGTGCCTGTGGCTGGGCATCATGCGGATCGGCGAGCGCGGCGGCGCTGTCGAGTTCATCGCCCGCATCTTCGGCCCGCTCGGCCGCCGCCTGTTCCCGGGCATCCCCGCCGGCCACCCCGCGCACGGCAGCATCGTCATGAACATGGCCGCGAACATGCTCGGCCTCGACAACGCGGCCACGCCCGTCGGCCTGAAGGCGATGGGCCAGATGCAGGAGCTGAACCCCGACAAGGACACAGCCAGCAACGACCAGATCCTGTTCCTGGTGATCAACGCCTCCTCCGTGACCATCGTGCCGACGACGATCCTCGCCTTCCGCGCGCAACTGGGCGCCGCCGACCCGACCGACGTCTTCCTGCCGATCTTGGTGGCGACGTTCTGCTCGACGATGACGGGCCTGCTGGTCACCGGCGTCATCCAGCGCCTGCGCCTGTGGGACAAGGTGGTGCTGGCCTACCTCGGCGGCATGACGGCGATCGTCGGCGGGCTGGTCGCCTACTTCACGCAACTGGACCAGGCCGCGCTCGAGACGCAGTCCTCGCTGCTGGCCAACGGCCTGATCTTCGGGATGATCCTCGCCTTCATCGGCGCCGGGCTGCGCCGCCGCGTCGACGTCTTCGACGCCTTCGTCGACGGCGGCAAGGAGGGCTTCCACGTCGCCATCGGCATCGTGCCCTACCTGATCGCGATGCTGGTGGGCATCGGCGTGTTCCGCGCCAGCGGCGCGCTGGACCTGATCCTGGGCGGCGTGCGCGCGCTGGTCGAGACCGTGGGCGGCGACACACGCTGGGTCGAGGGCCTGCCCACCATGCTCATGAAGCCGCTCAGCGGCAGCGGCGCGCGCGGCATGATGATCGAGACGATGAAGAGCGCCGGCGCCGACTCGTTCGCCGGCCGCCTGGCCTGCGTGGTGCAGGGCAGCGCCGAGACCACGTTCTACGTGCTGGCCGTGTACTTCGGCTCGGTGGGCATCCGGCGCACCCGCCACGCCGTCATGTGCGGGCTGGCGGCGGACGTGGCGGGGTTCATCGCGGCGATCGGGATGGCGTACCTGTTCTGGGGGTAGGGAGCGCGCGGGCCGATGGCCGGCGGCGGGGCTCTTGACGGCGGGCGTTGCGCCGGCACAAGTCGGGGGGCGGCGTGCGCCGGCGCACATTGCGATCGCGGGGTACCTGGATGTTTGCCAAACGATGCCCATCCTGAGGCTTCCACTTCACGATGCGCCGCTACTTCGGCCTGCGATCCCAGCGGTTCGATTGCCCGGGGTGCGGGGCGCCGCTGGCGGCCGACTTTCGCCGCGCCATCCTCGCGGTCTTCCTCCAGGCGCCGCCGCTCGCGCTGACGATCGGGCAAGCGGTGCGCGAGCCGTGGTACTGGCTGGCGCTGCCGCCGGTCTTCTGCGTCTGCTTCCTGATCCACTATGCGTGCTTCGCGGTGGTGGCGGCAGGGCCGAAGACGCCGGGGCGGAAGTGAAGCGGGTGGCGCGGGTCAGGCCGACATCGGCACGCGGCGCCTGACCTGCGCCGGGACTTGCGCCGGCGCAACCGGCCGGCGCGTGCACCGGGGTATCGGGCCCACGCGTGCGCCGGCGCACGCGCAAGGCGGCGGCACGTCACGGCGGCCCCTCCTCGTACCCGAACACCTCTTCCAGCGAGGCGCCCAGCACGCGCGCGATGCGGAACGCGACCTCCAGCGAGGGCGAGTACTTGTTGCCCTCGATCGCGTTGACCGTCTGGCGCGTGACACCGACCTGGTCGGCCAGTTCCTGCTGCGTCATCTCGCCCTGCAGGAAGCGCAGCCGGCGCACGTCGTTGGTGAGCCTTCCCTGGCGCTTGCCCATGCTCACCCCTCCCGGCGGTACAGCCACAGCTGCGAGCCCGTCTCGACCAGCTGCGCCAGCACCCAGGCGCCGAGCAGCACGTGGGTGAACGCGAAGTTGCCCGGCACGAACACGCCGACACAGAGCGCGCCGAAGACGCCGGTCGACAGGACGTACGCCCCGTTGCGCACGCCGCGCAGGGCGATGAGGCGATCGCGCTCGTCGGCATCGGCGCGGCGGTCGAGCAGCGCGAGGGTCACCTGCCCGAAGACCTGCAGGACCGTCAGCAGCGCGACCGCGGCGACGAACAGGGCGATCGTGGGCGGGCCGATGTCCGCCGGCGCACCCGGCAGCGTCACGATGAAGTACCCCCCGAAGCTGATCAGCAGGGCGGCAAACGTCACCAACTGGCTCTTTTCCTGGAATGACCGGTTCATGGTGGGCTCCCTGGCGACGGTTCGGACCCATGGGAGTCGCGAACTGTCCGTTATTTCGGTCTTTGTGTCAATTATTTCCGACTTCCGACAACGTACCGCCGCAGGTGATGAATGTCAAGTAAATCAGACACAACTTCCGCTGGAACTGTATAAGCCTTTATTAAACAGCCAAATACAATATGCCTTGCAGGTGATCATTCCCATCAAGAGACTTCTGATTCGATAGTCGTCAAATTAGTCTTGCACCACTTCCGCAACTTCACTATTCTATTTCGATCACCATCAAAGGAAACCGCCATGTCCGAACAAGACCACGCCCTGCGCCTGCTCCAATCCCTGGCCGATCCGACCCGCCTGCGGCTGGTCGCCGCGCTGCTGGAGCAGCCCGCCTGCTGCGAGGAACTGGCCGAGCGCCTGGGGCTGACGGCGCCCACCATCACCCACCACCTGGGCAAGCTGGACCAGGCCGGACTGATCAACCGGCGCCGCGAGCAGTACTACACCGTGTGCGAGGCTCGGCCGGGCCCGCTGCAGAAGACCCTGCGCGAACTCGTCGACGCCACGGCCGACACCGGCGGCGCCGAGCAGGCACGCCTGGACCTCGCTCGCCGCCGCGTGCTGGACGCGTTCTTCGAGAAGGGCCGCCTGCTGCGGCTGCCGGCCCAGCGGAAGAAGCGCCTGGTGGTCCTGGCGACGCTGGCGGCCGACTTCGAGCCGGGGCGCGACTACGAAGAGGCCGAGGTCAACGCCATCATCACCGGACGATACGCCGACTACTGCTCCGTGCGGCGCGAGCTCGTGGATGAGCGCCTGCTCGGGCGCGACGGCATGCCGCCGCGATACCGGCGCACCGGGGAACTCGAGACCAGGCCGCTGCCGCGGCCGGCGACCCTGGCGGCGATCGCCGTCGCCGGGAATGGGAAGGAAGAAGCCATGGACACCCATGACCAGGCCGGGCGCCCGGACTTGCGCCGGCGCAAGGAATGGATCGAGCTCTACAAGCAGGCCCGCAAGACCGCCGGCGTGTACGGCGTGCGGAACCGCGAGAGCGGCCGGCTGCTGCTGGGCAGCAGCGTGAACCTGCACGGACCGCTGAACCGGCACCGCAGCGAGTTGCGCAATGGCAGCCACCGCTGCGTCGAGTTGCAGGCGGACTGGAATCGCCTGGGCGAGGACATGTTCTCGTTTGAGATCCTCGACACGGTGCCCGCCGCCCTCGACGGCCTCGAGCGCGACGAGGCGCTGAAGCAGCTCGAGCAGAAGTGGCTGGCGGCCTGCGCGCCCGGCAGCGAGGCCTGCTACAACGGCAGCCCGAAGATCAGGGTCAGGCAGTTCTGAGGCGACTCGCCGGACCGGGCGCGGTGCGCCTTGACGCCCGGGGCGCGCCGCCGCACCATCGGCGCGCACCCGCCGCACCCCATCCCCCAGGATCCAGGAGGTCCCTGCCGATGATGCGTCGTCCGTCCCTGACCCTGCTGCTGCCAGTGCTGGCCGTCGCGCTGGCCGCGGCCTCGCCGGCCGCCGCCGGCTTCGCCGACCACTTCGCCGACGCCACGCTGCGCATCGACCTCAACCACACGGGCAACAGCGACGAGGAGATCGTCGCGCTGGACCGCCTGCACGTCGAGGGTCCGTGGGCCGGCGCGCGCTTGAAACTGGCCGACACCCTGGACCTGGGCCGCTACCGGGCGCGACTGCTGGACGCGCAGACGGGCGAGTTGCTGTGGTCGCGCGGCTTCGATTCGTACTTCGGCGAGTGGAAGACGACCGGGCCGGCGGGCGAGGGCGTCCGCCGCACCTACCACGAGTCGGTGCGCTGCCCGCTGCCGCTGCGGCCGGCGGTCATCGCACTTGATCACCGCGGCGCCGACAACCAGTTGCGCGAGGTGTTCCGCGCCCCGGTGGACCCGGCGTCGCCGGATCTGCGCCGCGACCCGGCCGATGCGGACCTGGTCGTGGTCGAGGCCCACGTGGGCGGCCCCCTGGCACAGTGCGTGGACGTGGTGATCCTCGGCGAAGGCTACGCGAAGGACGACACCGCCAAGTTCAAGGCCGACGTCGAGCGCTTCGCCGCGGCGCTGCTCGGGCGCGAGCCGTTCGCCTCGCTGAAGGACCGCTTCAGCGTGCGCGGGGTGATGAAGCCATCGCAGGAGCGCGGCTGCGACGAGCCCACGCGCGGCGTGCACCGCAACACGGCGCTCGGCTGCACCTTCAATTCCCTGGGCAGCGAGCGTTACCTGTTGACCGAGGACAACCGCGCGATCCGCGAGGCGGCGCGGGCGGTCCCGTACGACGTGCTGTCGATCATGGTCAACCACACGCGCTACGGCGGCGGCGGCATCTACAACCTCTTCAACACCTTCACCAGCGACAACCAGTGGAGCGGCTACGTGTTCGTGCACGAGTTCGGGCACGGCTTCGCCGGGCTGGCCGACGAATACTATTCCTCCAGCACCGCCTACACCGACTTCTACCCCGCCGGGGTCGAGCCGGTCGAGCGCAACATCACGAGGATGCTGGACGGGAAGCCGAAGTGGGCCGCGCTGACAAGCGCTGGCGTGCCGGTGCCCACACCCTGGGCCAAGGCGGAGCACGACGCGATGGACGCCGCCTACCAGGAGGAGCGAGGCAGGTACGACGCGCTCATCGCGCGCCTGATGACCGGCGGCGCGCCGCAAACGGAGATCGACGCGGCCATCCAGGGCAGCGAGGACCTTTCGCGCTCGCACCAGGATCGGCTCGACGCCTGGTTCGCCGCGCAGCCGCAGCACGGACAGGTCGGCGCGTTCGAGGGCGCCGGCTACTGCGCCACGGGCGTCTACCGCTCGCAACTGGACTGCATCATGTTCACGAAGGGCCTGAAGGACTACTGCGCCGCGTGTTCAGCCGGCATCAGGGAAGTCGTCGAGGCCTCCACGGACCGCCCCTGAACCCCGGAGACGCACCGATGAGCCTGCGCCAATCCCGACTGATCGCGATCACCATGGCCGGCCTGCTGGCGGCCGGCGGCTGCCAGGGCCAGCCCGCCGGGCAGCAGAACGGCGCCGACGCGCGGAATGGCTCGCCGGCGCCCGCCTCCGCGCAACCGCAGGTCGACGGCCGGCTCGAGGGCGGCCTGCGGATCGTCACGCTCGACGCGACACAGGCGGCGCCCGTCGTGCGCGTGTACCGGGGCGACTACGTGCAGCTGGCGCTGCCCGGCGGCGGGCCGTTCACCGTCACCGTCGACTCGCTGAAGCAGTCGTGGACCTGGCCCGTGCCCGAGGGCGGCAAGCCCTACCTGAAGATGTCTGAGGCCGGCCGCTACGCATTCACCGCGGGCCAGGTGAGCGGGACGTTCGAGGTGATCGAGTACCGGGCCGCTGCCTACCGCGAGCTGACGGCGGCCGAGGCGACGAAGGTCATCGCCAACCTGAAGCCGTTCGTGCTGGACGTGCGCACGCCGGGCGAATTCGCCGGCGGCCACCTGGAGGGCGCCACGCTGCTGCCGATCCAGCAGATGCAGGCGCGGATCGGCGAACTGGCCGCGCGACGCGACGAGTCGGTGTTCATCTACTGCCAGACGGGCAACCGCAGCACGGTGGCGGCGAAGCTGCTCATCGATGCCGGGTTCAGCAACGTGATGAACCTGCGGCGCGGCATCGTGGAATGGAAGGCGGCGGGACTGCCGGTCGTGAAGTAGCCGCTGCCGATCGCGGGCAAGGCAGGGCCGGCTCCCGACGGGGCCGGCCTTTGGCTTGGGTTGTGCCTCCGAGATTGTGTCTACCATTGGCGTTCCCCGTCGGGGACGTCACTGCCCGCTCGCTCAAACTGCGTATTTCAGCTCATGCGCCCGCTGCCGAGCCAGCACCCGCGTCCGCACCCGCCCCCAGTAGTACTCCTGCCACCGCGCCGGCAACGCCGTCCGCGTCACGAACATCCGCCGCTCCAATACGTCACTGACCTCGAGCCTCCGATCCAGCATCCCCCGTGCCTGGGCCGGCGTCGGGCTGCCCCGAGCCTTCTCCCGTCGACCCTTCAGGTAGTTC
>JAYRFB010000036.1:0-2707 GCA_041908585.1 Candidatus Krumholzibacteriia bacterium
TACGCGCGGACTCCTGACGGCGCCGCCACCTGGGCGGTGTTCGTGGCGGCGACGCCGGGCGCGCCCAACGGCGCGCCGACCACGCAGGCGCCCAAGCCGGTCTTCTCGGCGGCGGCGGGCTTCCATGCCGCCTCGTTCCAGCTGGGCCTGGCGACGACCGACCCGCTGGCGCAGATCCGCTACACGCTGGACGGCAGCGAGCCGACGGCCACCTCGCCGCTGTACTCGGGCCTGCTGACGATCGACGACCGCGCCGGCGACCCCGCCGTCCACGCCCTGGTCCCGACGAACTTCATGGCGCCCGGCCACTACGCCTGGCGCGCACCGACCGGCGCCATCGACAAGATCACGGTGGTGCGGGCACGGGCGTTCCGCACCGGACAGACGCCGAGCGTCGTGGCGACAAGGTCGTTCATCGTGGGTCCGGACGTGGCCTCGCGCTGCTTCTTCCCGGTGATCTCGCTGGTGACGGACCCGGCCAACCTGTTCGACCCCGCCACCGGCATCTACGTGCCCGGGAACCTGTACGTGCCAGGTCTCGACGAGACGGGCAACTACTTCCAGAGCGGCTCGGCCTGGGAGCGGCCGGTGCATGTCGAGCTGTTCGACGAGGGCGGCTCGGTGGTGCTGTCGCAGGACGCGGGCGTGCGCATCAGCGGCAACGCCACTGTGAAGCTGCCCCAGAAGACGGTCAAGCTGTACGCCGGCACCGGGTACGGCGATGCCGACTTCAGCGCCCAGCTCTTCCCCGAGCTGCCGCATACGTCCTATGCGCGCTTCCGCGTGCGCAACTCCGGCGACGACTGGGGCTGGCTGGGCTTCCGCGACCTGGCCATCCACCGCGTGCTCGCGGGCCTGGACTTCGACCTGCAGGCGGGCCGCCCGGTGATCCAGTTCCTGGACGGCGAGTACTGGGGACTGGCGAACCTGCGCGACGAGTACAGCCGCTTCTACTACGAGCGGCAGTACGGCATCGACGAGGGTGACGTCGTGCTGCTGGAGAACAACGGCGAGGTGGACGACGGCCCGGCCGACGGCAACCTGCCCTACTTCGCGCTGCGCAGCTACGTCGCGGCCCACGACATGAATGACGCGGCCGCGTTCGCGCACGCGGACTCGCTGATGGACATGGCCAACTTCGGCGCCTATCACGCGGCGGAGATCTTCGCGGCTAACACGGACTGGCCCGGCAACAACATCGTCTTCTGGCGCAAGAACGTGGCCGCGCCGGCGGCGAGTGCCGCCGACGGGCATGACGGCCGCTGGCGCTGGTCGCTGAAGGACATGGACGACTCGTTCCAGGACGCGTCCTACAACGCGCTGGCGGCCGCCCTGGCCACGAACGGCCCGGACTGGCCGAACCCCGCCTGGTCGACCGAGATGCTGCGCGGCCTGCTGGAGAACGACGGCTTCCGCCGCGACTTCATCAACACCGCCTGCGACCAGATGAACTCGACGTTCGTGCCGGCGCGCGTGGTGTCGATCATCGACGCGCATGCCGCGCAGTACGCGCCGGCCATCGCCCCGTGGTACGCCCGCTGGAGCCTGACCGAGGACTGGGCGGCGCGCGTTCAGGCCTTCCGCGACTTCGCCACTGCCCGCCCGTCGCAGGTGCGGCAGCACTACCAGGCGCGGTTCGGCCTGCCGGGGACCGGGACCGTGCGCGTGGACGTGAACGACGCCGCGCGCGGGCGCGTGCAGGTGAACTCCCTGCTGATCGATGCCGGCACGCCCGGGCTGCCCGTGCCCGGACAGCCCTACCCCTGGAGCGGCACCTATTTCCGCGGCAATGCCGTGACGGTCACGGCGCTGCCGCAGCCGGGCTCGATCTTCGTCCGCTGGACCGAGACGGGCGAGACGACGCCGACGGTGACCGTGATGCCGATCAACGGCACGGTCACGCGCACGGCCGAGTTCGCCGCGGACGGCACCTCGGGCACGGGTCCGGACGGCAACCTGCCTTCGGCGGCGCTGCGATTGACGGTGGCTCCCAACCCGTTCAACCCGCAGGCCACGCTCAGCTTCGAGCTGCCGCAGGCCGGGCCCGCCACGCTGGAGATCTTCGACCTGGCCGGGCGCCGCGTGCGCGCGCTGGCGGCCGGGACCCTGGCGGCCGGGCGCCACGAGCTGGACTGGGACGGTCGCGATGAGGCCGGGCGCGCGTTGCCCAGCGGCAGCTACCTGGGCCGCCTGAGCGCCGGCGGCGCCGAGGCCATGGCCCGGATGCAGCTGGTGCGGTAGAATCGAGGGGCCCCGACGGGCGGTGGCCCGGCGCTGGCCGGGCCGCCCGCCGCGGCAGGAGGGCCGGCATGATGACCACACGGCAATGCCCGCGGGAGCGCCTCGCGGCGCTGGCCTGGCTGCTGCTCCTGGCGACATGGTCGCTGCCGCGCGCGGCCGGCGCCGCACCCGTCGTCAACGAGTACATGAGCTCGAACACGGCCACCGTCGCCGATGTCGACGGCGCCTTCTCCGACTGGATCGAGCTCTACAACCCCGGGCCCGCCGCCTATGACCTGACCGGCTGCTGGATCAGCGATGATGCCGCGCTGCCCCTGAAGTGGCGGTTCCCCCAGGGCTCGGTCCCGGCCGGAGGCCGCCTGCTGGTCTGGGCCTCGGACAAGAACGGCGTGCGCGGCGGCGGCCAGCTGCACACCAACTTCAAGCTCGGCGCCGGCGGCGAGCCCGTGCTGCTGACCGCCGCCGA
>JAYRFB010000037.1:0-29613 GCA_041908585.1 Candidatus Krumholzibacteriia bacterium
CAGCGCCGAGGCCAGCTTGACCGACACCAGCGACGGGCCCAGGACCTGGAGGAACAGCCCGTTGGTCAGGAACACCGACGGTCCGTAGAGGACGCTGTAGCGCTCGGCACCGTCGAACGGCGTGTAGAGGGGGTGCCCCTCGCTCACCAGCCACGAGAGCGTGGAGACCACCGGCTCCACCTCACCGGCGAAGCCCTCCAAGCCGACGTACCAGGCGGCGATCCCCGTGAACAGGGCCAGCACCACCACGGCTGCCGTCCACGCCGCGGTCGCCGACAGGCGGACGCCCGCGAACCTCCGGCCTGCCAACAGCCAGGCGCCGAAGAACAGGGCGAAGGCCGCGACCATGTTCCGGGCGAAGAAGATCACGATATCGAGCAGGTCCTGTAGCATGGTGGCGCGGCGATCACCTCCGTCCGGGCGGCAGCAGCCACTGGGTGGATTCAAGCGGGTTCAGTCGGGCGCCCTGGGACGCGTTTCAACGGCGTGGCATGGTACGCCTGCGGGCCGGTGCGCGCCACGATCCCGGGATGATGACAGATCGGCGGGCGAAGTCAACGGGTCAGTTAGCAACTTACGTTATGACAACGCATTGCCAATCACGATTCAGGGGCTCCCGGAACCCTGCGGCTTCCCGGCGGGGCCGGCTGGTCCGAGCGCCAGGAAGCCGTTGTCGACCATCGCTTGCACGTACAGGCAGACGCGCCGCTCAAGGTCGCCTTCGTCACCGGCGGTCACCGGGCGCACTGCCTCGACCAGCTCGCGCACGCTGCGGCGCCCGTCGACCGCAGCCCACAGGGCCGCGCCACGCGCTTCCAGCGGCACGCGCACGTGCCGCTTGGCGGGGCCGAGGCGGGGCTGGAGGAGGCGACCCCAGACCGCGTCCCGGTAGCGCGGCATCAGAAGCACGAATCGCCCGCCGGGCTCCTCCACGGCCTCGACCGCCCGCCGGGGCACGAGGTCCAGGTAGTCGACATCCGGCGCCGCGGCGTGCTGTTGCCGCCTCCTGCCGAAGTGCATGTGCTGTCTCCCGGATCCGCCGGCGCTCGCCGGCCGACGTGCCCGCACTCGGGCATTTCCATTCCGCGCTGCCGGCACTACATTGTGCAGGCGGACGTCGCCACCGGTGGCCGGCGCCGCAGGGGGATCTCGCATGGACATCCCGGTGCGCGACCGCTGGCTCGGCGCCTTGTGCTACGCGTCGTTCCTGGTGCTGCTGCCCATGTTCAGCAGAAACCGCAGCCCCTTCCTGGACCGCCACTGCCGGCAGGGCTTCGCCCTGTTCCTGGCCGAGGTGGTGGGGGCCCTCTTCATCCTCATCATCGACGGCACCATCGGCCGCATCCCGCTGCTCGGGTTCCTGGTCGTCGTCGTCCTGCGCCTTGCCTTCTTCCTGGCCGTCCTGGCGATCTCGGTGATGGGCTTCACCCGCGCCCTGTTCGGCGAGAGCTGGCGCGTGCCGTACCTGGACGACCTGGCCGAACGGATCCCGTTCGGGACCTGACCGTCGCGCCGATCCGAATCCCGGGCGAACACGCAGCTCCGCGCGAAGCAGGGGCCGCACACCGCCAGCGGCCACGCAGGCAGCATGGACGAAAGTCGCATGAACGCAAGTCGCAATCGCAGCGGGCGTTGCGGCCCGCGCTTCAGCTATTGCGCATAATGTATATTATGTTAAGTACGGGCAGGACCGGCCCCGTGCGCACTTTTCGCGGCCCCTGCCTCAGCCGGCCAGTTGCTCCAGCTTGTCGCGGATCTTCCCTTCGCTGACCGCGCCCATCAGCGAGTCCACCACGCGGCCGCCCTTGAAGAACAGCAGCGCCGGGATGCTGCGGATGCCGAGCTCGCCCGCGGCCTGCGGGTGCGCCTGGATGTCCATCTTGCCGACGATGACCTTGCCCGTGAACTCGCCGGCCAGCTTCTCGATGGTCGGCGTCAGCGCCTTGCAGGGCCCGCACCAGGGCGCCCAGAAGTCGACGAGCACCGGTTGCGGGTTCTGCATCACGGCGGTCATGAAGTCGGCGTCGGTGAACTCGCGCAGGGTGCTCGACATCGCTCAGTCCTTTCGGGGGCGCGCCGGGCCCGATCCACGACCGTCGGGCCGCCGGCACAGTTCCAGGATCATCTTCTCGACGACGAGGTCCGGCCCGAGGGGCGATCCCTTCAGGCGCCGGTCCGCGTCCAGGGCCACGTCCAGGCCGCGAGCCAGGCCGCCGAGGCCCATCCCGCGCACCATCGGCTCAAGGAAGCGCAAGGCGTAGGGGTTCTGGCCACTGAGGGCGGCCGTCTCGCCGTCACGAAGGCCCTCGTCGCGACAGGCGGCCAGGAGGGCCCCCTTCCGGATGCGGGCCAGGAGCAGGGGGGCTATCTCGTGGGCACTGCGCCCCCACTCCTGCAGCCGGAACCAGGTCCGCAGCACTTCGGCGGCCCGCCCGGGCTCCAGCGCGGCGGTGATCTCGTAGCCCTCCAGCGCGGCCTGGTCCATGATGACGGCGCCCAGTTCCTCGGCGGTGAACGCGTGCCCGCGGTCGTCGCACATCAGGGCCAGCTTGTCGATCTCGCTCTTGAGGCTCATCAGGTCGTTGCCGACCAGCTCGACCAGCAGGCGCGCCTGATCGGCGCCCAGCGGCAGGCTCTCCTTCTGCGCCGCCTTGAGCACCCACTGCACCAGCGCCTCGCCGCTGGGCGGCGTGAAGTCGAAGTAGAAGCCCGACGCCTGGCAGAGCTTGACCCAGCGCTTGCGCTTGTCGGCCTTGTCGGTGGACATGATCAGGATGGTCTCGGGCACCGGCTTGGCCAGGTATTTCTCGAGGGCGGCCTGGCTGTCGGCATCGCCGACACAGGCGTCGGCCTGCTTGAGCCAGATCACCTGCACGCGGCCGAGCATCGGCAGCGCGAGCGCCTGCTGGACGACGCGGGCGACGGGCACCTGGTCGCCCCTCAGCACGTGGTAGTTGAAGGCGGCGCCCGACTCGCCGAGCGCATCGCGGCGGATCTTCTCGACGACGCCCTCGATCCGCAGCGTGTCGTCGCCGGCCAGCAGGTAGACCGGCCGGAACTTCCCGGTCTTCAGGTCCTCGCGCACGAGGTCCTGGAAGCCGGGATCGCCCGCCTGCTCGCGTCCGCCGCGCTGCGCCATCACCAGTCCTCCACGACCTGCGCCAGGATGTCGCGCACGATCTCGCCGGCCGCTTCCGCGCGTGCCGTCTGTTCCGTGGTGCCCTGCGGATCGTTCAGCACGTAGTTGCCCGAGCCGTTGAAGGTGCGCTTGTCGAAGATCGCCTCGCCCGTGCTGCGGATCGTGAAGGTCAGCGAGACGGCGATCTGCACCTGGTACTCGTTGACCGTCAGGTCGGGGCGGGTGGCCATCTCCCGCAGCGTGTACCGCAGCACGCGGCCGGTGATCATCGACTCCGCCACGTCCTCCCCGACCACCTTCAGCGTGTTGTCGACCTGGAGGGCCTGGACGATCGCGTCGGTCAGCTCCACGCCCAGGTTCGCCTCGGCCGTGTCGTTCTCCAGGAACGCCACGTGCACGCGCTTGCGCTCTTCCTGCACGCGACCGCTGCTGGCCGTGTACACGCCGCAGCCAGACCCCGTGACGCCGGCGACGACCGCGAGCCAGCCGGCCGCCAGGATCACGCCGAGCCGCCGAGCCCGCGGCCTGCCGTCGGCGACCCGCCTCACGACCGCACCCCGTGCTGCCGCAGGCGGTAGCGGAGCTTGTCCCGGTTCAGCCGCAGCAGGCGGGCCGCCTGGCTCTGGTTGCCGCCGGCCTCGGCCAGGGCCCGGCGCAGCAGCGCCGCCTCGAACTGCCCCACCAGGTCCTCCAGGTCCACGCCGTCCTCGGGCCACGGTGCCGTGAGCACGTCCGCCAGGGTCTGCGGCAGCGCCGCGGACCCGGTCCCAGGCTCGGCGCCGAGCCGCAGCTGCGCGGCCGACAGCGAGACGCCGTCCTCCAGCAGCACGGCGCGCTCGATCGCGTTGCGCAGCTCGCGGATATTGCCGGGCCAGGGGTAGGCAACCATCTGCCGGACAGCCGATTCGTCGAATCGCTTGAAGTTCCGGCTGAAGCGTCCGCTGAACTTGCCCAGGAAAAACTCGGCCAGCGGCACGATGTCCGCCGGGCGCGACCTCAACGGGGGCACGGCCAGGCGCACGACGTTCAGGCGATAGTAGAGATCCTCGCGGAAACTCCCGATCCTGACCTGGCTTGCGAGGTTGCGGTTCGTGGCCGCCACGATCCGCACGTCGACGCCGATATCCTGCAGCCCCCCCACGCGCCGGAAAACCATCTTCTCCAGGACGCGCAGCAGCTTGACCTGGACCGTCAGCGCCATCTCGCCGATCTCGTCCAGGAACAGCGTGCCGCCGTTGGCGAGCTCGAGCAGGCCCAGCTTCTGCGCCACGGCGTCCGTGAAGGCGCCTTTCTCGTGCCCGAACAGCTCGCTCTCGAGCAGCGTCTCCGGCAGCGCGGCGCAGTTGACGTCCAGGAACGGGAAGTCCCGCCGCGGCGACGTGCGGTGGATGAGGCTGGCCACGACGTCCTTGCCGACGCCGGACTCGCCCTCGATCAGCACGGTGCTGGAGCCGCCGGCGGAAATGCGCCGCACGGTGTCGTAGACCTCGAGCATCGCCGGGTCCTGGCTGGGGACCACGTCGTCGATGCCGCCGAAAAGGTCGCTTTGCGTGATCCGTCGGTAACGCTCGCGCGCGTCGGCTGTCGCTTCAAGCCCCTTCTTCACGACGGCGACGAGGTGCTTGAGCTGGATGGGCTTGGTCGCGTAGTCGAAGGCCTCCAGCTTCATCGCCTTGACCGCGGTGTCGGCCTCCCGGTACGCCGTGAGCATGACCACGCACAGGTGCGGCAGCTGCTCCTTGAGGCTGCCGAGCACCTGCAGGCCGCTCATGTCCGGGAGCATCAGGTCCAGCAGCACCAGGTCCGGCACGCGGGCGAAGGCCTCGCGCAGCCCGTCGGTCCCGTTGGCCGCCGTGCGCACCTCGTAGCCCTCGTCCTCGAGCGTCGACTCCAGGAACAGGCGGATCGCCTCTTCGTCATCGATGACCAGGATGAGGGGCTTCATGGGGTCCTTGCGCCGGATCGCGGGTTGGCCGGGGCACGCCAGGCAGGCGTCCGCTTGACGGCATTATGCATCCGTCGCCGGGCACAGGCAAGGGCCAGGGGCGGAACGCGGGGAGCGCTGCCGAACGACGAAGGGACCGCGCCCGGCGCGGTCCCTTCCCTGCCTTGCGGCGCTGCCGTTCGTGCCCGCTAGCGCGCGCCCTCGCCCTTCAGGACCACGCTGACGGTGGCCAGCAGGATCTTGAACTCCGTCAGGAAGCCGGCCGAATGGATGTACTGGCGGTCCAGCTCGATCTTGCGGCGCACCGACTCGATGCCGTCGTCGTAGCCGTTGATCACCTGGGCCAGGCCGGTGATGCCCGGCAGCATCAGCAGGCGGTCACGGTAGTAGGGAATCTCCTTCTCCAACTGCCGCACGAACACCAGCCGCTCCGGGCGCGGGCCGACCAGGCTCATCTCGCCGCGCAGCACGTTCAGGAACTGCGGCACCTCGTCCAGGCGCGTCTTGCGCAGGAACCGGCCGACGCGGGTGATGCGCACGTCGTTCTTGGTGGCCCACTGGGGGCCGCCCGCTTCCGCGTGCACGCCCATCGTCCGCAGCTTGATCACCTTGAACGGACGGCCGGGCTGCAGGACCTTGCGGCGGTCCACCCCGTCGTAGCCGCTGCGCGAGCGCCGGCGATTGATGCCGACACGCTCCTGCGAGAAGAACACCGAGCCGGGCGAATCGAGCTTGATGATCAGCGCCAGCAGGGGCAGCACCAGGCCGAAGGCGCCCAGCGCCAGCAGCGACACCGCGACGTCGAAGCTGCGCTTGAACGTCAGGAAGAAGCTCCCCGGCAACCTGAGGGTGCCCGAATACGCGGGCACCGCCGCGAGACCCTCGCCGGGCAGCGCCGCGGGCAGGGCCGCCGAAAGCGCCACGACCGCCGTGCCGGTCCCCGTCAGGAAGCCGGAACCGAGCTTCGCCGGGTCGTCAGATCCACCTGTGAGCCTGTTAGCCATAGTGTTCACCGTCGCGCGCTGTCGGCGCCATCCGTGGTTGCCGAAGGCTGAGAGAGTCGGGCGATTGATGATACCTGGACGATGCCCCCCGGTCATCGCCCACATCGCCCCTCGAACTCATTTATTGTAAACCACCGGGGTCAGGTTGGCAACAACCATTTTCTGTTTCGTACACAGCCCGTCCGGCAGTCTGCGCGCCTTACCGGTTGCGCCCGGAGGCGCTATCGAGCATAATTGACGTGTTTCGTAAGTTTCTTGGCTTCAACGGGTTTTGAGAAATCGAAAGGCGCTTGCCGTGCCCGGACCCCGCCGGTGGATCGCCCGGACCTTCCTGCTGGTGGCCGCCACCGCCGTCATTTACGTGGCAGGGGCGACGATCGTCGGCTGGGATGACCTGCGCTCGCGTCTGGGCGGGTTCCCGGCCGGCCTCTACCTGCCCCTGGCCGGGCTCTCGCTGGCGAACTACGGCCTGCGCTACCTGCGGTGGGAGCTGTTCCTTCGGCGCCTGGGGATCGCCCTGCGCCCGCGCGACTCGCTGGTGCTCTATTTCTCCGCCTACCTGATGGTGATCACGCCCGGGAAGATCGGCGAGGTCTTCAAGGCCGGGCTCCTGCGGGAGCGTTTCGCTGTGCCGCTGGCCCGTGGCCTGCCGGTGGTCCTGGCCGAGCGCGTCTACGACTTCCTGGGCGTGCTGCTGCTCGCGGCGGCGGGGCTCGCGGCCTGGCCGGGGCAGCTGGCGGGCCTGCGCGGCGGACTGGCGGCTGCGGCCGCGGTGCCGCTGCTGCTCGTGCTCTTCCAGGTACGGCCGGTGCGTGATCGCCTGCTGGCGCGCGTGGCTTCCCGGCGGCAGCTCGCCCGCCACCGCGACGGCCTCGAGGGGGCCGCCGTCGCGCTGGGTCGCCTGCTGGGACCGGGTGATGCCTGGTGGGCCGTCGCCCTGTCCACCGCCGCCTGGGGGGCCGAGTGCCTGGGAATGTGGGTCGCCTGCCGGGGGCTGGGCCTGGACGTGACCGTGGGCCAGGCCGGCTTCGTCTACGCCGCCGGCACGCTGGTCGGTTCGCTGAGCTTCCTGCCGGGGGGGCTCGGCGGCACCGAGGCCACCATCGTCTGGCTGCTCGGGCGGCTGGCCGTTCCCGATGCCGCGGGTGCGGCCGCCGCCCTGGTCATCCGCCTGTTCACCCTGTGGCTGGCGGTCGCCGTGGGCCTGGCGTTCTGGGCGCCGTCGCGGCGTCTGCTGCTGGCTCCCGACAAGAACGCCGGCGGTCCCGCCACCGCGGAACCGCCGGCCTGACGCGTCTGGGCGGACGGGCTAGTTCTGGTTCGCGGCAACCATGATCGCCGCGATGGTCGCCGCCGTCCCCAGCAGGAAGCCGAACGTCGTCTGCAGCTTGCCCGGGCGCGAGAGCGTGACGTTCACGGTGTCGCCCGGGTGGATCTCCGGATTGCCGGCCGGGTCGCCCTTCTCCAGGAACAGTCGCAGGTTCACCAGGCGCGCCTGGTCCGTGCCGTCGGCGGCATGCACCCACCAGACCTTCTTCATGTTCGCCTCGGCGATCGGCGCGCCGGCCAGCATCAGCACGTCCATCAGGGGCGTCGGTCCGTCCACCGGCACGATCGATGGCACGGCCACGCCGCCGAACACCTTCACGCCGCGAGCAGCCTTGACGCCCGAGACGCCTTCCGGCAGCGACGGCACCACCAGGGTGTCCCCGTTGTGCAGCTTCTCCTGCGGGAAGCCCTCTCCCTGGAGGATTCCGGACAGGTCCATCCCGATCGTGCGCGGACCCCCATCCTGCTCGCGGATGACGCGCGCCTCGCGCAGGTCCGCCGAGCGCAGCGGCCCGCCCGCCGCGCGCATGACGTCCCACACCGACGGCGGCGTCGGGAATTCGTGCACGCCGGCGTTGCCGACCTCGCCGATCACGTAGACGCGGAAGCTCGCGGCCTCGGCACGCGTCACCTCGACCGTATCCAGCGTCGGGGCGATCAGGCGCAGCCGCTGCTTGAGAACCAGGCCGGCCTCGGCCAGGCCCAGGCCCGAGAGCCGCACCTCGCCCACCTGCGGGATCTCCACCGTGCCGTCCGGGGCCACGACCAGCGCCCGGTCAAGGTCGGGCCGGCCGGGCACCAGCATCTGCAGCACATCGCCCGGGACGATAGTCCCGCCGCCCTGCGCCATCGTCGCGGCGGGCAGCAGCAGGACCAGCGCCAGCAACAGCACCAGTGAACGAAGTCCCGCCATCGCCGCCGAGCCACGCTTGCCATGGTTGTTCATCGTCACGCCTTTCCGCGCGGTCCGGCCTGGTCGCGGTACCAGGCGACGGTCCGCCGCAGCCCCTCGTCCAGGTCCACCTTGCCCTCGTAGCCCAGGTGCTCGCGCGCCAGGCGGACGTCCGCCTGCGAGTGCTGCACGTCCCCGGCGCGCGCCGCGTCATAGCTGGGCTCCACGGTCGAGCCCACGAGTCCGCGGATCTTCAGGCAGAGGTCCGTCACCGAGATGCGCCCGCCCAGGGCGATGTTGTAGGAGCGCCCGCAGGCGCTGTCCGGCGCCGCGCAGGCGGCCAGGTTCGCCTCCACCACGTTGTCCACGAAGGTGAAGTCGCGCGACTGCGAGCCGTCGCCGTGGATCACCGGCGCCCGTCCCTCCAGGAAGGCGGTGATGAAGCGCGGCACCACGGCTGCGTACTGGCTCTGCGGGTCCTGGCGGGGCCCGAAGACGTTGAAGTAGCGCAGCCCGACCGTGCCCAGCCCGTAGAGGCTGCTGAACACGGCGCCGTACATCTCGCCGACCACCTTGTTGACCGCATACGGCGACAGCGGGCGCGGCGGCATCCCCTCGTGCTTGGGCAGCTCGGCCGTGTTGCCGTAGACCGAGCTGCTGGCGGCGAAGACGACGCGCCGCACCTGCTGCCTGTGCGCGCCCCAGAAGACGCGCAGCGTGCCACCGACGTTGTGCTCGTCGCTGGCCAGCGGGTCGGCCACGCTTCGCGGCACGCTCGGCAGCGCCGCCTGGTGGAACACGCAGTCGACGCCGCGGCAGCAGCGCTCGACCGTGTCCAGGTCGGTGATGCTGCCCACGACCAGGTCCAGCCGGCCGGTGGCGCCGTCCAGGTTCTCCCGTCTTCCCGTCGAGAGGTTGTCGAGCACGACGACCTCGTGACCGGCGGCGGCGAGCGCCCGGGCCACGTGCGAGCCGATGAAGCCCGCGCCGCCGGTCACCAGGTATCGGGTCATGCCTCGTGCGTCCTTCCCGGCCTACAGCCGCGTCAGGTCGGGGTGCTTCTCGCCCCTGAGGGCGTTGCGCGTGTCGAGGACCAGCGGGCCGGCACCGAGCAGCACCTTGTGGTCCACGCCCGGGTGCGGGGTGACGATGACCGCGGCGTCGAAATTCGCCAGCTGCGCCTTCGACCACTCCTTCAGCATCGCGCCGTGGATCCCCGCCGGCAGCGCCGGCACGTGCGGGTCGTACCACGACACCTGCGCGCCGGCCTTGTTCAGCAGCTCGATCACGTCCAGCGCGGGCGACTCACGGATGTCGTCGATGGCCGGCTTGTAAGCCACGCCGACGACCAGCACGCGGCTGCCGTTGAGCGCCTTCTTGCGGGTGTTGAGCGCCTGCGCCGCCAGGTTCACGACGTGCTTCGGCATCGAGCCGTTGATCTGCCCGGCCAGCTCGATGAAGCGCGCCTCCGAGCCGTACTGCTTGGCCTTCCACGACAGGTAGAACGGGTCGATGGGGATGCAGTGACCGCCCAGGCCCGGCCCCGGATAGAACGGCATGAAGCCGAACGGCTTCGTCGAGGCGCCGGCGATCACTTCCCAGACGTCGATGTCCATCGCCGCGCACATCAGGGCCAGCTCGTTGACCATCGCGATGTTCACGCTGCGGAACGTGTTCTCCAGCAGCTTCACGGTCTCGGCCACGCGCACCGACGACACCGGCACGACCTTCTGCATCACCTGGCTGTACAGCGTGCGCGCCACCTCGGTGCACTCGGGCGTGACGCCGCCCACGACCTTCGGGATGTTGATCGTCGTGAACTGGGCATTGCCCGGATCCACACGCTCGGGCGAGAAGGCCAGGAAGAAGTCCTTGCCCACGACCAGGCCGTCCTTCGAGAGGATCGGCAGGATCACTTCCTCGGTCGTGCCCGGGTAGGTCGTGCTCTCCAGGATGACCAGCATCCCCGCGTGCATGCTCGCGCTGATGGAGGCGACCGCCGACTGGATGTACGAGATGTCCGGGTCGCGCGTCTTGCCCAGCGGCGTCGGCACGCAGATGTTCACCGCATCGACCCTGGCCAGCTCGGAAAAGTCGGTCGTCGCGCGCAGCCCGCCCGGCTTGACCGCCTCGGCCAGCTCCTGGTCGGTGATGTCGATGATGTAGCTGCTCTTGCGGTTGATGGCGTCGACCTTCTCCTGGGACAGGTCGAAGCCGATCACCTCGAAGCCGGCCTTTGCGTAGGCCACGGCCAGGGGCAGGCCGACGTAGCCGAGCCCCAGGACGCTGAGGCGGGCCTTGCGGGTCTGGAGTTTCTCGATCAGTGCCTGCTGCTGCATGGGACACCTCTTGGGCGGTAGGGCATGATGCCGCCGGTCAGCGCAGTGCGGTCCCGGCGGCCGGCTCAGGTTCGACGTCCACGTGTATCGGCAATGGCGGGGCGCACTTAACGACCCTTCAGCGGGCCCGTCGTTCCCCCGTCTCCGGGTGCGCCGCCGTCGTCCCCCTGCTGACGGAAGCCGGCGCGAAGCTCCTGCATGTCGCGCCTTATCTGGCGCAATTCCACCAATTTATAATACAAGCGCCGCAGGACCGAAAGGGCCAGGATCACGATCAGGATCCAGACGCCCCGGCGGTACCACGGGTTCAGGTGCGCACCGTGCGCCCGGAACAGCCCGTCGAACGCCCGGCCGAAGACCAGGAGCAGGACCACGAACAGGGCGGTCAGCGCGGAGTGCAGCGCCTGTACACCCAGGTCCTCGCGCAGGCGCAGGTACTGGCGCAGCGGGAAGTCGCCCGGTGCCCCGTCCCCGAAGCGCGAGGAGAAGCGCTCACTTGTCCTTGGGGATCTCTTCGAAATCCGCATCGCTGACGTCCTGGTCCGACAGGTTGCCGTACCGCCCGGACTCGGCCGCCCGTCGCCGTTCACGGGCGCGGGCCTGGTCCAGGCGCCAGGCGCGGTAGAATCCCCGCCCGACCAGGTAGAGCGCCAGCAGCAGGACGATGCGCAGCAGGTTGGCCATGGGCTCGGCGCCGGTTCACGCGGCAGGGAAGAAGTTGGTACGCCCGGCGAGATTCGAACTCACGACCTTCTGCTCCGGAGGCAGACGCTCTATCCAGCTGAGCTACGGGCGCACCTTGGGCCGGTATAATGGGGCACGGGCCCCGGGCAGTCAAATGCCGGATGCCGGGCTCGCCGAGCGCGCCTCCAGCAGTTCGCGGGCATAGGCGACCTGCGCGGCGGGCGGGCCGCTGCCGGTGGACGCGCCGCCCAGCAGGCGGGCCACTTCCTGCACGCGCTCCTCGCCGGCCGCCTCGGCCACGGCCAGCACCGTCCGCCGGCCGCGGGCAGCCTTGCGCACCACCCAGTGCCGGTCCCCCTGCACCGCGACGGTGGCCAGGTGGGTGATGCAAACCACCTGCCGGCCGGCCGCCAGCCGGGACAGCAGGGCCGCCACCGGCCGCGCGTTGTCCATGCCCAGGCCGGCGTCGATCTCGTCGAACAGCAGCAGCGGACGTTCGGCCTGGCGATCCGCCAGCACGGACAGGCCGAGCCAGATCCGCGAGCGCTCGCCGCCGGAGGCGATCGCGCCGACCTCGCCCGGCGCCTCGCCGCGATTCGTGCGCACGCGCAGCCGCACCTGGTCGGCGCCGTGGCCGGTGACGCGACAGCGCTGGCCCTCCAGTTCCACCGGTCCGGCGGCGTAGATGTCAGGCTCGATCTCGAAGCGCATCTCCAGGTCCGGCAGGGCCAGCGGACGGATCAGCTCGCCGGCACGGCGGGCCACGCCGGGCGCGCCGTCGCGGCGCGCCTTGCGCAGCGCAGCGGCCGCATCCGCCGCCCGGGCTGCCGCCGCCCGCAGCGAGTCCTCCAGGCCGCGCACATCCTGGTCCGCGTTGCGCTGCCGCGCCAGCTGCTGCGCCAGCTCGTCCCGCAGCGCGATCAGGCCGGGCACGTCGCGCTGGTACTTGCGGCACAGTGACTGGTACCGCGCCCGGCGCTCCTCCCACTCGTCCAGGCGCGACGGATCGATATCCAGCCCGTCCACGAAGCGCCGCAGGTCGGCCGCCGCCTCGGCGACGGCCGCCTCCGCGTCGCGTACCAGGCGCAGCGCCTCGCCCAGCCGACCGCTGGTCCGCTCGAGCGGCGCCAGCGCCTTCTCCGCCGCCCCCAGCAGCCCGCGCGCCGCCGGCTGCCCGTCGCTGAGGTCCTCCAGGGCGCGCGCCGCCGCCTCCAGCAGCCCGCGCGCGTTGCGGCCCACCGCCAGGTCCTCGTCGAGCTTCTCGACCTCGCCCTCGCGCAGCCGCATCTCCTCCAGCTCGCGGTGCTGGAATTCCCACAGCTCCTGCTGCCGGCGCGCCAGGTCGGACTCGCGCTGCCGCTCGGCCAGGGCGGCGGCAGCTGCCTGGTGCGCCGCCACGGCTTCGCGCATCGCCGCCAGCTCGCCATCCAGGCCCAGCGCCGCGTCCAGGAACTCGCGCGCGAACGCGGGCCGTGAGAGCTGGCGCTGCTGGTCCTGGCTCTGGATGGCCACGAGCCTGCCGCCGACATCCTCCAGCAGCGCCTGCGAGGAAGCGAGCCCGTTGATCAGCACGCGGCCACGGCCTTCGCGGCGCAGCTCGCGCCGCAGCACCAGCACGCCGTCGCCGCCCACGCGCACGCCCAGCGCGGCGCAGGCGGACAGCGCGGCCTCGTTTTCCGCCAGGTCGAAGACGCCCTCGACCCAGGCCAGGTCCTCTCCCTCGCGGATCAGCTTGGGGTCGGCCTTGCCGCCCGCCAGCAGCGACAGCGCCCCGGCGACGAGCGACTTGCCGGCGCCGGTCTCGCCGGTCAGCATCGTCAGGCCCGGCTCGAGCGACAGCGTCGCCTCGTCGACCAGGGCCAGGTGGGCGATGCGCAGTTCCCTCAGCATCAGCGCCCCTTCTGTTCGCGCCGGCGGGGCCCGCCCCAGTTCAGCTTGTGCCGCATCACGCGGTAGAAGCTGCTCTGCGGGAACTTCACCAGGCGCACCCGCGCGTCGGCCAGCCCGAAATCCAGGTGGTCTCCGTCGCACACCTGCACCACCTCCTGGCCGTCCGCCGTCAGCACCGCGCCCTCGCCCGTGCCCAGCAGGATGATCTCGATGCGGGTCGGCTCGGGGACCACCAGCGGGCGCATGCCCAGCGCGTGCGGGCAGATCGGGGCGATCAGGAGGCAGGGCACGGACGACTGGCAGATCGGCCCGCCGGCCGACAGGTTGTAGGCGGTCGAGCCGGTCGGCGTCGCCACGACGACACCGTCGCCCAGGAAGTGCCCCAGCGAGTCGCCGTCCAGGCGCAACTCCATCTCGATGGCCCGCGGCAGCGGCCCCATGTTGATCACCAGGTCGTTGAGCGCCGTGAGCACGGCCAGCTCCCGTCCCTCGCGCAGCACCGCGCAGCGGACCTGCGTCCTGTCCTCCAGATGGTACTCGCCGGCGGCCAGCTGCGCGAAGGCGCGGCCCAGCCCGGGCAGCGGGATATCCGTCAGGTAGCCGAGCGACCCCAGGTTCACCCCCAGGAGCGGCACCGCGCTGGTGCCGACCGCCCGCACGGCGCGCAGCATCGTCCCGTCGCCGCCCATCGCCACGACGACGTCGCAGGTGGCGACCAGCTCCGCTTCCGGGAGCACGGCCATCCCGGCCGGCACCACCGCCGCCAGCTCGTCGGCCGCCACGAGGCGCAGCCCGAGCGCGCGGCAGGCCTCGGCCGCCGCGCCCAGCGCCTGCCCGATGTCCGGCTTGGCGGCGTTGCCCAGCAGACCGACCGCGCGCGGCGCGCCGGCGCCCGGCGTCACGAGGCGCTCCCGGCGCGCCGACCGGTGCCGCGCCCCTCGTCGGCCCGTGACTCGGCAAGGCGCGCGGCGACCCGCTCGGCCAGCGAGGCGGCATCCAGGCCCATCCCCGCCAGCAGCTCGGCCCGCGTGGCGTGCTCCTGGAACTCGTCGGGAATGCCGAGGCACTCCACGTGCGGCGGGTGCACCTCTTCGTGGACGGCCGCCCATTCGAGGACGCCGGCGCCGAAGCCGCCGACGACGGTGTTCTCCTCCAGCGTGAAGACCTCGCGATGACGGTGCCAGACGTCCGCCAGCAGGTCGGCGTCCAGCGGCTTGACGAACCGCATGTCCACCACCTCCACCTCGCAGCCGCGCCGCGCCAGCAGATCGGCCGCGCCGAGGGCCGCCGGCACCATCGTGCCCACCGCCAGCAGGCACGCGTCCCCGCCATGGCGCAGCGTCTCCGCGCGCCCGATCGGCAGCGGCGTCGGCTCGCCCGTGAGCGGCACGCCCAGCCCGGCCCCGCGCGGGTAGCGCAACGCGCACGGGCCGTCGTCACGCGACAGGGCCGTCGCCAGCATGTGGCGCAGCTGGTCCTCGTCCCGCGGGGCCATGACGACCATGCCCGGCACCATCCGCAGGAAGGTCAGGTCGAACACGCCGTGGTGCGTGGGCCCGTCCTCGCCCACGACGCCGCCACGATCCACCGCGAAGACCACGGGCAGGTGCTGCAGCGCCACGTCGTGGATGATCTGGTCCAGCGCCCGCTGCAGGAAGGTCGAGTAGATGGCCACCACCGGCCGCTCGCCCGCGCAGGCCAGGCCCGCTGCGAAGGTCACGGCGTGCCCCTCGGCGATGCCCACGTCGTGGCAGCGGCGCGGCGCCTGCTCCCGCAGCCGGTCCAGGCCGGTGCCCGAGGGCATGGCGGCGGTGATCGCATGGATGCGCGTGTCACCCGCGGCCAGCTCGCACATCGTGTCGCCGAACACGTCGGTGTACGAGGGCACGGCCGGCGCGACGACCTTCATCCCCTCGGCCTTGTCGAACTTGCCCACGCCGTGGTAGCGCTGCCCGTCCTGCTCCGCGAAGCTGTAGCCCTTCCCCTTCTCCGTGATCAGGTGGATGAGGATGGGGCCCTTGAGCTGCCGCACGGCCTGCAGCGTGCTGACCAGCAGCGGCAGGTCGTGGCCGTCCAGCGGCCCGTAGTACTTGAAGCCCAGCTCCTCGAACAGCACCGTCGGCACCACGAGCTGCTTGAGGCTCTCCTTGATGCGTCCCGCCAGCTCCTGGGCGCGCCCGCCGCGCGGCATCCGACCCAGCAGGTCCCAGACGTCGGCCTCCAGCCGCAGGTAGTGGCGCCCGCTGGTGATGCGCGTGAGGTACTTCGAGATCGCGCCGACGTTGGGCGAGATGCTCATCTTGTTGTCGTTGAGGATGACGATCAGGTTGGTGCCCAGCAGCCCCGCGTTGTTCAGTCCCTCGTAGGCCAGTCCGCCGGTAAGCGCGCCGTCGCCCACCACGGCCACCACCGCATGGTCCTCGCCGCGCGCGTCGCGGGCCGCCGCGTAGCCTACCGCCGCCGAGATCGCCGTCGAGGCGTGCCCCACGCCGAAGGTGTCGTGCTCGCTCTCGCTGCGCTTGGGGAAGCCGGAAACGCCGCCGCGGCGGCGCAGCGTGTCGAAGCCCGCCAGTCGCCCGGTCAGCAGCTTGTGCCCGTAGGCCTGGTGGCCCACGTCCCAGACGATCTTGTCGCGGGGGGACTCGAAGACCCGGTGCAGGGCCACGGTCAGCTCGACCACGCCCAGGCTGGCGCCCAGGTGCCCGCCGGTGCGCGAGACCGAAGAGATGATCTGCTCGCGCAGCTCGGCGCACAGGCACGTGAGCTGGTCGCCGTCCAGCTGCTTGAGGTCCTCGGGTCCGCCGATGCCGGGCAGGATGCCGCCCATCACGCCTTCTTTCTGTGACTGCCGACCTGGCCGGCTCCCCGGGCGGACCGGGCCCGCCCTGCGGCGCTGGCACCCAGCCTAGCGCGGGGTCGCGCCGGCGGCTACCGCGAACAGGATCCCGAACGCCACGCCGGTCACGACGTGCGCCGGGTGGTGGCTTACCGGGTCGAGGTAGCCCGCGACCAGCCGCCGCAGCGGCCCGGCCGCCGGCTCCGTGGTGACGATCGCGTGCACCACCGCGCGTTGGCGCGTGGCGGCGACGCGCAGCTTGACCGTGTCGTGCACGGCCACCACGGCCAGGACAAGGGACACGGACGCCTCGCTCGAGTCCCAGCCGCACCGGAGCACCATGAGCGCCAGCAGGCAGGACAGCACCGTCGCCGGCAGACTCGGCGCCCCGTAGCCCTGCACCAGGGCCGACACGGCGGGTCGCCGCGCCACGGCCGAGTACAGCAGGAACTTCACTGCCTGGCCCGCCGCCGCGCAGGCGGCCACCAGGGCCCAGGCCGGCCACCGGTCCATTCACGCCTCCCGGCGCGCGGCGCGGCGCGCGCGGCGCCACCCGCCGTCAGCGGTCACGCTGCCACATGCGCGCAGCGAGCGCCAGCAACCGCTCGCGTGCCGGTCCGGGCGGCAGTGCGCCGCGCAGCCCGTCCAGCCCCGCAGCCCCATGCCGTCCGGTCCGCCGCCGCGCCGCCTCGAGCCCTTCCAGGCGCACCCAGGTCGCCTTGCCGGCCGCCTGGTCCTTGCCCGCGGTCTTGCCCAGGTCCGCGGCCGTCCCCGTCACGTCGAGCAGGTCGTCGGCGCCCTGGAAGGCCAGGCCCAGCTCGCGGCCGGCCTCCTCCACCGCGGCCACCGTGCGCACCGTGGCTCCGCCCAGTTCCGCGCCTCCGGCCAGCGCCGCCGCGAGCAGCCGCGCCGTCTTGCCCAGGTGGATCCGCCGCACGTCGGCCGCCCTGACCGCGCGGCCCTCGGCCTCCAGGTCCGCCTGCTGGCCGCCGACCATGCCGGCCGGCCCCACGGCCGCCGCCACCCGCGCCACCAGCGCTCCGCCCCTCGGCCCACCGCCGGCAGCCAGGAGCCCGAAGCCGCGGGCCTGCAGGCCGTCGCCGGCCAGGATTGCCGTCGCCTCCCCGAAGACGACGTGGCACGTCGGGCGTCCCCGTCGCAGCACGTCGTCGTCCATCGCCGGCAGGTCGTCGTGGATCAGCGAGTAGGTATGGATCATCTCCAGGCCGACCGCCGCCACCAGGGCCTGGTCCCGCCCGACCACCGGCCGACGCCGCGTGGCGACCGCATCGTAGGCCCACAGCAGCAGCACCGGACGCAGGCGCTTGCCCCCGCCCAGCAGGCTGTGGGCCATCGCCTGCCGCAGGCGCGCCGGGACGCCAGGCTCCCCGCGCAGCGCGGCCCGCAAGGCGCTCTCGACCAGGCGCTGCTCGCGTTTCAATTCGCGCTCGAGAACGCCGCCGGTCGACTCAGGCACGGCCGGCCTCGGCCCGTTCGTACGCTTCCCAGGTATTCTCCAGCAGCATGGCGATGGTCATCGGACCGACGCCGCCCGGCACCGGCGTGAGCGCCCCGGCGCGCCCCAGGACCGCCGTCTCGTCGACGTCGCCGACCAGGCGCTCGCCCGAGGTGCGCGAGGGATCGGCCACGCGGTTGATGCCGACGTCGATCACGATCGCTCCCGGGGCGATATGGTCGGCGCCCAGGGCGCGCGGCACACCGATCGCCGCCACGACCAGGTCGCAGGCCGAGGTGACGGCCGCCAGGTCGCGCGTCGCCGAGTGGCACATCGTCACGGTGGCATCGCCGAAGGCGCCCTTGAGCGACAACAGGAGGCTGACCGGTCTCCCCACGATGACGCTCCGCCCGACCACCGCCACGCGCCGCCCGGCTGTCGGCAGGTCGTAATGCCGCAGCAGGCGGATGATCCCCTTGGGCGTGCACGGCACGAAGCGCGGATTGCCTGCCACCAGCCGCCCGAGGTTGGCCGGATGGAACCCGTCGACATCCTTCAGCGGGTCCACCGCCAGCAGCACGGTCTCCTGGTCGATGCCCCGCGGCAGCGGCAGCTGGACCAGGATGCCGTCGATCGCCGGGTCGGCGTTCAGCTGCGCGACGAGTTCCAGCAGGGCAGCCTGCGAGGTGTCGGCGGGCAACCGGTGCGTCACGTGGTGGAAGCCCACCTCGTCGCAGCCCTTGCCCTTGTGGCTGACGTAGACGGCCGAGGCCGGATCGTCGCCGGCCAGGATCACCGCCAGCCCCGGGCGCCGCCGCGCGCCGGCCACCTTCGCCTTGAGGTCCGCGAACACCGCGTCGCGCACCGGCGCGCCCTTGAGCATCCGAGTTTCCACCGCTGCCTCCCTGCGCCGCCGCTCCCGGTCGCCAATTGCACCTAGCGCGCCACCGCCGTGGCGCGAGTCTCGCGGATCACCATGATCCGGATCTGTCCCGGGTACTCGAGCTCCGCCTCGATGCGGCGGCTGACCTCCTCGGCCAGCAGCGCCGCCTCCGCGTCCGAGACCTTCGCGTGGTTGACCATGACGCGCACCTCGCGCCCGGCCTGGATGGCATACGACTTCTCGACGCCCTCGAAGCCCTCGGCGATCCGCTCGAGGTGCTCGAGCCGTTCCACGTAGGTGTCGACGCTCTCGCGACGTGCGCCCGGCCGCGAGGCCGAAACGGCGTCCGCCGCCGCCGTGATGTAGGTGTAGGGCGAGTCCGGCTCCACGTCCTGGTGATGCGCGCCCACGGCGTTCACGACGACGGGATCCTCGCCGAGCTTCTTGCACAGGCGCGCGCCGATGACCGCGTGCGGCCCCTCGAACTCGTGGTCGGCGGCCTTGCCGATATCGTGCAGGAAGCCGCAGCGTCGGGCCAGCTTCTGGTCCAGCCCCAGCTCCGCGGCGATCACGCCGGCGACCGCGGCGACCTCGGCCGAGTGCTTCAGCAGGTTCTGCCCATAGCTCGTGCGGTAGTGCAGGCGCCCCACGTAGGGGTACAGCTCCGGGTTCACGCCCTTGAGGCCGGCCTCCAGGCAGGCCTGCTCGCCCAGCTCGCGGATGCGCTCGCGCAGCTCCTCGCCGGTCTTCTGCACGACCTCCTCGATGCGAGCCGGGTGGATCCGCCCGTCGCGCACGAGCAACTCCAGCGACAGCCGCGCCACCTCGCGACGCACCGGGTCGAAGCCCGAGATGATCACCGCGCCGGGCGTGTCGTCGATGATGACGTCGACGCCGGTGGCCTGCTCGAAGGAGCGGATGTTGCGGCCGTCGCGGCCGATGATCCGGCCCTTCATCTCGTCGCCGGGCAGGTCGACGACCGACACGGTCGACTCGGCCACGTGCTCGGCGGCGTAGCGCTGCACGGCCAGGCTGAGGATCTTCATCGCCTCGCGGCGCGCGTTGCGCTCGGCCTCCTCGCGCACCTGCTGCACGGCCCTCGCCGCGCCGTGCCGCGCGTCGGCGACGAGGGAGTCCACCAGCTGCTGGCGCGCCTGGTCGGCCGTCAGCTGCGCCACCTCCTCCAGCCGCGCACGCTGCGCCGCGGCCAACGCCGCCGCGGAGGCGCGATCCTGGTCGGCGGCCGCCAGCCGCACCCGCAGGTCGTCCTCCTGCTGGGCCAGCCGGGCCTCCTTCTGGTCGATGAGGGCCGCCTTGCGGTCCAGGCCGTCCTCGCGTCGGTCGAGGGTCTCCTGCCGCGCACGCGACTCGCTGCGCGCCTTCCCGGTCTCCGCCTCGAAGCGCGCGTGCGCCGCCAGGGCCTCCTCGCGCGCGGCCAGCTCGGCCGCCTTCAGCACGGCTGCCGCCTCCTGGCGCGCGTCCGCCAGCGCCTTGTCGCGCGCCGCCTGGGAATGGCCATGGAGGCGCTCGCCGCGGCGCCGCGCCACCTGCCAGCCGACCGCATACGCCACCGCGGCGGCCACCGCCGCCGGCACGTAAATCGGCAATTGCGCCATGGGGCCTCTCCTTCCCTAGCTCACGGGAAACGAGGGGCGGAAATCGGGAAGGCCGGTTGACGCCCCGCCCGGTCGTGTGAGCCGGAGCAACTGAACCGAGTTGCTCCAGGTGGGTCCCCTGTCCCGTCCTTCGCCGATCCCCGAAGGGCTTGGTCTCCGGCCGGGAACCCCGGGGTCCCGCTGTGGAAGTGTTGGCTCACTTGTACGACCCATCACGCGCCGGGCAGGGCATCACCACCGGTTCCTGGCGTACGGCCCGCCGCCAGCTCCCTGTCCAGGAGATGGCTGAGCCGTTCGGATCTATCCTCGAGCGACGCATGGTCCTCGAGTCGCCGCCGCTGCTCACGCAGCAGCTCATCGGCGATGTTCACGGCGGCCAGGATCGCGACCCTTGCCGTCGAGGCGACGGACGTGCCCCGTGCGACCTCGTTCATGCGCAGGTCGACGAACGCGGCCACCTCCCGCACGTAGTCGGCATCGGCCGCACCCCGCAGGGTGTACTCCTTGCCGAAGATGCTGACCGTCACGCTCTCAGGTTCCTGCATGGACCGCTTCCCGCAGCAAGCCGGTGATCCCGGACACCCAGGGCCCGTGCCGGCCCTTGCCGGTCACGGTCGGTCTCCAGCCCGCGCTATCCGAGCGCCGCGAGCTTCTGCAGGAGACCGCCGACCCTGTCTTCGACTTCCTTCCGCTTCGCCTCGTACTTCTCGATGTCACCGGCCGAAGCCCTGGCGTTCGCCAGCTCCGCGGCCAGCCGCTCGCGACCCGACTCCAGGTCGGCGACCTGCGCCGCCAGGTCCCCGCAGCGGGCGGCCAGGCGGCTGTTCTCGGCCTTGAGGTCCTTGATGAGGGCAACGGCCTCAAGGACCTTCGCTTCCAGGAGTTGCAGGTTGTCGTCCATGGTCACCGGCTCGATCCCCTGTGCGTTTCGACCTGCCTGTGCCTTCGGCACCTCAGGCCCGCGGCTCGACGCCCAGTCGGTCCCTCAGCGCCCCGAGGATCCGGGTGATCGCCGCATCCACGGCCTCTCCCTTCAGGCTACCCTTGGCCGACCGGAACTTCAAGCGAATTCCGTACGCCGCCCGCCCGTCGGCAACGCCCTTGCCGCGATATATATCAAAGAGTTCCGCCGATTCCAGCAATGGGCCGCCCGCGTCGCGGACCACCTCCTGCAGCGCCCCGTAGCCGACCGTTCCGGGCACCAGCAGCGAGAGGTCACGCTTGACGGCCGGGAACCGCGTGAACGCCTCGTATCGCAGCGGGGCCGGGGCCAGGTCCAGGTCGTCCAGCCGCAGCTCGGCGATCGCCACCGGCGCGTCCAGCTCGAACGCGCCCAGGACGCCGGCCGCCACCCGGCCGGCAACCCCCACCTGCCGTCCCTGGTCGTCGACGATGCGCCAGCAGGCGCCGGCATCCAGCCAGGTCTCGTCCCCGCCCGACACCAGCGCCAGCCGCAGCCGCAGATTGGCAGCCAGGGCCTCGACGCTGCCGCGCAGCTCCAGCAGGTCGCAGGGAAGCCCGCCCAGGCCGGTCTCCCGCCAGCCTGCAACCACCAGCTGCAGGTATTCCGGCTCGCCGGGCAGCAGGGACTCGTCGGGGTGCCGCAGCGGCCGCCCCGGCGCCAGGCCGGGACGGTAGCAGCGATTGACCTGGAAGAAGCGCAGCGGCGGGCTCGCCCCGGCGTTGAGGTTGCGCCGCGCCACGACCAGGGCCGACGGCGCCAGCATCGTGCGCAGCTGCGTGTCGCCCCCGTGGCGCGCGTTGGCCACCGCCAGCGTCCGGCGGCGCGGATCGTCCGCCGCCAGCCCCAGCCGGTCGTGGTCGTCGGCCTCCATGAAGGTGGAGGTGACGATCTCGGCATAACCGCAGGCGCTCAGCCAGTGGCGCAGCCGCGCGCGCGCCTTGTCCCGGTCCCGGCGTACCGCGCCGCCGGCGGCACGGTAGCCGCCGCGCCCGGCCAGCTGGTCCAGCCCGTGGATGCGGGCGATCTCCTCGATCAGGTCCACCTCGAGGGCCAGGTCGCGCCGGTGGCTCGGCACGTGGACCATCATGTTGACGGCGCCCTGCCCGATCGCCTCGGCGTTCCCCATCGGCTGCACCTTGAGGCTCAGCCGCTGGAGGATCTGCGCCACCTGGTCGGTCGTCACGGCGGTGCCGAGCACGCGGTTGACCTGCCACACGCGCAGCTTGACCGGGTCGGCCGGGCGGAAGTCGGGATCGCGCCGGTCCGCCCAGTCGCGCACGATGTAGGCGCCGGCGTGCTCCTGCAGCAGGTGCAGCGCGCGCAGCGCGGCGCGCTCGACCATCTCCCAGTCGGCGCCACGCTCGAAGCGATACGAGCTCTCGCTCAGCAGCCCCAGCCGACGGCTGGCCCGGCGCACGAGGCGCGGGTCGAAGAAGGCGCTCTCCAGAAGCACCTCGGTCGTCTGGGCCGAGACCTCGCTGTTGCCCAGGCCCATGACGCCAGCCAGTGCCACGGGGCCCTTCTCGTCGCAGATCAGCAGGGTGCCCGCCTCGATCGCGCGCTCCTGCCCGTCGAGCGTGCGCACCGCGGTCGCGCCCGCGGCGCGCCGCACCGTGATGGCGTTGCCCGCCAGCTGGCCCCGGTCGAACGCGTGCAGCGGCTGGCCGAGCTCGAACATCACGTAGTTGGTGATGTCCACGACGTTGTTGATCGGGCGCTGGCCGATGGCCCTCAGGCGGTCCTGCATCCAGCGCGGCGAGGGGCCGATCTTCACCTGCCTGGCGCCCCAGGCGGTGTAGCGGCCGCAGTCCGCATAGTCCTCCACGCGGACCTTCACGCCGAGGTTCTCCCCGCCCTCGACCGCGTTCCACATCGGCGGCAGCGACATCTTGGTGCCGTAGATCGCGGCGACCTCGCGCGCGACCCCGACGTGGCTCAGCCAGTCCGGCCGGTTGGGCGTGACCTCGATCTCGAGCACCGTGTCGCGATAGCCGAAGAGATCGTCTGCCGGCGTCCCGCTCGGCACGTCCGTCTCCAGCTCGATGATCCCGGAGCCGTCGATCCCCAGCTCCAGCTCGGTGGCCGAGCAGATCATGCCGCAGCTCTCGACGCCGCGGATCTTCGACTTCTTGATCTGGAAGTCCCCTGGCAGCTGCGCGCCCACGCGCGCGAAGAGCACGGTCAGTCCCGCGCGCACGTTCGGCGCGCCGCAGACCACCTGCACCGGCGCGCCGCTGCCGTCGTCGACCATGCACAGGCTCAGGCGATCGGCGTCGGGATGCTTCTCCCGCTCCAGCACGCGCGCCACCACCACGCCCGGGAACTCGCGCCGCACGTGCTCGATGCCTTCGACGTTGAGCCCGGCCGCGGTCAGGCGCTCGGCCAGGCGCTCCGGCTCGTCGTCCCAGTTGACGAAGTCGCCGAGCCAATCGAGGCTGATCTTCACTGCACACCTCGGAACTGGTTCAGGAAGCGCAGGTCGTTCTCGTACAGCAGGCGGATGTCGCTGATGCCGTACTTGAGCATGGCGATGCGGTCGATGCCCATGCCGAACGCGAACCCGGTGTACTTGTCGTCGGGGTAACCCGCGGCGCGGAAGACGTTCGGGTGCACCATGCCGGCGCCCATGATCTCCAGCCAGCCGCCGCCCTTGCACGTGCCGCAGCCGCTGCCGCCGCACATGATGCACTGCATGTCCACCTCGACCGACGGCTCGGTGAAGGGGAAGTAGTGCGGCCGGAACCGCGTCGGGGCCGAGGCCCCGAAGTAGTTGCGAACGAAGACGTCGACGGTGTCCTTGAGGTCGGCCATGCTCACGGCGCGGTCGACCACCAGCCCCTCGATCTGGAAGAACTCGGAGCTGTGCGAGGCGTCCGCGTTCTCGTTGCGGTACACGCGCCCCGGGAACACGCAGGCCAGCGGCGGCTCGCGCCGTTCCATCATCCGCACCTGCACCGGCGAGGTCTGCGTGCGCAGCAGCACCTTCTCGTTGATGTAGAAGGTGTCCTGGATGTCGCGCGCCGGGTGGTCGTCCGGGAAGTTCAGCGCCGTGAAGTTGTAGTAGTCGAGCTCGACCTCGGGCCCGTCGTCGCGGCTGAAGCCCATCCCGTGGAAGATGTCGCAGATCTCCTCGAGCACGGTCAGCAGGGGGTGCAGCGAGCCGGCCGGCGCCGGCGCCCGCCCCGGCAGCGTCAGGTCATAGCCCGTCGAGGCCGCCGGACGGCCGGCCCCGAGAGCCGCCTGCCGTGCCTCGATGGCGACGGTCAGCTCGTCCTTCGCCGAATTGAGGGCGGCGCCGGCCGCGCGGCGGCCCTCCTCGTCGAGGTCCTTCAGGCCGCGGAGCAGCCCGGTGAGGCTGCCCTTGCGCCCGAGCACCGCCACGCGCACCGCCTCGAGGGCGGCCTCGTCGGCCGCCGCCGCGATGGCGGCCAGCGACTCGCTGCGCAGGCGGTCGATCTGCTCCTGCATGGGGAATCCCCTTCGCCGGGCAACGCCGGCCGTTGCGGCGTAATGGCGCAAAGCCCCGGCACCGAACGGCACCGGGGCACCTGCGCCGCTTCGCTCAGAGCGCGCTCTTGGCGGCCTCGGCCAGCTTCGCGAACGCGCCCGCGTCGTGCACGGCCAGGTCGGCCAGCACCTTGCGGTCGATCTCGATCTCGGCCTTCTTCAGCCCGTTGATGAAGTGGCTGTAGCTCAGCCCGTTCACCCGCGCGGCGGCGTTGATGCGCGTGATCCACAGCTTGCGGTAGTCGCGCTTCTTCGTGCGGCGATCGCGGTAGGCGTAGGCCAGGGCGCGCTCGACGGTCTCGCGCGCCGTGATCGCCTGCCGGCGCCGGCCGCTGACGAAGCCCTTCGCGCGCTTGAGATACTTCTTCCGCCGCTGCTTGGCGGCGGGGTTGTTTGTTGCTCTCGGCATCGTTCGGCCTCCCGTACGGTCTCCGCCCGGCCCTCACGGCCGCCGGCGGAGGCTCGATGACTTTCCAGAATCCCGGCTCTAGCCCTTGCCCAGCATCCGGCGCGCGCGCGCCGGGTCGACGTCGGCCACCAGGGTACCCTTGCGCAGGTTCCGCAGGCGCTTGGGGCTCTTCGCGGTGAAGAGGTGACCCTGGAACGCCTTGGCCCGCTTGACCCGCCCGTTGCCGGTCAGCCGCAGTCGCTTCGCCGCCGAACGGTTGGTCTTCATCTTGCCGTTGCCCATGTCCTGCTCTCTTTCCCGGCCGGGCGAACCAGCCGGTTCCCTCAGCACGTCCTTCTCTTCCGCTGCCATCGCATGCATCCGCGAGGCCGCCCGCGGGCGGTCCGCATCGCGCTTGTCCGCCGGGAGGTCAGCCCGGCTGAGCCGTCCGCTTCGGCGCCACGACGAAGGTGATCAGCCGGCCCTCACGCTGCGGCTCCGACTCCGGCGCGCCGTACTCGGCGATCTCGGCGACCAGGTGGCGCAGGAACTCCAGCGCCAGGTCCACGTGCGAGATCTCGCGGCCCCGGAACCGCATGACGATCTTCACCTTGTTGCCGGACTGCAGGAACGTCACGATGTGCTTCTTCTTGAAGTCGTAGTCGTGGTCGTCCGTCTTGGGCCGGAACTGGATCGTCTTGACCTTGGTCGTGTGCGACGCCTGCTTCGCCTTCTTCGCCTTCTTCGCCTGCTCGTACTTGAACTTGCCGTAGTCCATGATCTTGCAGACGGGCGGGCGCGCGGCCGGCGCCACCTCGACCAGGTCCAGGCCCTTTTCCTCGGCGATGGCCAGCGCCTCGGCGGTGTCGAGGATGCCCAGCTGCTCCCCGTCCTCGTCGACGACCATCACGCGCGGGATCCTGATCATCCGGTTGACCCGGGTCACCTTCACTTGCTTGATAAGCCTGACCTCCTGGCTGCCGCCCCCGCCCCCGGCTTCGCGACGACCGGACGCAAAAAAAGGCGGACACAATGGTCCGCCGCCGTTCCCCACCACCGTGGGTCCCGGTTTTCGGCAACCGATCCGCTCCCGGCCGGCCGACGCACCCCTGGGGCGCGCACCCGGCCCTGGGGGCCGGCGGTCAGCTCACGGGACGGCTGCGGTGAGAGGGCGGACCTCTGCTTGGCCGTATCGTGTTGTCTTGCCGTATCCTGCTGTCTTGCCGTATCGTGTTGTCCCGCAAGCACTTGTCCGGCGCGCGCGGTCCTGCGCCCCCGCGGGGCCCGACTTCCGCCGGGCGGCATCGGTGGCGCAACTGGCTAAACTACTGCCGCTTGCGCACCAAGTCAAGCAGCTCGTCGGCCACGGCCGCCACCGGCCGCGAGCCCAGGTCGCCACGATGCCGCACCCGCACGGATGCCTCTCCCGTCTCGGCCTCGCGCCCGCCGACGACCAGCATCCAGGGCACCCGCATGACCTCGGCCTCGCGGATCTTGAAGCCGATCTTCTCCTCGCGGACATCGGCCTCCGCCCGCAGGCCGCGGTCGCGAAGCTGGCGGGCGACGTCCTCGGCATAGGCATGCTGGTCGCGGCTGACCGACAGGACGCGCGCCTGCTCCGGCGCCAGCCACACCGGGAAGTCGCCGGCGTAGTGCTCGGTCAGGATGCCGATGAACCGCTCGAGCGAGCCCATGATCGCCCGGTGGACCATGTAGACGTACTGCTCCTGCCCGTCGTGGTCGGTGAACCGCACGTCGAACCGCCGGGGCAGGTTGAAGTCGAACTGGATCGTGCTGGCCTGCCAGCGGCGGCCGATGGCATCGATCAGCTTGATGTCGATCTTCGGGCCGTAGAAGACGGCCTCCCCTTCCTCGCGCGTGTACGACAGCCCGTGCTTGTCGAGCGCCTTGACCAGCGACGACTCGGCGGCGTCCCACTCCTCGTCGGTGCCCGCGTACTTCTCTTTGTTCAGGGGATCGCGGACCGACAGCTCGACCTTGAAGTCGTCGAAGCCGAACGTGCCCAGGATCTCCTTGACCAGGTCGAGGCAGTCGCTGACCTCGCCCTCCAGCTGGTCGGGCGTGCAGAAGATGTGGCCGTCGTCCTGGGTGAAGCCGCGCACGCGCATGAGGCCGTGCAGCGCGCCCTTGAGCTCGGCGCGGTAGACGGTGCCCAGCTCGGCCAGGCGCACCGGCAGGTTGCGGTAGCCGCGCGTCTTCCGCTTGTACATGAGGATGTGGCCGGGGCAGTTCATCGGCTTGACGACGTACGGGCGGTCGTCCTGCTCGAACACGTACATGTTCTCCTTGTAGAACTGCATGTGCCCGGACGTTTCCCACAAGCCCGCCTGCGAGATGTGCGGCGTGGTGACGGTCTGGTAGCCGCGGCGGCGATGCACGGCCTTCCAGTAGTCGATGATCTGCTCGCGGAGCAGGTCGCCCCGCGGGAACCAGAACGAGAGGCCGGGGCCCGCCTCGTCCATGATGCCGAACAGGTCCAGCTCGCGGCCCAGCTTGCGGTGGTCGCGCTTCTTGGCCTCTTCGAGCATCGCCAGGTGCTCGTCCAGCTCCTTCTTCTTGAAGAAGGCGGTGCCGTAGATGCGCTGCAGCATCGGGCGCTTGCTGTCGCCGCGCCAGTAGGCGCCCGCGATGTTCAGCAGCTTGAAGGCCTTGAGCTCGGTGGTGTCGGGCACGTGCGGCCCCTCGCAGAGGTCGGTGAACCCCCCCATGCGGTAGATGGACAGCTGCGCGTCGCCCAGCTCATCGATCTGCTCGATCTTGTACGGCTGCGCGCTGAACATCGCCCGGGCCTCGTCCGCGGTCACCTCCGCGCGCTCGATCGGCACCTTCTGCGCCGCCAGCTCGCGCATGCGGGCCTCGATCCGCTCGAGGTCCTCCTCGCTGAACGGCTCGTCGCGGTCGAAGTCGTAGTAGAAGCCGTTCTCGATGTCCGGCCCGAAGGCGAACCTGGTCCCCGGGAACAGGTCCTGGACGGCCCAGGCCAGCAGGTGCGCCGTCGAGTGCCGCAGCGTCTCGACGCCGCCCTTGCCGGTGCGCGTGATGACGGTCAGCTTCCCGCCTGCGCGCGCGGGCTCGGCCAGCGCGTGGTTGACGCCGTCGACGGTGACGGCCAGCGCGTTGCGCAGCAGGCCCTCGCCGATGCTGCGGACCGCCTCGGAGTAGGGCTTCCCGGCCTCGAGGCGGATGGCCTGGCCGTCGGGCAGGGTCAGGGTCAGTTCGGACATGTCGGCTTCCCGTCCCGCCGGGCTCCGGGCCCGGCTCGCTGCGGCCGTTGCGGAAAGAGCCCGCCGCCGCGCTGGCGGCAACGGGCTCCGGATTCCGAGAGCTTGGTGGTGGGCGATACTGGACTCGAACCAGTGACCTCTTGTCTGTCAAACAAGCGCTCTAACCAAAACTGAGCTAATCGCCCAACAGCGCGCGAAATTAAGGCGCCCGACCCGGGGCTGTCAATGAAAAACCCCCGGGTCGGCGCCGGAAACCTCAGCTGAGGTAGTCGACCAGCCGGCTGCCGCGGCCGTACTGCCGCATCTTGGTCAGGGCCTGGTTGCGGATCTGGCGCACGCGCTCCCGCGACAGGTTGATGTCCTGGCCGATCGTCTCCAGCGAGGCGGTCTCCTCGCACCCCAGGCCGTAGTAGCGCGACACGATGTCCTTCTCGCGCGGGGTCAGCAGGCTCATCGCCGCGCCCAGCTCCTTGACCAGCTCGTCGTCGACGTAGTCCTGCTCGGCGGTGCTCACGTCCGGGTCGGTGAGCGTGTCGGCCAGGGTCACGTCGTCGTCGTACAGCGGCTGGTCGATGCTCACCAGCGGCCGGCTGGCAGCCTGGATCTGCTGCATCTTGCGCAGCTCCAGCCCCATGCCGTCGGCCAGCTCCTGCTGGTAGACCGGGCGCAGGTTCTTCTGCTCGAGCTTCTGCGACAGGCGCTTGATCTTCTGCGCCTGCTGCGAGCGGTTGATCGGCAGCCGCACGGTGTTGGTCTGCTCGGCGATGGCCTTCTGGATCGCCTGGCGGATCCACCACACGGCGTACGAGATGAAGCGGAACTCGCGGCGCTCGTCGAAGCGCTTGGCCGCGGTGATGAGGCCGATGTTCCCCTCGGCGATCAGGTCCATGTAGCTGAGTCCCTGGTTGAGGAACTTCTTGGCCACGCTGACCACGAAGCGCAGGTTGCTGTTGACCAGCTTGTCGAGGGCTGCCCGGTCGCCTTCGCGGATCCGCCGCGCGAGCTCGAACTCCTCCTCGCGCGTCAGCAAGGGGTGCTTCCCGATGGTCTGCAGGTAGTGCTGCAGGGTCGGGCTCTCGCGGCGGTCGCTGCTCAGTTCGACTTCGTACACGCTTCCGTCCTCCTTGCCGTCCCCAGGCCCCCCGGTGGCGCGGCCTGCCCGCGGCCCACCCACCTAAACTTGACGCCCATCGTCAATGATTGCGCGCCCGAACAGGATCCTTGATACGCGCCGGATTCCCAAAAAGTTCCCGGCGATTCTGCCTTCGCGCGCCCGGACCTGTCACCCTATCTTGCTGTCTTTCAACGAAGTTCGGCGCAATTGTAGCGGACCGGCCCGCCAAGGTCAAACTAATTTTGATCGATTTTGTCAAGGTTGAGTAAGGGGCCGTCGGGACCCCATACCGGCGCCACGGCCCCGCTTGTCACCGGTCCGTCCACCCCCGCGTAGTACGCCACGACGGCGCCCCCGTCGCCCCCCCTGCCGCCGGCCGCGC
>JAYRFB010000038.1:0-3679 GCA_041908585.1 Candidatus Krumholzibacteriia bacterium
CCTGCGCCGAGACGCCCGTCGTGGTCCCGACCGCCGCGTCCACCGTGACGCACTTCGAGCACTTCAGCGGGTTCGTGTTCCGGGCGACCTGGGGCTCGAGACCCATCCGGTCCGCCCACGCCGCGGGAAGCGTGGTGCACACTTCGCCCCGCGCGTGCTTCAGCATGAAGTTGACGTGCTGCGGCGTCACCTTCTCGGCCGCGACGATGAAGTCGCCCTCGTTCTCGCGCTCCTCGTCGTCGACGACGACGATGATCTCGCCGCGTCGCAGCGCCTCGAGCGCCGAGTCGATCGTGTCGATGCGGACGTCGGTCGACTTCGGGACGGGATTCATGGGCGTTCCTTCCGCCGCGCGGCGCCGAAGCCCAGCGCGCGCAGGCGCTCGAGGGTGAGCGGGACGGACGGCGGCGGCGCCGCGCGTTCCGCGTGCGCCGGGCGCGCGGCGCCGCGGGCGGCCTTGACCAGCACGTCCATCTCCAGGTTGACGGTCGCGCCGGCGGCCAGTGCGCCGAGGTTCGTCACCGCCAGCGTATGCGGGATCAGGTTGACCGTGAAGCGGCCGGGGAACGGGCCCTCGTCCACGGTCAGGCTCACGCCGTCGATGGCCACCGAGCCCTTGGGCGTCAGGTACGCGGCCAGCTCCGGCGCCAGCGACACGGTCAACAGGCGGCCGCCGTCGCGCGCCTTCTGCACGGCCGCCACGCGGCCGGTGCCGTCGACGTGGCCCTGGACGTAGTGGCCGTCCAGCCCGTCGCCCGCGCGCAGCGCCGGTTCCAGGTGCAGGCGCCGTCCGGCGTGCCACGCGCCCAGCGTGGTCAGCCGTCGCGTCTCGGCCGCGGCCTCCACGGAGAACACGCCGGTGCGCGTGCCCGTCACCGTGAGGCAGATGCCGTCGACGGCCACGCTGTCGCCGTCGCGCACGGCCGCCGCGGTACGGGGCGCGGCGATGGCCAGGCGCAGAACGTCGCCGCGCGGGGACAGGCCGCGCAGGATGCCGATCTCGCGGATGATGCCGGTGAACATGCCAGCCTCCCCTGCCTGGCGCCTAGCGCGAGACCTGGTCAAGCCTCGCGGCGAACGGCGTGCGGTCGTGCACGAGCATCGCGTCCCCGGCCACCGCCTCGCAGCGCGTCAACGTGAAACCCGGTGTTGGCGGGG
The DNA here is from genome assembly GCA_041908585.1 of Candidatus Krumholzibacteriia bacterium. Classification (GTDB taxonomy): domain Bacteria; phylum Krumholzibacteriota; class Krumholzibacteriia; order LZORAL124-64-63; family LZORAL124-64-63; genus CAINDZ01. Next base: position 1,159 of record JAYRFB010000038.1, read on the forward strand.
CCGTCGCGGCGCCCCAGCCGACACCGTCGCCGAGCACGACCGGCGCGATGAACTGCCGCCAGCGGTCGACGACACCCGCCGCGAGCAGCGCTGCCGACAGCGACGGACCGCCCTCGAACAGGAGCACGCAGAGCCCGCGCGCGCGCAGCGCTCCCAGCGCCCCGACCAGGTCCAGGCGGCCGTCGTGCTCGCGGCAGAAGACGACCTCCCCGCCCGCGGCGGCCACCGCCTCCAGGTTCGGCGAGCGACGTGCGTTCTCGCCTGCCAGCACCAGGAACGGCGCGCGGCCCAGTCCCCCGCTCCAGCTCAGGTCCGTGTCCAGGCAGACGGCCACCGGCTCGGCGCCGGGGATGCCGGGCAGGCCGTCGGCCAGGCGCCCGTCCAGGCGCGGGCGATCGGCCCGCGCCGTGCCCTCGCCGATGACCACGGCGTCGGACCAGCGACGGCGCGCGTGCACGAGCCGGCGTGCCGGCTCGCCCGTCAGGTAGACGGGCGCCTGCTCGCCACGCCCGGCCGGCGGCGGCGCGAAGCGTCCATCGAGCGAGATCGCCGACTTCAGCTCCACGAACGGGCGCACGAAGCCGTCGGTGGCGGCGAAGGGCCAGACCAGGTCCAGCGCCGCCGCCGCGCCGGTGCCGATGTGCACAGCCAGCCCGTGCTCGCGCAGGTGGCGGCAGCCGCCGCCCTTGACCTGCGGGTTGGGATCGCGCATCGCGACGACCACGCGGGTGACGCCCGAGGCGGCGACCGCCGGGGCGCAGGGCGGCGTGCGACCTGAGTGGTTGCAGGGCTCGAGCGTGACGTAGAGCGTGGCGCCGCGCGCCTGGTCGCCGGCCTCGGCCAGGGCCAGCGTCTCGGCATGCGGCGTGCCGGGCCCCCGGTGCGCGCCCCGCCCGACGATGCGTCCGTTGCGCACCACTACCGCGCCGACGGGCGGGTTCGGCCATGGGCGGACCGGGATGTCCGCCGCCAGGCGCAGGGCCTCGGCCATGAAGGCGGCGTCCGTCGAAGCGGTCTCGGGGGGGATGGCGTGGTCGCGCTCCACCGTCGTTCCGATCCCGGGGCTGGCCGATCGGGAGGCAGGCGCGCGGAGACGCTGCCGCGACAGCGTCCGGGCACACGGACGCGCGGCATCGTTCCGAACCGCCAACTTCTCCCATCCAGACTTTGACTGTCGGCCCCGGAGTTCCACCGGATCAGCCCCGGGCGCACGGCGCTCGGGGGTCGCGGGCTGTGACCGCCGGTGGGGAATTTCACCCCGCCCCGAAGTTGAGGCTCGCGGCCGGCATCGGGGCCGGCCGGTGAGAATGTCACCGCAAAACGTAGGTCAGCCGGTCGCCGGCGTCAAGGCGGTCGCCGGTCCCCGGGCACCGGTCGCCGGGCACCTGTCGCCGGGCCGGGCCTCAGCCGTCCCGGCGCGACCGCACGAGCCGCGGCGCCGGCACGGGCAGCCCGGCCGCCTCCAGGCGCCGCCAGGCGGCGCCGTAGAACTCCTCGGCCGGCACGCGCGAGTAGCCCAGGCGGATGTCGTACACCGGCTCGCCCAGGACCAGGCGCCAGTGGTTGAGCACGGTCGGGACGCTGGCGCCCGGCTCGTGCTGCACCAGGCGACGGTGCGAGCTGCTGAGGTTGACGATGGGATCGTTGCGCTTGGCCGCGAAGTGGATGAGGTCGAAGATGCGCTCGTCGCTGACCAGCGGACGGTCGTCGAGGTCCAGGAAGCGCTCCTGGATGCGCCCGGCGAGCCAGGTGTCGTAGCCGCCCCAGGTGAGGTCCAGCAGGTACTTGTCGTAGGTGTCGATGCCGTCCATCAGGAACGCGCCCAGGAGCGCGTCGTACCCGTAGCTGGCCGCCACCCAGATCAGGGCCAGGTCGTCGCAGACGCCGTCGCCCAGGCGCCGGCGGAAATAGGCCTGGTCGTGGTCGGGGAAGCGGTAGGCCGCGCGCGGATCCCGGCAGATCACGCCGATATCGCGCAGCTCGCGCAGCTGGTCCTCCTCAAGGACCATGGCGCCGGGATCGGCCAGGCCGCAGAGCTCGAACTTCTCGCGGTCGACGACCAGGATGTCGCCTCCGCCGATGTTGAAGGGATGCCCGGCGAACGTGCGCTTGTGCTGCATCATCGCCGTGCGGCGGTGCTCCCAGTCGTCCATGAACCCGGCCAGCACCAGGCCCGTGCAGAAGGCCCTCGTGTCGACCTCGTGGCCGGCCAGGAACTCGACGCCCAGCGGCGGCGCCCCGTCCACCTCCAGGCGCAGGCGCGGGCGCCCGCAGTTCTCGAGCAGCCATTGCCCGAAGCGCGACACGAGAGCGCCGCGCCGCTCGCGGACCTGCAGGCCGCGCAGGTTCGGGTCCACGCGCTCGAGCACGCCCAGCACGCGCTCGAAGGTGGCATCGGGGAACTGCAGGGAGGTGCCGAACTCGTCGGTGAACCAGCCGTGGCCGTTCTGCGCGCGGCCGACCACCGATTGCGGCAGCAGGTCGGCCAGCACGCGCGGCGTGACGGCAAAGCGCTGGCCCA
>JAYRFB010000039.1:0-5184 GCA_041908585.1 Candidatus Krumholzibacteriia bacterium
CCGGCACGCTGCTGCCGACCGGCACCGTGGTCGACGTGCTGGCCGTGCCCGGCGTGGGCAAGGTGCGCGTGTCCATGGTCGATGCGGCGAACGCCTGCGTGCGCGCATCGCCGGCAAAGGCGCTGTCGGCCCACACCGCGCGGTGCGCCGGCAGGTTGCCCGTCAGCTCGAAGAAGCGCCGCTGCTGCGCCGGGGCGCCGAGGTACTCGACCAGCTCCCACGCGGCGTCAGGATGCTTCGAGCCCGCGAACACGACCAGGCTGGCGCCGCCGGCCAGCGACACGCCCGGCGAGCCGTCGTCAGGCCCCGGCAGCGGCGCGGTGGCCCAGGCGTCCTGCAGCTCGGGCGGCAGGCGGCGCCGGAACTCGCCCAGGTTCCAGGGCCCGCTGATGTACATCGCGAACGTGCCGCGCGCGAACTCCTGGTAGAGGTTGGCCACCTCGTTGTTGGAGACGGGCGGCGCCAGGCCGTCGCGGTACAGCCCCAGGTAGTAGTCGAAGGCGCGCGCGAAGTCCGGCTGCGCGAAGGCGCCCTTCGTGTCGTGGTCGCCCAGCAGCGGCGAGCCGGCCTGCAGCCCCAGGATCACCGGCTGCGTCCACTCGTTCAGCGGCAGCAGGATGCCGTACCTGCCCGGGCCGCCCTGCCGCGCGATGGCGGCCAGCGCCTCGCGCCAGCGCGACCAGGTGGCCGGCATCGCGTCGAAACCGGCCTGCGCCAGCAGGTCGCGGCGGTAGAAGATGACGCGCGTGTCCACGTACCACGGCACGCCGTAGAGCGCGCCGTCGATGATGTTCGTGTCCCAGATGCCGGGGAAGTGGTCGGCGCGCGCGATGACCCTCGACGAGGCCACGCGCGCGTCCAGCGGCGCCAGCGCGCGCAGCGCGGCGAACTCGGGCACCCAGGTGTTGCCCAGCTGCGCGAGGTCCGGCGTCGCGCGCCCGACGTGCGCGGTCAGCAGCTTCTCGTGCGCCGCGCTCCAGGGGATCTGCTGCACCTTCACCGTGACGTCGGGCCGCTGCGCGTCCCAGGCGGCGATCAGCTCGCCGACGACCTCGCCCTCGCGGCCCATGCCCCAGAAGGTCAGTTCGATGGCGCCGTCGCGGGTGCCGCCGCCGGCGCCGCCGCAGCCGGCGAGTGCGATCGTCGCCGCAGCCATGCCCGCGATGCGGGCGCCGCGGACTTGCGCCGGCGCAAGTGCGCGCGCGCACGCACCCGCCGCGCGGCGCCACCGGAAGACTTGCGCCGGCGCAAGCGCGCAGGCCGCGCGGTGCCGCGGGCTGACGGCGCCTGCCGGAAGGCTCCTCACGGCGCCGTCGGCGGTGCCGAGTCCAGCCAGCCCCCGCTGAAGCCCGCCCGCCGCAATCCGCGCACGATGTGCGGGTTCCGCTTCATCACGTCCCAGACCAGGCCGCTGCGCCAGTTCTCGATCATCGCCAGGATGGGCCCCTGGTCGATGCCCAGGTAGTCGGTGTCGTACCAGCCGTGGCCGGGCACGACGCGGCCGTGCTGCACCGGCACGTCGGTCAGCGTGAAGGTGGGGTTCAGGGCGTCGAGGAAGCCGTACTCGCCGTAGAGCCACGGACCGTGGTCCTCGTGCATCGCCTTCAGGACGGGCACCGCCAGCTCGGGCGCGAACGCGATCGAGCCGCCGGCCGCCGACGGGCACACCGTGCCGTCGTCGTTGACGTACTGGAACGAGGCGCCGCGCGCCCAGTAGGTCTGGAACTGCCGCTGACGACCCTCGATCGTGAACGTGCCCGACACCGGGCCGTCGCAGGCGGTCAGGCCCCACAGGCGCGGGCCGTAGCCGCTCCAGCCTTCGGGGTTGCGTTGCGCGTAGGCGTGCTGGGCCAGCGTGGCGCGGCGCGAGTTCTCGAAGTAGTCGATGCCCCGCTCGCGCACGAACGCGTCGGCCAGGCCGCGGAAATCGAGCCACACGTGCGAGTACTGGTGGCCGAAGAGCGGCGCGAAGCCCAGGTGCTCCTGCCCCTCGAACGTGCCCCACCTGTAGCCGGCGCGGAAGGCGTCCCAGGCGGCCGGGTCGCACGGGTGCGTGTCCGAGCCCAGGGCGATGATGTAGAGGATCGCCGCCTCGTTGTAGCCGCCCCAGTCGTAGGGCAGCTGGCCGTCCTCGGGCGACCAGCCGTGGCCGATCAACGGTGCGCGCGGGCTGGCCCAGGTCCAGTCGGCGGCGGCGTAGAGCTGCTCGACCACCGCGCGCAGGCTGTCCTCGACCGCCGACGGCCCGTCGAAGTAGGTCTGGCAGAACAGCCCACCGGCCAGCAGCAGCGCCGTGTCGACGGTCGACAGCTCGACGTCGCGGAACCGGTGTCCCGTCTCCATGTCGACGAAGTGGTAGTAGAAGCCGCGCCAGCCGGCGGCCCCCTCGGCGGCGGTGTCCTGCGGCGCGTCGCGGAAGAACTCCAGCGTGGTCAGCGCCCGCCGCGCGCCCTCCTCCCGCGTGATCCAGCCGCGCTCGACCCCGATCGGCCAGGCCGTCAGCCCGAACCCCGTGGCCGCGATGCTCGCGAACGACGGCGACGGGGCCCGGTCCGGGCACAGCCCGGTGGCCGGGTGGGAGAGCTCGGCGAAAAATCGGAAAGTCCGGTGTTGCAAATCGTCGATGAAAGCGGTTTCATCGGGTGACGGAGAGAAAGCCGGCGCGCCAGGGATGGCGGCGGCCCCCTGCCCGGACGCGGCCGAACCGCGGCACCCGGCGGCACCGAGGGTCAACGCGGCGATCACGAGCGCACAGGCGCGGCACGGGAGGCCGGCGCCGAAGGTCCGGTGGCTGTTCATGCGGGCGATTATGCCCATGGCCACGCGGGCGGCGCAACAGAAAACGGCCCGCGCCGATGGAAGCAGCCCGCGCATGAACCCGCGCCGCAGGCTCTGGCTCCTGGTCCGTGTCGCGATCTACCTCGCGGTGATCGCCGGGCTGGTCCTCACCCGCGGCGGCGTCCCCTGGAAGCAGTTCGTGGCCGCGGTCAAGGGCGCCGGAAATCCCCACCCCACGCTGGCCATTGCCGGGCGCGACCTGGCGCCGCCCCTGCTGGAGCGCCTGGCCGCCGAGTACCGCCGCGACTACCCGCGGCTGACGGTCGACCTGCTGCCGGGCGGCACCAACCAGGCCCTGGAGGCGCTGCTGGCCGGGCAGGCGGACGTGGCCTTCTCGTACCGGATCCCGACCGCGGCCGAGCAGGCGCTGTTCCGCGCGGCGGACGGCGACACGGCGATCGTGGCGGCGGTGGCCCTGGGCGGCCTGGTGCTGCTGGAGCACGCGGCGGCGGGCGAGGCCCCCGGCACGATCGGCACGACGCTGGCGATACCCGCGCTTCGCGAGGCCCTGGCCGCATTCTCGACGGCACCGGAACCCGAACCCGCCTTGGCGCCTTACTGCACGAGGCTCTACGTTTGTGACCCGAACGAGGGCTCGTGGGATGCGCTCTTCGTGGCCCTCGGGGTGCCCGCGCCGGCGCTGCCGGCCGCCGGGGAACCGGCGCTGGCGGCGCCGCGCCTCGGCCCGGTCACGTTCCTGGCCGATCCGGCCTCGGTCATCGCCGCCGTGGCGGCCACGCCCGGCGCCTGGGGACTGGTCAGCACGTTCGACGCCGGCCTGGACGCGGCGGCCGGCACGCGATTCGTGGGGGTGGTGGCGGAGGCCGGGCAGGTGGCGGTGGCCCCTGGCGCGGCCAGCCTGGCCACCGGTGTCTACCCCCTGCACCATTATCTCCACGTGGCCTGCCGGGGCGCCGGCGGCCTCGAAGGCGGCAAGTTCGTCACCCACCTGGCCAGCGCGCGGGGCCTGCGTCAGGTCGAGCGCGCGGGCGTGGTCCCGGCCCGGCTGGTGGCGCGCACGATCCAGCTGACCCGCGACCCGGTCGGCGCGGGAGGCGGCGGGGGAAAATGAGCATGGTCCGGCATTCCACCAACCCGGCCGGCGGCCGCCGGCGGCTCGCCGCGTGCGCGCTGGCGCTGGCGGCGGCCTGCCTGCCGGCATCGATCCCGGCGGCCCGCGCCGCGGACGCCCCCGCCTACACGCTGGACAACGACCCCATCCGCCTGGGCAACCGCCTGCTGGAGGGCGGCGACTGGGCGCAGGCCTCCGAACGCTTCGCCGCCGCGCGCGAGGCCGGCTACCGCCTGGACGAGGCCTTCTTCGGCCTGGGCACGAGCGCGCTGCGGCAGGGCCTCTATGCAGAGGCCGAGGAACACTTCGGCCAGGCGCTGGCCGCGCGCGGCGGTGCCTGGCCCGCGGCGCAGGCCGAGCTGGGCCTGCTCGCGCTGCGCCGCGAGGACGTGCCCGCGGCCGGTGCGGCCTTCACGGCGGCGGCCGCGGCCGACGCGAAGTGCTGGCCGGCGCGCTACGGACAGGCGCTGCTGGCCCTGCGCCAGGGCGGCTGGGAGGCCGCCCGCGACCTGGCCGAGACCGCGAAGAAGGCCAAGGGCGTGCTCGCCGGCGAGGACCGCTACCACCACGTGCGCGCGCTGGTCTTCCTGGCCAACGGCGCCCTGGCCCAGGCCGAGGTCGAGGCCATGCAGGCGCAGACGCTGGATCCGCTGGACCCGCGCTACGCGGCGCTGGTCGCGCGCGTGCACCAGGAACAGGGCCACGACGAGCTGGCGATCGCCGCCTGGGAGCAGCTGCTGGCGATGGACGGCCCGCCGCCCGCCGCGGCGACGCTGCACGAGCTGGGCCGCCTCTATGCGAAGGTCGGCCGGGCCAACGACGCGCGCGCGCGCTTCGAGCAGGCCTGCGCGGCCGATTCCAGCTTCACGCCGGCGCTGCGCGACCTGGCCGAGCTGTACCGCCGCGCGAAGCGGCCCGAGCAGGCGGCGCGCACCTGGCTGCGCTACGCGCAGGTGGCGCCCGGCGATCCCGGGGCTCAGCTGGGCCTGGCCGCCGCGATGGGCGAGCTGGGCCGACACGACGAGGCGGCGGCCGCCGCCGCGCGCGCCCTGGACCTGGACGCGGGCAGCGAGCCGGCGCGGCTGGCCTTCCTGCAGGCCGGCCTGCGGGCCCGCGACGAGGCGCTGCGCGACCGCGCCGGCGCCATGGCCGGGGCGGCGCCCGCCGCGCCCCCGGGCTGGACCCTGGACGAACAGCAGGCCCAGGCCGACTGGCACCAGGCGCAGCCGCGCCCCCACGCCGCGCAGGCCCCCCGGCGTGCCGCCCCGGGCCAG
>JAYRFB010000040.1:0-11198 GCA_041908585.1 Candidatus Krumholzibacteriia bacterium
CAGGCGGCGCCGCCCGCGTGGGCACCGGCCAGCGTGGCGCCGCTCTCCTCGAAGCGGAACCCGGCCGCGCGCCCGCCGCTCCCGCCGGCCAGCGCTCCGTCCCGCCACTGGCGCCGCTCGTGCAGGAGCGCCGGCTGCAGGGCGCCGACGCGCCAGGAGACCTCGTGCCTCTGCGCTCGGCGCTCGATGTCCAGCGGCTCGATCACATCGCTGGCGCCGGCGCGCGAGAGCTCGTGCCGACCCGCGCCGCCGCCGAGTCGCCAGCGGCCGTCCAGGGCACCGCGGTCGGCAGCGACGGCGTCGCCGTGCCGCAACGCGCCCAGGCCGAGGCCCAGCTCGACGGCGCCGCGCCGGCCTTCGGCCTGCCAGGCGACGCGCGCCTCGCGGCGCCGGTCGGCCTCGTCGAGGAAGCCGTCGCGCCGGGCACGGGCGCCGAGTCCCCACGCCTCGTACTGGGCGATGGTCCGATGCAGCTGCAGCGGCGCGAAGCGAGCGTCCTGCCCCTCCCACACGGCGTCGACGGCCAGGCGGCCGAGGTCGCGTCCGCCCAGGCGCGGCGCCGCCGCGCGCCACCGCGCCGCGACGCGGCCGGCCCCGCCGCCGTTGTCCTCCTCGTCCAGCACCGAGAGCAGGTTGCGATCGACCTGCGACGTGTTCCACTCCGCATCGATGCCGTTGCCCGCCGAGTCGCCAAGGGCCAGCGCGAACGTGGCCAGGCTGTGCGAGCCGGGCATGGCCAGCGGCCGACCCACGCGATACGCGCCCAGCCCCGCCCCCACGTGGACGTAGACACGGCGGCCGGTCGTGGTCAGGCTGTCCAGGCGGTAGTCGCCGCGCCCGGTCCCGGCGTGATAGAAGGCCACGTCCCAGTCGCCGCCGCCGGGCGCGTGCACGTAGACCGTGTCGGCACCGGCGATCTCGCGCGTGTACGCACCCTCGCCCGGCGCGGCCGGTTGCGCGCCCGGGGCCACGGCGAGCGTCGCGTCATCACCCGCCGCGGCCAGCACGGCCTCGTCGCCGGCGGCCAGGTCCCCGGTGCGCAGGCGGGCGGGATCGTCGGCCTCGCGGGTGATGCGGGCGCGCAGGCGGGCCGGCAGGCCCGGCAGCGCCCCTCCCAGCGCGTGCTCGACGCCCGCGCCCAGCACCGTGCGGCTGTATGCACCCTCGCCCTGCTCGTACTCGACGGTGATCAGCGACTCGGCGGTGATGAGGCGGCGGTAGGTGAAGGTGATCGTCCCCAGGACGTAGTCGATGACATAGTCGCGGTCGGCCCCGCGCACCAGCGGCTGGCCATCCAGCGTCACCCGCTCGGACCCCGCCACCAGGAACAGGTTGACGCCGCCCTCGCCCTGCGCCAGGCGGTACGGACCCTGGTTCGCTTCCTGGCCCTGCAGCTGGACCGTGCGATAGCTGCCGCGCGGCGCGCCGGCAACGGCCTCGACCGCCGTGGCGCCGCCGCGCGCGCGCAGGTCGAGTCCCTGCAGCTTGCGCCGCAGGTCGCCGAACGCGGTCCCGCGCCGCTGCACCACCAGGTCGCCGAGCGTGGCCTGCCAGGCCGGGGCCGTGATCTCGACGAGCACCTTGTCGATGTCCTTCAGCTCCTCGGTGTTGCCCTCGGGCACGACCGGGAGGTTGTCGTCGGACAGGAAGGCACGCACGGACACCTCAGGGGTCAGCCGTCCGTCGAGGCTCAGGCGCAGGTTCTGGTCCACAGTCATCTCGCGCCGCGAGCCGGACGAGACCTGCACGGTCTTGCTGCCGCTCACGCGCAGGTCGTCGTCGCGCCAGCGCTCCGCGACCGCACCCGCCGCGCCCGCGGAGCTTCCTGCCTGCCCCACGGCGGGTCGCGCCCCGGCGTCCGCGGCCAACTGCGGGGCCGGTGACACCTCGCGCAGGTCGAGGCGCGAGGCGGGGGCCGCTGGCACGAAGCGGTAGGTGGCGCTGACCAGCGCCAACCCGGCTCCGGGCCCGGCCTCCGCTGCCGACGCGGAGGCGCGCCAGCCGCGAAGCGGGATCACCAGTCCCGTCCGGGCACGCAGGTGGAAGTCGCGACCCTCGACCCAGCGCTCACCTTCGACCACCAGCCGCAACGTGCCCGGCACGACGTAACCATGCGCCAGAGGAAGCGGCCGCAGCGCGGCAGGCATCAGGTGGAACTCGTGTTCGACGAGCGTGGTCGCGGTGTCGGCGGGGGCCGGGGCGGCAAGCGATGCCGGAGTCACAAGCGATGCCGGGGTCACAAGCGATGCCGGGATCACAGGCGGTACCGGGATCTCACGCGGTCCCGGAGCCTCAAGCGGCGCCGATGCGTCAGATGGGACCGCGGCGCCCGGCGCCTCCTGCCCGCTGGCGCGCACCGCCGTCGCGCCCCACGCGCCCAGGAGGAGCAGGGCCGCCAGCGGCAGCGGCGGCAGCGCGGCGCGCCGTGGCCGCAGCGCTCCCATCACTCGTAGACGATGCGGTAGACCAGGATCGCCGCACGCCCGCGGTCGGTCACCGCCAGCGTCCCCTCCGGACCGACCGCCACGTCCAGCGGGACCGACGGCGCCGCCTGCAGGCTCATCTCCGGACCCGCCGAGAACAGCAGGCGGAGCCGATGGTCGAGCACGTGGATGCGGCCCGCGCCGGGGTCCGCCACGAACACGTTGCCGAACCGGTCGGTGTCCAGGCCCTGCGGCGCGACGAACGGGTTGTCGACGGCGAAGTCGCCGCCGATCGTCCCCTCGAAGAATCCGCTGCGTCCGTACCGGCAGAGGCGACGGTTGCCGCGGTCGGCCACGGCGAAGCCCCCGTCGGACAGGAAGGCCACGCCGGACGGGTCTCGGAACTGGTCGCTGACTGTCCCGGGCCCGCCCACGCGCACGTGCAGCGCCAGGAACGAGTCGAGCAGCAGCACCTGCTGCGAGACGGCGTCGGCGATCACCAGGCGTCCGTCGCGGTCGATCGCGAACGAGGTCGCCAGCGGGGCGTCGCCGGGATCGACCTGCCTGAGGTCGGCCAGTTCGTCCAGCCAGGCGCCGCCCGGCTCGAACCGCTGGATGCTGGCCCCGGCGCGGTCCAGCACCAGGACCTTCAGCCCGTCGTAGACCGCGTCGAGCGGCTGGTAGGGCCGCGAGGACGGCTCGTCGAATTCGTACCAGCTGAGGTCGCGCGGATCCAGCGCGTGCACGCGGCCGCGCTTCTCGTCGCAGACCAGCAGCGTGCCATCCGGCCCGAACGCGCAGCCGGCGATGCCGTCGAGCGGGAAATAGGCCGCGCCCGGCACGTTCTCGTACGCGGCCAGGAACGACAGTCCCACCGGTCGCGAGCCGACACCTCGCGGAGGTTCCTCGCGAGGCGTCGCCGCGGCGCCGCCGTGCAGCGCCGGCCCGCAGCCGGCGACCATGAGCAGCGCCGCCCGGAGGACCGCGCCCACCGACGCTGCTGCCGCCGGTCGCGCCGTCATCAGAAGCCCCGCGAGACCACGCAGCGCGCGCCCGGGTCGGCCAGCGCCGGCTCGAGCTCCAGCGCCACGTCCAGGCCCAGCACGCGGGCGCGGGCCAGCTCGCCGTCGCCGCGGACGCCCGTGACGGCATCGAACACGGAGACCGCCCGGTTGAGCACGGCGAACAGGATCATGAAGTCGCGGCGGTCATACGCCGAGTTGCCCTTCGCGCGCAGCAGGGCGTAGCTGTAGCGACGGTCGTCGTTGACCCATTGCCAGGCGTCATCGGCGGCGACCAGCCCGGACACCGGCTCCTGAAGGGCCCGCGCCTCGCGGTAGCGCGAGTCGTTGTAGGCATCGCTGTCTGCGAACTGGCCGACGGCCTGCCAGTAGGACTCGCCGTGCTCGCCGTCCGCGCCCGCGTAGATACCGGCCCACTGGCGCGCCGACTCCATCCGGTCGTCGCCCTGCGCATCGAAGACGAAGTAGGCGGTCCAGATTCCCGCCTCGATGCCGGCCATGACGTACGCGCGTCGGCGGTCGCCGTTGTAGAACTGCCCCGCGCCGGGCAGCAACGCCGACAGCGCGCCGGCCTTGAGCTTGCGCCCGAGATGGGAAGGCCCGCCGGCGTCGCTCTCCCCGGCCTCGCGCCGGGGGCTGGCGGTGCCGAACTCGTCGGGCACCGCGCCGCCGCCGCCGTCGCGCTGCCGGAACGTCTGGGCGCCGGCCAGCGCGCCACGCCAGCCGGCCGAGGCGCTATGGCCCAGCACCGCGTACTCCGCGGACGTGAAGCCGGCTGCGACGTCGCCGGCCACGGCCACGCCGGAGATCGCCAAGGACGCCAGGATCGCCAGCAGTGCCGCCCGCCGGCGGCCGTCGATCGCCAGTCTTGCCATCGCCGCCTTGCCTTTCGGTGGGCGCGCGCACGCGCCCCGGATGATGCCGTCGCCGTACCTCAGAACGAGACCGCCGCCGCCAGGGTGGCGCGCCGCAGGCCGTGCGGCTGCGCGATCAGCCGAACTTCGTGGCCGGCGAGCGACAACCGGCTGTCGCCGCCATCGAGGCTGCCATCGCCGCCGAGCAGCCCGCCCAGCCAGGCCGTCTGCACGACGCTGACCAGTCGCAGCCCGATGTTCACGTACAGCCAGCGGTCGCGGCTCTTGAAGGCGTCGTTGGAGTCGTCGCGCATCTGGCGGTAGATCTCGCGGTGCTCGGAGACCCACGGCTGGCCCAGGTCGATCTTCGGGTCGTTCGTCGGCGTGTAACCCTCGCGGAAGAGCGGGTTGACGAAGTCGTCCCAGCCGAACACGAACTGATCCCACTTGCCGAGGTTCTCGTAGTACTCGCGGCGATCCTCCTCCGCCGTCACGTACAGCGGCAGGTTCTCGAGGTCGTCGAGGTCGACCATCGGCTCGACCGCCGGGAAGTACGCCGCGCCGACGCCGTCGCGCTCGATGTCGGTGCTGTTGGTGACGTACGCCTCGAGCAGCAGCTCGTCGCTGTAGTGCTCGTCGGCGTAGGCGTAGTAGGCGTCGCGCAGGTCGGCGCCATCCGAGTGCTTGGCCGCGACCTGCGTCCAGGCCAGGATGTCCAGCGCCATCATCAGGTAGCCCCGCTTGTGGCCGAGCATCGCCTCGCCGGCCCCCGGGAGCACGAGCGAGGCCAGGACGGGCACGGCGCCGCCGCGATGGGAGCTCCCCTCGATCGCGACCGAAGGCGACCCGCCGTCGGCCGCGCCGCCGCCGAACTCGTCGCTCACGGCCCTCAGGCCGGTCAGCGGCAGGTCCTGCAGCGCCCCGCGGTCGAGCAGCCAGGCCGCGCGGTCGGCGGCCACGTCGGGCGCGGGCATCGCGCCGCCCGCCGCCAGCGCCGCGGTGGCCGCGCCGCAGGCCAGGAGCAGGGCCGCCATTGCGGCCAGGTGATTCCGGTTGCAGAGAGTCATCGCATCCTCCCGGGCTCGGCGGTGCTCAGCGTTCGACCGCCAGGGTCAGCGTGCGGGTCCGTCGTCCGTCGGCCCCGCCGTATTCAAGGACTGCCACGTAGATGCCGCTGGCGATGCCGGGCAGTTCCAGGCGCACCTGGTTCATCTGCGCGGACGCCGCCACGAACCGGCCCTCGCGGACCAGCTCGCCCTGCAGGTCGTAGACGGCCAGCCGCACGGGGCCGTCGACATCGGACCAGAAGCGCGCGTTGACCGCCTCGCTGCTGACCGGGTTGGGGAACAGCACGACCTCGGCGCGGTCTTGCGCCGCCGGGGTGGCCGGCCCCAGGTCGCGAGCCTGCCCGGCCGGGCCGCGCCGCAGGCTGCCGCCGGCAGCGCCGAGCCATTCGCTGGTCGTGGGCACGCCCTCGCCGGCGGCTGCAGCGAGCCGCCAGCCGGCCACGCGACCGTTCACCCAGGTGCGCCCGAAGGGAGGCGCCGTGTAGCCGCCCCCCGACACCAGCCACAGCAGGCGCCCGCCGTCCGCGGGATCGTCCCCGATGGCCAGCCCGGCCGCGCGCCGGTCGCCCCAGCGCACGGGCAGCTGCGACAGGAGCCGGCCGTCGGGGCCGAGCGCCAGCAGGTGCCCGCCGTCGGTGTTGAAGAACACCTCGTTCTGGCCGTCGGCGGTGCCGTCGGCGACCACGAGCGGACCGGCGACACGCGTCGTGTCCGCCAGCGGGAAGATCTCCGACAGACGCCGCGGCCAGCCGCGCAGCGGGACGCCATCGGCCTGCAGCCCGTACAACCGCTCGGCCGTGGCCACCACCAGGTCGTGGCGGCCGTCGCCGTCCACGTCGGCCACCGCGGGCTCGCAGACCACCGCGCCGGTCACCGCCGGCCGTCCGGGCAGCGCCGCGATCGTCCCGCCCGACAGGCGCCAGGAGCCGAGCGCGCCGAGGTCGTCGAACACGTGGACCAGCGCCCCGTCCGCGCCCGGCACGACGGCCGACTGCACGCGACCGCTGGCCGCCCGCGGGTACGGCGTCCACGCGGTCGTCCCCGTCCAGCCGTCGGCGTCGACGCCGGCCAGGTGCCAACCGGCACCCGAGAAGACGGCCACGCGGTCCGCGGCGCCGTCGCCGCCGGGCACGAGCCTCGCCTCGGACGCGGCGACCGGGGCGCCCTGTCCGTCGACCAGCTGCAGCGACGCGCCGACGGAGCCGCCGGCCACCGTCACCAGGAACAGGCGATCCGGCGGCGCCAGGGCGGCCAGGCGAACCAGGCCCTGGCCGTCAGCCACCGGCAGAGGACCGCCGAGCAGCGTATCGGCCAGCGTCGAAGCCCAGCGCCCGGTCAGGCCCAGGCCGCCCACGCGATCGGCGCGCATGACGCCGCCGCGCAGGTTCATGACCACGTCGGTGACGGATTCGCCGCCCACCAGGAGCGGAGGCCCGGCAAGGCGGTCGCCGAGCGCGACCACCGCGCCCTCGGCGCGTCCCGGCAGGCGCGCCCAGTACTCCCTGCCGTCGTCGGTCAGGGCGTACAGCGTGCCGTCGAAGGGAACGTCGCCGTGGTTGTCGCCCGGCGCGTCCGCGAACAGCAGCAGCCGCTGCGCCCCGACGGCCAGGGGCGTCAGCGATGCGACATCGATCGCCCGTGGGCCTGCCTGCACACCGCCCGGCAGGGCGCCCGCTTCCGCTTGCGCCGCTACCTCCCAGGGCAGTCCCGGCGGCACCGGGCCCAGCGAGGCCGAGAACTTCATCACGGCTGCCGTGCGCGCCACGCGCGGGCCGATGCCCGACAGCGACAGGTGCGACCATGAGCGGTCGAACAGGCGCGTGTTGGGGAAACCCTCGGCGGGCAGTTCCGTGTAGCCGGTCTCGTTGCCCTGTAGGTCGCGGCCGCCGAAAGGATCGCGCCAGGAGCCGTACCAGCCGAGCACGTAGGCGTCCAGCACGCCGATGTCCTGCAGGCCGTCGGCCTCGACCAGCTTCAGTCCCTGGCCCTCGGTGTTGATCGTGTTGTCGGCCAGCCCTGCCTCGATGCGGTCGGCGTTCACGTGCCAGACCAGCGCGCCGCCCGCCGGCTGGAAGTAGTCGTAGAAGCCGCTGTTCTCCCACTGGTCCTCGGTGCCCGCCTGCAGCCCCGCCAGGTAGAGGATCACGCCGGTGCTGTCGTCGCGCTCGAAGGCGAAGCCGTCGTACGGCAGCGGCTCGGTCGGCGCCGGCACCCAGCGGTTCTCGATGAGGAACCATTCGCGCGGCGAGAGCCCGCCGCGCCAGGCCTGCGGATCGTCCAGGCTGAAGGCACCGTAGCCGTTCGCCTGCCACTCGGCGTAGTCCGACCGCGGGACGCCGACCGCCGGCAGGCGGTACTCGGCGCGCGAGCCGTCGATCTCCTTCGTCTCGAGCCAGCCGAGGAACCACTTGTCCCAGGCGGCCAGCGACGGGGGCAGGACGCCGCCTGCCGCCACATAGACGGTGTCGCCCTCGTCGGTGATCGTCCCCAAGGTCGCCGACAGGTTCGTGCCCGAGTCCATCAGGTCCCAGATGCCGACAGACGGCAGGCCGCGGTACGTGTCGTAGACGTCGACCAGGCCCAGGGCATGCCCGAACTCGTGGTAGAACGCGGCGGCGATGCTGCCGGCGAAGCCGTCCTGGTTGGTGGTCTCGGGGATGACCGAGCATTCCGTCAGGGAGCCGGGCGTCCCCTCCACGCTGTCGAGGCTGGTCAGCGCCTGCGGCTCGCCGAGGTTGACGAAGAACGTGGGCACGTCGTTCGGCGAGTCGCCGTTGACGTCGCTCTGCCAGTCGCTGCCCGCGTGCACGAAGATGACATAGGTGAACGGGTCGTCGTCGTCGTAGTCGGCCAGGTTGGCCGAGCCGTCCGCCTGCGTGCCCTCGTCGGCGGCCGTGATCATGTCGCGCACCAGCGACTCGAGCCCGGTCAGGGACCAGAAGCCGCCCGCGCCCGGGCCGTAGTCGGCGATGTCGCCCACCAGGTAGGCGTCGTCGTCGCCCTCGGGCAGGACGCGCCCCTCGATGTGGAGGCGCCCTCCCGACATGAAGCGGTAGTACTCGGCCAGCCCCTGCAGATGCGAGCGGAAGTAGTGCTTGTCGTGCGGGGGCGGGTCCACCTCCAGCGGGCCCGGCTCGGCCAGCGGCTCCAGCATGAAGCCGCCGCCGGCCGGCACGGTGGTCAGGCCCGGCGACCGGTTGCCGTCGAAGGCGATGCGCACCAGCAGCACGCGCAGCGTATCGACGCCCTCCAGCACCTTGTCGGGATCGCCGCCGCGGGCCAGCTTGGCCGCCCCCAGCCCCCGCTCGGCGAGCAGGCGTTGCGACTTCGCGGACACGTGCCTGTCCCCGACCAGTTCATGCACGGCCTGCCAGCGCCGCACGGACTCCCCCTGGCGGCGCAGCTCGGCGTCAAGGCGCGCCCGGCCGCCCGGCAGGTCCAGCAGGCGGCGCTCGTCCAGCTTCTGGACGGGCAGTCGCTCGTAGGGCTGCGCGAGGGCGGGGCCGCCCAGCAGGAGCATCGTCAGCAGGACCAGCGGCAGGGTCGCCGCGCCGCGGCCCAGGGGCCGCGGCCGGCGCGATTCGGCTGTGAGCGGCAACGCCACTCTCCTCGCTCAGGGGGTTGGTCGGACGTACAACCGCCGGCGCCGCCTAGAAGCGGTAGGCCAGCGACAACCGCGTGACGTTCGGCAGGCCTTCCGCCTGCGGCACCTTCGCGAAGTCGAACGTGATCGGCTGGTTGACCCAGCGGTCCAGGTCCACGCCGAAGCCGAACGTGGAATCCTTGATGTCGCCGTAGGCCGCGCTCTTGTAGCCGAAGCGCACGAACAGCGAGCGCAGGTAGTTCCACTCGGCGCCGAACCCGTACTCCTCCTGCGAGGTCTCCAGGCCGAAGCCGTAGTCGTCGTCCTTCCACTTGTAGAGCGGCACCAGGTAGTCGGCGACCAGCAGCACGCCCATGAACTCGCTGTGGTACAGGCTGTGCGCGATGCCGAAGGTCAGCTTGCGCGGCATCGGGTCCGACTGGTCGGCGTCCACGTGCTTGATGTCCGGGCCCAGGTTCGCCAGCGCCAGGCCGAAGTTCGACTTCAGGCTGGGCACCTTCCACAGCACGCCCAGGTCGACGCCGAAGCTGTCGCCGCTGCCGCCGCCGCGCGCGTCCTGGATGATGTTGTCCTCGGCCAGCTTGTCGCGGAAGTACTTGACGCCCAGGCCGACGCCCACGTTCGGGGTGACGCGCACGCCGTAGGTGGCGCCGAAGGCGAACATGTACGAGCGGAAGATGCCCGTCTCGTTGCCGCTCTCGTCGGTGCCCTGCTGCTCGCCCATGTCCAGGTAGTTGAGCGAGAAGCCGATCGCGCCGTTGTCGCCCATCGGCGTGGCGTAGCCGCCCCAGTAGAGGCCGATGTCGTCGGCCAGGCCCTCGGCCAGGCTCGACTGCATGATGTGCAGGTCGTGCGGCTCGGGGCGCTGCGGCAGGAAGCCCAGCCCGCCCGGGTTCCACCACTGCGCGGTGACGTCCTGCGACAGGGCGGTGCCGGCCTCGCCCAGGGCATTGTAGCGCGCCCCGACCGGGAAGCTGAGGTTGATGGCGCCCGCGCCGGAGCCGGCCAGGGCCGCGCCGCAGATGCCCATGGTCAGGGCCGCCGCCAGGGCGACCGTCAGCAGAGTCCTCTTCATGTCCGTCCTACCTCCAGTGGTTGTCCCGGCGCCGAAGCCCCACGCCCCGTCCCCGGTCCGGCCATCAGCGCATGATGACCAGCTTGCCCGTCTTCGTGATCTCGCGCCCGTCCTCCGAGGCACCGGAGCCCCGCAGGACGTACAGATAGGTGCCGTTGGCGATCTCGTCGCCGCGGTGGTCGCGTCCGTCCCATTCCAGGATGCGCGGCCCCGCTTCGGCGAATTCCTCGCGCAGCGTGCGCAGCCGGTTGCCGGCCGTCGTATAAATGTCCCACTGCACCGCCATCGGGTCGCTCAGCTCGAAGAGGAGTCGGCACGGACCCGGCGTCGGGTTAGGGAAAAGGGTGACGTCCTCGATCCCGGCAACACTTGCCGGAACGATCTGGAAGCTCAGGGTATCGGAGCCCACGTTGCCGAGCGCGTCGCTGGCGTGCAGCGCCGCCTTGTGCGCCCCGGCGGCCAGGTCGGCCGGCAGCGGGAAGACCACCGAACCCCGAGTGTAGCTGTCCGCGTCGTAGGCGAACGAGGCTGTCACGTCCGCCATCCGGCCCGAGTCGTCCAGTTCCAGCAGCAGCGAGTTGCCGGGGCTGGTCCCCAGGATGGCGATGCCGCTGGTGTCGGTCAGCGTGGCGGTCAGCCGGTCCCCAGGGCGCACGCGGTAGCGTCCGTCCGGGAAGGCCAGGCGGATGTCCGGGCCGCGCACGTCGTCGACGACGCCCGTCGAGCCGCGCACCGCGGGCACGGTCTGCGCCGCGACGTGGTCGCCGTCGGCCGACTCGACCAGCAGGCGCACGCGCCCGAGGTCGCCGTACCGGACCTGCGACGGCACCTTGAACGGGATCGCGTGGTCGCCGTCGCCGAGCGTGCCCTGGCCGGCGAAGATCGGCGCGCCCGATTCCAGCCAGGTGCGGGTGAAGACCGTCCCGCCGATGACCGCGTACGGGTAGGCCTTGGCCACGCTGCTGTCGAGCACCTGCAGCCGGTACGTGTCACCTGCGCCCAGCAGGGCCTTGCCGGGTCCGGCGACGACCACGCGCTGGGTGGCGCCGGCCCGCAGCGTGTCGACGCTCGTCGCCGCCAGAGTCAGGTCGCCGAGCGGGTGCGGCAGCCGCAGCGCCGGGTCACCCATCAGGTTGTAGCGCTGGCTGTTGGC
>JAYRFB010000041.1:0-4907 GCA_041908585.1 Candidatus Krumholzibacteriia bacterium
TCGAATTCGTACGCGCGCAGGAGCTTCATCGATGCGACCTGCACGTCCCAGCGGTACCACATGGCGTTGCGAAACGCATACAGGTGCCCGCGGTCGGGAGAGTATGCCAGGTGGTCGCCCGTGAACAGGAACCGGTCGTGAAGCAGGCAGGCGCTGCCCCGCGTGTGGCCGGGCGTGGGGATGAACAGCAGGTCCGGCGCAATCTCCACGGGCTCAGGACCCGCGACCTGCATCTCGACCTCCTGCGTCGAGGCGCCGATGTCGTCGACGTGCATGACGCGGCGGCAGCCGAATCGTCGGGCAAAGAGCGCGTGGTCGGCGACGTCGTCCTGGTGCGACAGCACCAGCCACTTCACGCCCCCGAGCTCCTCCAGCCGCTTCACCAGCGGCGCGGCGAAGCGCGGCGAGTCCACCAGCACGTTGCCGTCCGGCCGCCTGATCAGGTAGGACGCGGCCCCGAAGCTGTGTGCGCTGGTATATCCGCAGAAGAAGACATCATCGGACACGTGGATCGGGAAGCTCGCCTGTGCGCGCTTGATCAGCGCACCGTCGGGCTGCTCCAGGCCGATGCTGGCCGTCGGGCAGGCGAGCAGCGCCTGCGCGGCGGCCAGCAGCGCCCGGTCATCCGCGGGCTGATGGTGCACGACGCTCTGGTCGCCGATGTCGTGGAACGTCCCGGGCGCCATCCAGCGACAGGTGTCGCAGTCGATGCAGGTTGTGTCGACGTAGAACCTGCCGGCGGCGTTGGCGGCATGTCGGCGCTTGCGATCAGCCATGTCGCGCCTCGGGGACGGGTGTGCGAAGCGGATTCCCGTCGACATGGTAGTCAAGAGGTCCGCGCCGGCCCACCGCCCGGGTTGTGCCGACTTCGCCGCCGGCGGTTCCGTGCAGAAGCGCGCCCCGGCGCCGCCGCTCAGCGCAACGCGTACAGCCGCCCGTCCAGGCTGCCCACGTAGACCACGCCGTCCACGACCGCCGGCGAGGCCATGATCCCGCCGACCGTGGTGAAGCGGTAGAAGTCGATGTACATGTCGCCGAAATCGCCGGTCACCGGGTGGAACGCGGCCGGGTCCAGGCGCAGGTCGGCGTCGAGCAGCTTCAGCGGGTCGCGACGCGAGCCTTCGGTGCGGAAGCTCCAGTCCAGGGCGCCGGTGCGCGCGTCAAAGGCGTAGAGCGTGCCGTTGTGGCAGCCGACGTAGGCGCGCGGGCCGCACAGCGCCGCCGACGAGAAGACGTAGGCCCTGGTGTCGACGTTGAACAGCAGGCGGCCGGACCCGGCGTCGAGCGCGAAGAAGCGCGCGCTGTCGGAGGTGCCGGCGTAGACGACGCCGTCGCGCAGGGCCGGCGTGCCGATGACCCACGACTTGCCCGTCGAATAGTCCCACAGGCGCCGGCCGGTGGCCGCGTCCAGGGCGTAGACATGCGCGTCGCGGCAGCCGACGTAGACCACACCGTCGGCAACCGCGCACGAGGACTGGAAGCCCTCCTGGTTGTGTATCCCCGGGTCGAGCCCGGCCTGGAAGGTCCAGCGCACCGTTCCGGTGCGCGCCTCCAGCGCATAGAGCCGGCTGTCCCAGCTGCCGACGTAGACCAGGCCGTCGGCGACCGCCGGCGAGGCGTGCACCACGTTGCCGGTGCGGAACGACCACTGCAGCACGCCGTTCGCCGCGTCCACCGCGTAGATGCCGCCGTCGCCGGCCCCGAAGAACACCAGGCCGTCGCTGACCGCCGGCGAGGAGGTGAAGACGTCCCAGGCGTCCGGCATGGTCTGGGTGGCGGGGGGGTAGCCGTGCAGGTTGCGCGCCTCGAAGCGTCGCTCGGCCTCGATCCCGCAGACCCACTTCGGCGCCCCGGTCGCCGCATCGAGCGCGGCCAGCGACCCGGCCGACGAGGTGAAGTAGACCGTGCCGGCCACGACCGCCGGCGTGCAGGCGATGGGCATCCGCGACTTGAACTTCCACTTCTCGGCGCCGCTGGCGGCGTCCACCGCGTGCAGGTGACCGTCGAGCGCGCCGAAGTAGACCACGCCGTCCACGACCGCCGGGCTGCCGACGATGGCGCCGCCGGCGACGAACGACCACTTCAGCTCGCCGGCCGGCACGGGTCCGGCGGCGGGGTAGACGCCGGTGCGCGCGACGTCGCCATGGAAGGTCGATTGGGCGCCCGCCGGTAGGGCGGCGGTCAGGGCAAGGAGCAGGCACCCGGCCGGCCGGAGCAGGCGGCGGGCGCGGCGCAGGGGCCGCGCGCGGGATGAGTCGTGGCGCTGGGACATGGCATTCTCCGGGGCCGGCGTGGGGAGGGGAACAGAGGATCTTCTACGCAGGGCCGGCCACGGGGTTGCCGGGCGGCGTGCCGGCGATCCTCGAAGTGGCCGGGAAGCGGCTCCGCGTCCTGCTGCCGAAGCAGGTGGCCATCAGTGACCAGGTCGCGCGCCCGGCCGCAGGGTGGCCCCGCCTCGATCCGCCCTCGGCCGGCTCCCGGAAGGGAGTGCGCACGCCGGTGGCCTTGACGTCCCTCTGGCGTTCGCCTGCCTCCCTAACGGACGAGCGTGAGACGGCAGGTCGCCATACCGGCGTCGGTGGCCAATCGTCCCAGATAGACGCCGCTCGGCAAGCCCTCGCCATCCAGGGACAGTGTGTGCGCACCGGCCGCGTACGGCACGCCCTCGACAAGGGTCGCCACGCGACGTCCGGCGAGCGTGAAGACCTCGAACCGCACGATCGAGGGGCCCGGCAACCGGAACGAGATGGACGTGCGCGGGTTGAACGGATTCGGCGCCGCGCCAAGCTGCACATCCCATCCCGGCGCCTCATCTGCCGCCGCCGCGCCGGGCGTGAAGTCACCGCTGTGGCTTGCCGCGTCGATGATGACCCAGCCCTGATCCGTGGCGCGGCGGTACACCGGGCTCTCCGCGAAGATGCCCGAGAGGAAGCCCGACCCCGGAGCCGCGGCCGGCCGCTCCCGGTACGGCGCGACGCCGGTGGTCGCGGCGAAGAGATGCTCGCCCCACCCGACCGACGCGTAGCCGCACAGCAGCGCGCTGTACCACGCGTAGGCGAACTTCGCCGCATCGTACGCGTTGGCGGCGTCGTTCGTCGTGACCGCCAGCACGTCGAAGCCGAGTTGCGCCCGGTAGGCGGCCACCGCCTCGGCCTTGGCGAACCAGGCCGCCTCGTCCTGGTACTCCCCGATGGCGACCTGGAAGCTCTCGCTGAGGTAGAAGTCGCCTGCGCCCAGCGCCGTGGGCGCGCCGTCGGGATTGGCGACGGGGTCGATCGCCGCGCCGAACACGTCGTCGGGGTTCCAGCCGTTCGCCACCACGGGCAGCCCTCGCGCATGAGCGAGCGCGACCGCCGCGTTCTGGCGGGCGCGCGTCACCTGGAAGTCGTAGCCGAAGTCGTCGAAGAAGACGCCGTCCGCTCCCGTGGCCTGCCAGGCGTCGACACGGAGCCCGATCTCCGCCAGCGTGAAGTTCTGCGTGCTGACGCCCAGGTCGATGTAACCGAACACGCGCGTCGTTGCCGTGGCGTGCACCTGGGCGATGATCGCCACGGTGTTGGCGTGGTCGGGGTGCGTGGCCAGCTCGAGCCCGTCCCCCAACACGACGTCGTCGTAGGCTGCGAACTCGGCCGCGGCCGCGGTGACGGCGAAGGTGCCGTTGATCCCCGACGGCCACCCGTAGTAGATGAGCAGCGAACCGGGCGCGACGCCGGCAAGGGAGGCCGATGCGATCAGGGTGAGAATAAGCAGCGATACGGCAGCTAGTCGCAAGGCCTTGCCTCCGGAGGATCCAGGAATCGGTGACCGATTGTAGCACGTCCTCCGCTCGCGCGAAGCCCCACGGACCAGATCCGGGCCAGTGCGGTGACAGCGAGCGCCACGCGGCGGGGGAGCGATGCCGTGCCGCGTCCGGATCGACCGGGCGCCGACTTGCGCCGGCGCGAGTTTCGCGAGTTCGTGGGTACCTCGGCGACGTTCCACCGAATAGTCCTTGTCATCCCCGGGTAGGGGCCGCACACCTGAGCGGGAGGTCCTGCATGAGCCACACCGAGGAATTCGCGATCTCCGGCGACAAGCTGGTGGCAAAGGTCAAGGAGATCATCGCCGCAGGCAACGTGCGCCGCATCACCATCAAGAGCGACGAAGGCAAGACGCTGCTCGAGATCCCGCTCACCCTCGGCGTGGTGGCGGCGGTGATCGCGCCGGTGCTCGCCGCGCTGGGGGCGCTGGCCGCCCTGGTCACCGATTGCGTGATCGTCGTCGAACGGGAGCAGCCCTCGGACGACCCCGGTCCGGCCATCTGAACGGCCTGGACCGACGGCCCTGCAGAGCAGTTGACTTCGCGCGTTCGAGAGGGAGATACTCGGGTGGCTAATCGGTCATTGCCGGCCCACGCCTCCGCAGCGGGGAGTTGACTTGGAGTTCCGCGAGCGAGCCGTCCCGGCACTTGTGACGCTGGCCCATCTGCTGATCGATCGCCGGTGCTACGAGTGCGTCCCGATGGTCTCGAGCCTGCTGGCGGTGATCGATTCACGGCATTGGGACCAGATGCCCGCCGATGAGCGTCTGCATGCGCTGAGACAGGTCATTCCCGCGATGCTGCATCCGCGGAGCATGCAGGAAGTTCTCGGCTACAATGATCCGACGCTTAAGCGGTGCGTGGAGATCCTGATCCAGGAGGAAAGGCGGACCATCGGCCTGCTTTGAGCGGGACAGGCACGCCCCGGACCGGACGGTACGGGCAAGATCGGCATCAAGTTCGCCCTGGCCCGGACCGATCCCCCGGGTATGGAACATCCGAAGAATGCGAGCACCCGCCTGGCCGCTGCCCTGGGGGCGCTGCTCCTCGCCACGACCGCTCCCGGCTGCGCCAATGACCTGCAGACCGTGGTCGAGACCCGGGCGAA
>JAYRFB010000042.1:0-38218 GCA_041908585.1 Candidatus Krumholzibacteriia bacterium
GGTCCTCTCGCGCTGGTTCAGCCGGGCGAGCGTGCGTTTGGTGTGCGGCGGGGGGGGGTTTGCGTGGGGGGGGCGGCGGCGGGTCGCGCGGGCCGCGCCGCCGAATCTCAGCCGAGGGCGGCCTCGGCGCCCTCGACGATGCCCACGAAGTCGTCGGCCTTGAGGCTGGCGCCGCCGATCAGGCCGCCGTCCACGTCGGGCCGGCTGAACAGTTCATGGGCGTTGGACGCCTTGCAGCTGCCGCCGTAGAGGATGCGCAGGTTCGCCGCCGGCCCCTCGCCCAGCAGGCGGCCGACGACCTCGCGCGACCACGCGTGCATCTCCTGCGCCTGCTCGGGCGTGGCGGTCTCGCCCGTGCCGATCGCCCACACCGGCTCGTAGGCCAGGACGGTGTTGTAGGGGTCCGCGTACTGCAGGCGCGGCAGCACGCCCTCCAGCTGCGCGCGCACGACCTCGCGCTCACGGCCCGCCTTGCGCTCGGCCAGCAGCTCGCCGTAGCAGAAGATCGCCTTGAGGCCGACGGCGTGCAACAGGTTGACCTTCCGCGCCAGCAGCTCGTCGTCCTCGCGCTGGTACTGGCGCCGCTCGCTGTGGCCGATGATCACGTAGGAGACGCCCGCCTCCTTCAGCATCGACGGGGCCACCTCGCCGGTGAAGGCGCCGCCGTCCTGGTCGCCGCAGTTCTGCGCGCCCAGGAGCAGCGGGTTGCCGTCGGCGACGGCAGCGACGGCGGGGATGGTCACGAACGGCGGGCAGACCAGGACGTCGCCGCGCAGGGTCCGGCCCTTGAGCCGGGCGGCCACGTCGGCCGCGAGCGACTTCCCGGCAGCAGGCCCCAGGTTCATCTTCCAGTTCCCGGCGACGAGATAGCGGCGCATGCGGATCCTCCTTGTGCGCGCAGGGCGCGCCGTGGGCGGTGCCGACGCCCGGCCCGCGCGGCCGCTCGCCGCGCCGCCGTGACGCCGTGCGGTCAGTTGCCGCGCGGGCGGCGGTCCAGGTCCAGTTCGTCGCGCAGCGCCGCGAAGCGCGCCAGCGCCGCCACGACCATCTCGCGCTTGCTCCGCTCGGGCAGGAATGCGCTCTTGAAGCCGTTGATCAGGAGGTTCTCCGTCTCCAGCAGCGTCAGGTCGAACGTGTCCACGGCCAGGCGCAACTCGTGCACCGGCGAGGTGCGCGCGAACAGCGTGTTGTCGGTGTTCAGGCAGACACGGAGGCCCTTCTGCAGGTAGTGCCGGAACGGGTGGTGCGAGAGGTCGTCCACGATGCAGCTCTGCAGGTTGCTGGAGAGGCACACTTCCAGCGGCACGCGATTATTGGCCACGTAGGCCAGCAGGTCCGGGTCCTCCTCCAGGCGCGTGCCGTGTCCGATGCGGTTGGCCCCGCAGCGGTGGAGGGCCTGGTGGATCGACGCGGCGCCGAAGCCTTCCCCGGCGTGGATGGTGACGTTCTGGTTGTTGTTCATCACGTGGTAGAACGACTCGGCGTGGCGCTTGGGCGGGTTGTCCGACTCGTCGCCGGCCAGGTCGAAGGCGACCACACCGCGCCCCTTCCAGGCCACCGCCAGGCGCGCCATCTCCAGCGAGTGCGCGGGATCGATCTGCCGCAGCCCCGTCACGATGATGTTGGCGGTGATGCCGGTGCGCTCCTGCGCCTCGTCCAGCCCGCGCCTCACCGCCGCCACCGCGCGGTCGCCGTCCAGGCCCTCGCGCAGGTGCAGCAGGGGGCAGAAGCGGACCTCCAGGCACCAGACCGACTCGGCCGCGAAGTCCTCCGCCAGCTCCCGGGCCACGCGCCGCAGCGACTCCTCGTCCTGCAGCACGGCCGTGGTGTGGTCGAAGTG
This sequence comes from Candidatus Krumholzibacteriia bacterium, assembly GCA_041908585.1. Classification (GTDB taxonomy): domain Bacteria; phylum Krumholzibacteriota; class Krumholzibacteriia; order LZORAL124-64-63; family LZORAL124-64-63; genus CAINDZ01. The sequence continues at coordinate 1,841 of JAYRFB010000042.1, forward strand.
CCGGAGGAACTCGTGCGTGACGGCCTGGCGGTCGGGCGGGAAGTAAAGCGCCCTCACCTGCTCCGGGTCGTCCGGCATCGACAGGCCGCGGGCGCGGCCGAGCTCCATGAACGTGGACAGGCGCAGCGAGCCGTCCAGGTGGCAGTGCAGGTCCGTCTTCGGCAGCAGCCGCAGCACGTCGTCGCCGATGGCGCGGCCGCGCAACAGGTCGCTCGGCCTGTATTCACCCAGTTTCAAGGCAGCCTCCGCGGCGCGGGCGGTCAGGTGGACGCCCGCTCGTGCTTCTCGAGGTGGAATTCACGGATGATCCCCAGCAGCTCGGACTGGGCCGCCGCGTCGTCCCTCAGGTTGACCTTCTCGGTGTCGAGCGTGCGTACCGGGCACAGGGCCGGCGCACGCTCGATCCAATCCAGGTAGGCAGCGTCGAGATCCCGCAGGAAGTCGAGCGGGATCTCCGATTCACAGCTGCGGCCACGCTGGCGGATACGGTCGAGCGCCGTCTCGGGGCGGCACTGCAGGTACAGGATCAGGTCCGGCGGATGCAGGAAGGCGGTCATGTTGCGGAAGATCTCGCGGTAGTTCTCGTAGTCGCGGTCATCCATGCAGCCGCGCCGGTAGAGCGTCGGCGCGAAGATCTCGACGTCCTCGTAGATGGTGCGGTCCTGCACCGCCGACCCCGGCTGAGCGAGGATCTGGCGCTGCACCTCGAAGCGCTTGCTGAGGAAGTACACCTGCAGGTGGAAGCTCCACCGCTGCATGTCGCGGTAGTAGTCCTCGAGGTAGGGGTTGTTGATGACCGGCTCGAAGAACATGCGCCAGCCGAAGACCTCGCCGAGCATGGTGGTCACCATGCTCTTGCCGACGCCGATGTTGCCGGCGATCGACAGGTAGAACGGCGTTGCCGGCTGGTCCTTCTTCGGGAACTGCCGCTTGAGGGACCTGAGATCCACGGTGGGCCTTCCGGCAGGCGGCCCGCGCGACGGTCGGGACCGGCGCCGGGGTGCGCGACGACCCGGCGCGGGACGGCCGCCCGGGTTAGCAAGCGACCCGGGAGAGCGTTCGCCGCTCCCGGGCCGCCGTCGGGTTTGCCGGAATTGTACCGCTTCGCGGGGCGCGGTGCCAGCGCCAAACGGCCCGCGCCGGGCGGGCCGTCCGCGTCAGCGCCCGACCATCCGCGTCAGGTGCGTCGAGACGGCCTCCAGGCCCTCGCCCAGCCGGTGCAGGTTCTCGCTCGCGGTCTCGCTCTGGCCGGCGATCTGGGCGTTGCGCTGGCTGACCTGGTCGATCTGCCCGACCGCCTCGCGGATCTGGCCGATGCCGTCGGCCTGCTCCTCGCTGGCCGTGACCACGCGGGCCATCAGGTCGACGGTCTGGTCGACGTTGCGGGTGATCTCCTCGAGGATGCCCTCCACCTGCTGCGACGCCGCCACGCCGTGGTCGGCGCTGCGCCGGGAGGCCTCGATCAGGGCCGACGTCTCCTGCGCGGCCCGGGCGCTCCGCTGCGCCAGGTTGCGCACCTCCTCGGCCACCACGGCGAAGCCGCGGCCCGCGTCCCCGGCGCGCGCGGCCTCGACCGCGGCGTTGAGGGCCAGCAGGTTCGTCTGGAAGGCGATCTCGTCAATGGTCTTGAGGATCTGGGCGGTGCGGTCGCTGGAGGACTTGATCTCGCCGATGGCGCCGAGCATCCCCCGCATCGCCTCGCCGCTGTGCTTCGCGTGCTCCAGCGCCTCGCGGGCCACAGCCTGCGCCTGTTCGGCGCTGGCCGCGTTGGCGCGCGTCTGGGCCGCCATGGTCTCCAGCGAGGCCGAAGTCTCCTCCAGGCTGGCCGCCTGGTTGTTCGCCCCGTCGACCATCTGCCCGCTGGTGTCGCTGAGGTCCGCCGCCGCACCGGTCAGGTCCGAGACGCCCTCGAGCAGCCGACCCGCCGCCGAGCGCACCGGCGCGATGACCAGGCGATTGATGAGCAGCGCCAGGGCCACGGCCACGACGAACAGCGTCACCAGCGCCGAGCCCACGGTACCCCAGGTCGCGCGGGCATGGGCCGCGTCCGCCGCGCGGGTGTCGAGCGTGACGCTGGCCACGCCCATCACGTCGCCCTCGGCGTTCGCTTCGTGGCAGCTGAGGCAGCTGGCCACGGCCTTGACCGGCGTCACCGTGCGCCAGGTGTGCGTCTCGTGGTCGACGACCACGCGCTCCTCACCCGTGGCGAGCACGTCCCGGTCGACATCATCGACCGGGTCGGCCCCGGACCGGGCCCCGAACTCCTCGACCACCTTGGGCGCCCGCACGGCGTGGACGTCGGCGAGCTCGGGCAGCTTCGCCACGTTGGCCAGGTACATCTGCAGGCCGTTCATGTCGCCCGTCTCGCCGAAGACGGACATGGCCGCCGTGATGCTCTCGGCCGTCAGGTCGGCCGCCTCGGCCGCCTGCTGCTCCGCCATGCGGTTGACCGCCAGCGCGCTCCAGACCGTCGACAGGCCCAGGACCACCACCAGGCAGGCGACGACAGACAGGATGACTTTTTCCCTCAATGCCATGAGCCAACAGCCTCCCCCAGGTCAACGATCCGCGGCTTGGCGGACACGGGCATAAGGAATCGCCCTTATGCCGGGGAGATCGGCAGATACCGGAACGACTTGACCGAAATTCGCGGCTCAGTCCTGGGGTGGTACGGCCCGGTGGATATGGATGTAGTGCTGGCTGGAAATGAACTTCCTGACCTGTCCCGAGTCCGGCAGCAGCGCGAAGACGAAGGCGCCGTAGTGCACCCCCGAGGCCCCGAAGTCGACGCGGACGTCGATCACCGCGATCGAGGCCGGTGACGGGCACGACGCCGGGGTGCCGAACTGGAGCGCGTAGTAGCCGCCGGCATCGAAGACCTGGACACGGTCGTTGCCGGTGTCCGCCACGAAGATGCGACCGCTTCCATCCACATCGACCGATCGGGGCCGGTCGAATTCGCCCCGCTCCGAGCCGGGGCGCCCCACCCACAGCGTATCCGAGGCGCAGGCGGCGGCGTAACCGAGGACGTAGTCCGTCATCGCGGGCGGCTCGCAGGTGACCTCGAACTCGCGCGCCAGGCCGCGCAGCGGGTCGTCGTCGCCGACCGCCGGCGTGGTGTCGTCCAGGTCGGGCGCGGCGTCGAAGCGGATGACCCAGTTGCGCGCCGGGTCCGTGTCGCAGACCAGGAACATGCCTTCGCTGTCGGTGATCATGCCGGCCGCCTCGTGGACGGAGCGCGCGCCCTCGCCTTCGGCCCAGGTCAGGATGCCGTGCGGGCTGGGCCCGTTCAGGTCGTCGAAGGCGTAGCGATGGACCACCGTCGAGTCTGGATCCGCCAGGTAGATGAACGACCGCGCCCCCGGCACCAGCTCGATGCCGCGCTCGTTGGCACCCATGGCGCGCACGGAACGGACATCCGGCAGCTCCGCCTGGCCCAGCTCGGCCAGGTCCGTGGCCGCGTACCAGTGAAGTCGCCGCGTGCCCTGGTCCCAGGCGAAGATGACCTCGCGGTTGGGGCCCACGCACAGCGCCGTCGCGTCGACCAGGCCGGTGGCCGCGGCGACCTCGCCGAACTCCTGGTTCAACTTGCGGACCGCGCCGGCCTCGACCGTGAACACGAAGCCGTTCGACTGGATCAGCTGCCGCGCCAGCGGGGCCTCGTAGGTGGCCTCGACCACGTAGGGCGTCAGCGAGAACAGGCCTTGCGGCTGCGGGATGGCGATCTTCTCGCCGCAGCCGGCGGCCGCCGCGAGCAGGCACGCGGCCAGCATGGCCGTCGCGATTCGCCTCGGGTCAACGGACTTCAACGCCGCACCTCCTGCGGGGCGGTGGCGGCCGGGCGCCGCCAGAGCGGCGACAGGTCGACCGAGAAATGGTGCACGTCGCCGAACGAACCCATGTCGCCGTAGGCGTAGTCCACGCGGATGCGCAGCTGGTGCCGCTCGGCCTGGAGCCCGAAGCCGGCCGCGAATCCGCCCTCGTCGCGGTTCGTCTCGTAGCCCGCGCGCAGGAAGAACTGCTGGCGCAGCCCCAGCTCGCCGCCCATGCGGAAGCTCTCCGAGTAGTCCGACGGATGGTTGAAGTCGGCCGTCGTCAGCATCGTGACCTTCGGCGAGAGCTCCCAGGTCCTGGCCACGCCGAACGCGCCGACGGTCGGCGCCGGGAAGCTCTGGAATTCCTGCGTGGCGACGTAGCCGTCCGGGGCCGGCGGCGGCGTGCCGCCGGGCTTCACGTCGCTGCCGAAATTGCGCACGGAGAAGCCGATGCGCAGGTCGCCGGCGCCCACGTAGTAGAGGATTCCCATGTCCGCCAGCAGGGCACGGGTCTGGAACTGGTCGAGGTTCTCCTGGAAGAACTTGACCGTCATCCCGATCGAGAAGCGGTCGGTCATCGCCCGCGCCACGCTGCCGCCGACGAAGAACTGGTTCGCGTTGAAGTACTGGCCGGTGCCCTCCTGGTGCAGCTCGTCCGTGCGCAGGATGTCGCCCGAGCGCAGCGCCCCGAACATCAGCCCGTGCGCGAAATTCTGGCCGCGCCGGTGGTAGGCGGCATAGTCGAGGTCGATGTCGGCGGCCCAGGCGACATGGCTGGCGAACCAGTTCTGGCGACCCGGCGTGCGCATGAGGCCCGCCGGGTTCCAGAAGATGGCCGCGCCGTCGGTGGCCAGGGCCGAGTAGGCCTGGCCCAGGGCCACGGCGCGCGCGCCGACGGGGACGCGGAGGAACTGCGCGCTGGAGGTCCCGGCGTTCTCGTCCCCGAACAGGCGGATCAGGTCGCTGGCGCCGGCCGGGCCGGCCAGGCCGGCCACCACGGCCACCGCCGCCGCCAGGTTCCTCAGGTTGGAGGCTACCACGAGTAGCTCACCCCCCACAGGATCGTCAGCGGATCCTCAATGTAGCTCGGGTCGACCACGTTGCGGGCGTAGTCCTCGCTATCGGTCGAGTACACGTAGTCCGGGTTGCTGGCCGGCGCCGGGTTCTCGGTCCAACGCGGGTTGACGTCGCCCAGCTGGTAGCCCTCGCCGGTGAACGGGTTCACGCGCCGGTAGTTGCGGTGGTTGAACAGGTTCCGCGCCTCCAGCGACAACGTCAGGCGCTCGCGCTTGCCGAAGCGCCAGAACTTGTTGAACCGCAGGTTGAACTGCGACTTCGTGGGACCGAGAGCGCCGTACTCGACGCCGTCCTGGTATTCGCGCGGCCCCAGGTAGTAGGTCTGCGTGTAGCGCTGGCCCGACTCGGCCTGGAACAGCAGGTTCAGGCTCCAGTCGGGCGGCAGCTGCCAGCCGAGCACGACCGGTCGATCCTTCTGGTCCACGGCGAAATCCGCGTTGACGCTGAATGCCCAGGGCTTGTCCCAGAGCAGCGGCGAACGCGTGAGCGCGGCCAGGTTCGCCGTGTCGTCGTATTCCTCGCCGAACAGGGCCTGCAGGTAGGCGCGGTCGGCGGTGCTGTTGGTACCGGTAGTGCGCTGCAGCTCGAGGCTCGCCGAGCCGCTGAGCCACCGCGTGGTCCGCTTGACGATCGACAGCTCCACGCCCAGGCTGCGGGCCGAGTCGCCGTTGAAGTAGCGCACCGGGTTGATCGTGCGCGGCTCGGTGTCGTTGGGATCGGAGGTCATCTCGGGCGTGATCTGCACCGGCGCCATCGTCACGCTCTTGGCGTAGCCGAAGATGTCGCGATTGAAGAAGGTGACGCCCGCGCTCCAGAGCCCGCCGAACTCGTGCTGGATGCCGGTCTCGTACTCGACGGTGATCTTCGGGTCCAGGTTGGGGTTGCCCAGCAGCTGGACGTCCGCCGCCGTGTTGGCCGTCAGCTGCGGGTACACGTAGAGGAAACGCGGCCACTGGCTGAAGTGGCCGTAGTTGAAGAAGAACTTGTCCCGCTCGGTCACCTTGAAGCTCAGGCCCAGGCGCGGCGACAGCCGAGCCTTCCAGGCGCGGCCGAAGGCGCGGTAGGTGCTGGCGTCGAACTCGGCAGCCATGTCCTCCGTGATGAACAGGTACTGGCCGGGGTCGGCCATCACGGCCTCGACCTCGCGTCCCGGCGCCCAGTAATCCGCGCGCAGGCCGGCATTCAGGATCAGGCCGCGGTAGTCGAGCTTGTCCTGGAAGTAGGCCGAGCCGGTGACCGGGTGCGACGTGAAGATGTCCTGTCGGATGCCGAGGCGGCCGGGCGTCGGCGAGGCCAGGCCGTAGGCCAGGTCCACCAGCTGGATCTCCGTGAACGAGAGGTCCATGCCCGTCTTGAACTCGTTGTGGCCACCACCCATGAAGGTGTAGGCGCCCTTGAGCGTGTACGACTCGGCGTAGTGATCGTGCCAGCGGTCGGCGCTGCCGGTGCTGCCGAAGTCCAGCCGCCGGAAGGGCTCGTAGGTCGTGAAGTCGTCGTTGCCGTTCACGTTCGAGTGCTGCCGCGTGAAGCTGCGACCGAGCGCCACCTCGAACCAGGACTTCTCGCCCAGCACCTGTCGGTAGTAGGCCTGGGTCAGGATGTTCTCGTTGGTGAAGACCAGGTACTCGTCCAGTCGGTCCATGAACGTGAACGGGAAGCCCTCGCCGCCCAGGTCGAAGCCCTGGCTGATGCCGATGTTGCGGCTCACGTTGAGGTTGAACTTGCGATCCTGGTCCAGGATCCAGGTCCACTTCAGCATGCCGTTCCAGTTGTTGTCGGCGCGCGGCGTCCAGAAACGCTCGTCGTACATGGGCGACGACAGGCGGTCCTGCAGGCTGAACATCGGCAGGTGCCCGTCCTTGGTCTCGAGCGAGCCGCTGGCCAGGAGGTACTGCTTGCCGGGCAGCCGCAGGCCCAGCCGCCGCAGCCCCGCCGCCAGCGGGTCCGGCCCGGACAGGGAGGCCTTCACGATGTCGATATTCTGCGGCTCCGTGAAGTCCGTGTACTTGCGCCAGTCGAGGTAGTCGCCCTTCGGGACGGGGCTGAACAGGTAGTCGCGCTTGAAGCTGACGCGCGCCTCGAGGTAGTCGTTCCCTTCCTTGGTCGAGACGTTGACGACGCCGCTGACCGCCTGCCCGTGCTCGGCGTTGAAGCCGCCGGTCAGCACCTCGATCTCGTTGATGATGGCTGGATCCATCTGGTAGCCGTAGCCGCCACCGCCCAGCGGGTCGTTGACGGACATGCCGTCCACGATGAAGCTCGTGTCGTCCGCGCGGCCGCCGCGGATGTGGATCTGGTTGTCCTGCATCGTCACGCCGGGCTGGAGGGCGATCATGTCCACCATCTGCTCGAGCGGCATCGCCGACAGCTGCTGGGCGCTCAGGAAGTGGCTGCTGCCGGTGCGGTCGACCTCGATCAACTGGCGCTCGGCGGCGATCTCCAGCGCCTCGGCCAGGATGGCCTGCACCTCGAGGTGGAAGTCGAGGTTCACCACCTCGCCCGGCGAGAGCGTCACCGTCTTCGTGCCGATGGCGTAGGAGATGTAGGAGGCCTTGACCGTGTACGTGCCGGCGCGCAACCCGCGCAGGATGTAGAAGCCGTCCGTGAAGGCCATCGTGCCGGAATTCGTGCCCGCGATGAACACGTTGGTGTAGGGCATCGTCTCGCCTGTCTCGGCGTCGAAGATGCGGCCCTTGATGGTGCAGGGCGCGAGCGGGTCGACGACCCCCGAGGCGGTCCCGCCCGTCGTGGCGGCGCCCGTCTGGGCTGCGGCCCCGCCGGCCAGGGCGCAGAGCAGCGCCAGCGCCACCAGCGCGCAGTGGAGGAGGCGCATCATGGCGCGACCACCCCCAGCTCGGTATCGAGGATCGCGCCGATGGCGGCGTTGACGTCGGCCGCGTCGAAGACGTCCAGGCGCAGGCTCAGCCCGACGTATCTCGCGTGCGCCGTCGTCGCCCGCGAGGGCACGCGGATCCCGACGATCGGGGTGTACACCGTCGTCCCGGGGTAGTAGCAGTCGCAGGCTTCCAGGCGGTAGAGCGGCTCGTTGTCGTAGCCGGCCAGCTGCGTGAGGCCGACGCCGGTGGCCGTCGTCGTCTGGGCGGCGCGCAGCGAGGGCACCACGCCGCCGTCGGGGAGGGCGTACTTGCCCGCCGGGATGTTCAGGGCGCGGTTGTTCGCCACGCTCTGGCTGAGGCCGAGCACCGCCCGCAGGAACGCCGTCGTCAGCCCGTTCGTCTGTCCCACCAGGCCCTTGGAGACGTGGAGCATCCCACCCGGATCCGAGCCGTCGACGGGCCAGAGGTACTGGTGGATGACGCCGTTGAGGCCGGAATGCCGCGCCAGGTTCGACCCTCCCGCGCCGCCATCGACCCAGAACACCGCCTCGAAGCGGCGGAAGGTCTGCAGCAGGAGCGTCGGCGTGTCGGGCGCGTTCGTGATCCAGAAGTTGTACCGGTCCCAGTTCCCGGCGCCGTAGCGCGCGGTAAGCAGGTTCTCGTGGTACGTCCGCTGGGCCACGCTGAGTCCCTCGGAGATGAACAGCACCGGGCCCGCGGGCGCCCGCACCTGCCAGGTGTAGCGGAACCCCGCGTCGGACTGCGCCTGGTCCCGCAGCGACACGCGCAGCGTGCGCTCGCCGGGAGGCAGGTCCTCGACGCTGATCTCGAACTGCTTGATCTCCGCGCTGGAATTGAAGGGGACGCGCACCCAGCCCGCGTTCGGGTCGGCGGCGGGATCGTCGTGGTCGCGGGTCTCCAGCCCGTCGCCGTCGGCGAAGGTGTAGCGGTAGAAATCGTCCATCGTCTCGGCGCCATCGAGGTCGATGGCGAAGAGGCGGAAGTTCATCGGGCCCCAGTTGAAGTAGACCGTATCCACCGCCGCCGAGGGGTTCTGGGTCACGTTCCCGTTCACGTCGCGGAACTCGCGCTGCAGGTTCCGCAGCGGGTCGAAGTCGCTCTGGAAGTTCACGACCGGCGGGAAGTTGCGCAGCGGGATGGTCTGCACGACGGTGTCGCTGACGGCGCCGCGGTCATCGCGACAGGCCACCAGCAGCGTGGCCGAGGCCCGGCCCTGGGCGTCCGGCGAGAAGGTCATGGTCGTGTCGGTCCGCGTGGTGGTGTCCCAGGCCGCCGGCACGTCGGCCTGCGTGCGCACCGACACGTAGAACTCCCGGACCCAGCCGTCGACGTCGGTGCCGCTCCAGCGGAACGTGCGCCGGTAGTAGCTGGTCGGGTTCAGCTCGCCACCGGGAGTCACCGGCCCGACGAAGACGCGCGCCGTGGGCGCCGTGTTCGGCACCGACGACGGGTCGAACGGCTCGTTGGCCGCGCAGCCGGCGATCACCGCCGCTGCCAGGGCAGCGGCGGCAGCCAGTCCCGGGACGACCGGGCAGCGGCGCGACGGCAGGCGCCGGTTGGCGCTCAGCGTCCTCATTTGATGATCACCAGCTTCCCGCGCTGGACCTCGCCGGTGGCGTGGTCGGTGACGACGTAGATGTAGAGGCCGGTGGCGATCGCGCGCACGGGCTCGCTGATCAGGTCCCACGCCTCCTGGCCCGAGTTCGGGTCGTCGTGCTCAAGGGTCTTGACCAGGTCGCCGGAGAGGGTGAAGACCTGGATGCGGCAGCGGGCCGGCAGCCCGGTGAACCAGAGCTTGCGTCCGACCTCGTCGACGCCCGCGTTGGTGCGCGAGTCGAACATCGAGGCCGCGCGGTACGGGTTCGGGTACACGCCCACGCCCGAGTTGCCCGTCGCAGCCGCCGGCCCGGGGTACACCAGGCTCGAGTTCTCGTTGAAGCCGCTCTCGAACTCCGGCAGCCCGTCCTCGAGGTCGGGGGCGCTGAAGCAGGTCACCGCGTACCAGTACGGGAAGCCGTCGAGCAGGCCCGTGTCGACGAACAGGCGCCGCCCCGACTCGTCCAGCGGCGGCAGGCCCGTATCGAAACCGACGCCGTCGATGCGGTCGTACTGGGCCACGAGCGTGGCCTCGCTGAACGGGTCGCGCGAGAACGTGGGGCCCTGGAACCGGTAGATGCGGTAACCCTGGAAGTCGCCGCGCCCCGTGATCGAGCTGATGTGGTGCTCCGGCGAGCGGGCGGCCGCGTCCACGGGCAGCGGCTGGCCGTCGCCGTCGAGCGAGTCGCCCGGCGCCCAGCTCAGGATCACCGAGTTGTTGTCGGTGGCCAGCTCCAGCCGCGGCGAGGGGGGGCCCGTCGGGATCGAGAATCCCGCGTTGTAGGCCACCTGCGCGACCTTGCTGTTCGAGAGCAAACCCAGGGAATCCGGCGCCGCGACGATCGCGAAGGTGATCGACAGCGTGTCGCCGGGCGCCCACGAACGGAACGGCCCGATCGACATCATCGAGACCCAGTTGGACTGGGCGGCGAAGTTGTTCTCCTGGGTCTCGCCGACGTCGAAGTTGCCGTTGGCCATGACCTGGTACTTGCCCGGCAGCAGCGTCCCGGGCGCGTCGGGCGTCTCGTACTCGTCGTCCCGCTCCGGCACGCCGCGGAAGCGCCACATGTTGAACGACACCGGCCTCACGCCGGCCTCGGGCGTCGGCTCCCGGTTCGTGCCGAGCAGCCGGTAGCCGATCCAGCTCGTGGCCAGGCCCTCGTCACCATCCGCGTCGTGCTCGTACGCCATCCAGATGTCGGGATCGGAGGCGACGGTGTAGGGCTCGTCCACGAGCCCGACCGGCCCCCAGGCCCCGTTGTAGTCGTCCCAGAAGTCCCAGCGCACGGCCGCCTGCGGGTCGTAGGGCGTGCGGAAATCGGTGTTGCCGACCGAGGTGTCCACCCACATGCCGAGATAGACATCCGTCAGCTCGACGCCGCCTTCACCGGTCTCCGGGTCGCCCGTGATGTTCACCAGCTGATAGTCCAGGATCACGAAGTCGTCCGCGTACGGCACGCCCCAGGCCAGCGCGCGCAGCCGCGCCTCCACGCCCAGCGGCGTATGGTTGCCGGACGGCGAGTCCATGTAGTCGTGCATGTACATCTCGAAATGGCGCGTGGCCAGCGCGCGCACGTCGAAATCGGTCGAGTTCTGGCTGTTCGACCACTCGCGAACGAAGTTCCGCGGGTTGTCCGGGTCCTCCGCATCGTAGAGGTTGGTGAACTCCCGGATGTCGTCGCCTTCCTGCAGGCCGTTGGCGTCCTGGGCGCCCGTCGAGACGTGCGCAATGCCGTCGGGCGTGCGGGCGCCGACCCACAGGCCGCCGCGATAGACGTGCTCGACGTGGCTGCTGCGCGGGTACTCGCACGAGGGCTGGTTGCGGTTGCTGAACGCGTTGCCGAAATAGCCCAGGTTCGTCAGCGTCAGGGCCATCAGGCCGACGTCTGTCGTGAGGTTGGTGCGCACCGCCTGCGCGATCGCGGGCTGCGCCACGGCGACGGCCAGCAGCAGGGCCGCCGCACGGGACAGGAAGAGGACGCGCTGTTTCAACGGCGACTCCGCGAACCCCGGCATCCCGGGCGGGGACACCGGAACCGGGTGCGTGGGGGACACCGGGCCGGTGCGGCGGCCCGCCTTGCCGGGGCGGTCCCGCCGACTGAAATTGCCCCCGGACCGAGCGTGCGGGGAAAGTCGGGCCAAGGTACCCTCCGACCTCCACCCGTGTCAATCCGCCAGCAGGCGCCGCCGTCCGGGGCGGTCGTCAGGGGAGGCGCGCATGGATCCGGCTCTCGCGCGCGGCAGCGCCCGACTGGCGCTGGCGCCCGTGACGATGCAGCAACCGTTCTGGCGATGCCCCGCCCTCTGGCCGGGCGATGCCGCCGTTTTCCTGCTGGACAGCGCCCTGGCCGACGGGCGGCTCGGCCGCTGGTCCTTCGCCGGCGGCGCGCCGCTGGCCGCGCTGGCCGGCTGGCGGCGGGAGGTGTCCGGGACGGGGCTCGACCTGGAGTTGACGATCTGGCGCGAGCCGGACGGAGCGGTTCCCGCGGCGCCGCGACGGCAGGCGTGGATCGGCGACCCCTGCGACGCGCTGCGCCGGTTGCGACTGGCCTACGCGCCGGCGCCGGCGCCGGAAGCCGACGCGTGCCCGTTCGCCGGCGGCCTCGTCGGCTGGTTCGGCTACGGCGCCGCCTGGGCGTTCGAGCGCCTGCCCCGCCGCGCGCCGGCAGGCACGGCCCGCGGCCCGGTGCCCGACCTGCTGTTCCTGGTCCACGACGAGGTGCTGCGCCACGACCATGCCACCGGCAGCACCTCCCTGGCGGTGACCGGGCGCGGCGCGGACGAACCCGCTGCCGTCGCCGACCTTTCCGCGCGGCTCCAGGCATGGCAGGCGCGGCTCGCGGCCGCCGCCTCGCCGCCACCGGCCGCGCCCGGCGCGGGCGCAGCTGCCGGCACCGGGCCTGCCGCCGCCTGCCCCCCCCCCGACGCCGCCGTGGACCTGGCGGGGCTGGCGACCGCCTGCGACGAGGCCGCCTACCTGGACGCCGTGGCGCAGTGCCGCGCCCGCATCCTGCAGGGCGACGCCTTCGAGATCTGCCTGACCCGCCAGCTGTCGGCCGCCACGGCGGTCGACCCGTGGGCCCTGTACGCCGCGCTGCGCGGGCTGAACCCGGCGCCGTTCGCCGCCTTCCTGCGGACCGGTGGCGTGGCCGGGCCCGGGTGCCTGGCCGTGGCCGGCGCCTCCCCCGAGCGCTTCCTCCGCTGCACGGACGACGGCCACCTCGAGAGCCGTCCCATCAAGGGCACGCGCCCGCGCGGCGCCACGCCGGCGGCGGACGCGGCCCTGCGCGCCGACCTGGCCGCGGCGGAGAAGGACAACGCCGAGAATACGATGATCGTCGACCTGGTGCGCAGCGACCTGGGGCGCGTCGCGCGCATCGGCAGCGTGGACGTACCCGAACTGCGCGTGGTCGAGACGTACGCGACCGTCCACCAGCTCGTCTCCACGATCACCGCGCAGCTGAAGCCGGGCCGCGACGCGCTGGACGCCGTGCGCGCCTGCTTCCCCGGCGGCTCGATGACCGGGGCGCCGAAGCTGGAGGCGATGGCCATCATCGAGGAGCTGGAACCCGAGGCGCGCGGCCCCTACGCCGGCGCCCTGGGCTGGCTCGGCTGGGACGGGGCCCTGGACCTGAGCATCGTCATCCGCACGTTCGTCTGCGCGGAAGGCCGCGTGTCGTTCGGCACGGGCGGCGCCGTGACCGCCGACTCCGACGCCGGCGCGGAGTACCGCGAGAGCCTGGACAAGGCGCGCGCCCTGGTCGCGGCCCTGCGCGCCGCCGCTCCCCCGCCCGGAAAGGATCCCGCATGAGCGAGCGCGGCCCGGTCGTCATCCTCGACAACTACGACTCGTTCACCTACAACCTGTTCCAGCTGGTGGCGCGGCTGGACGACGGCCGCGAGCCGCTGGTCTTCCGCAACGACGCGCTGACGCTGGACGAGCTGCGCGCGCTGAACCCCTGGCGCCTGGTCATCTCCCCCGGACCGGCGGGACCCGAGCGCCCCGGCTACCTGGGCGTCGGCTTCGAAGCCATCCGCGAGCTGGGCCCCGAGGTGCCCATCCTCGGCGTCTGCCTGGGCCACCTGGGCATCGTCGACGCGCTGGGTGGCCGCATCGTGCGCGCGCCCGAGCCCTGCCACGGCAAGACGGCGCTGATCCTGCACGACGACGCCGGCCTGTTCGCCGGCCTGCCGGAGCCGCTGGAGGTGATGCGCTACCACTCGCTCGTCGCCGACCGCGCCACCCTGCCGGACTGCCTGCGCCTGACCGCCTGGACCGACGAGGGGCTGGTGATGGGTGTGCGCCACCGCATGTGGCCGCTCTACGGCGTGCAGTTCCACCCCGAGAGCATCGGCACGGAGCTGGGCCCGGCGATGGTGGCGCGGTTCCTGACCGACGGCTTCGACCGGGACGTGGTGGTCGACCGCGACGTGTAGTCGGCAGGTGGCTCGCCGGCGCCCCCGCTCAGCGCAGGTCGTGCGACGTGCCGCAGCGCGGGCACTTCGCGGCGGGCGCGGCGAAGTCGGGCGGGACGCGCAGCGTGGTGCCGCAGCCGCAGGCCAGGTTGCGGTAGCCGCCCTTGCGGTAGAAGAAGTCGTCGACCTGCCTCGCGTTCTCGCGCGTGGAGGGCGCCTGCGGGTCGGCCGCGGGCCGGGCCGACGCGGCCTGGGCGCCGTCTCCCGACAGCGCCGATCCGGGCAGCACGCCGCCGCGCCGCGTCACCTCGCGGTAGCTGCGGTCGTAGTCGGCGTAGCCGGCGCCGGCCATCGCGCGCAGGATGCGGATGCGCTCGTCGATGGGCGGGTGCGTGCTGGTGGCGTTGGCCGCCGCCTGGCCGGCCCGCTTGAGCGGGTTGATGATGTACATGGGCGCCGTCGCCGAGGTGACCCCGCCCAGCCGCTGCGGCGCGCGGCTGATCTTCTCCAGCGCCGAGGCCAGCCCCTCCGGATAGCGCGTGAACGAGGCCGCCGAGGCGTCGGCCAGGTATTCGCGCCGGCGCGAGACCGCGAAGTGGATCAGCTGCGCCAGGACCGGCGCCAGGACCATCAGCACGATCGCCAGCAGCGCCACGACGCCGTTGCCGTCGCCGCCGCCTTCGCGGCGCGAGCGACTGCGGCCGCCGCCCATCCACATGCCGCGCAGGCCGGTCTCGGCCAGGATCACGATGGCGCCCGCCAGCACGCCCGCCAGCAGCATGAGCTGGATGTCGCGGTTGCGCACGTGCGCGATCTCGTGCGCGACGACCCCCTGCAGCTCGTCGCGGTCCAGCGTCCGCAGGAGCCCGCTGGTGACGGCGATCGCCGCGTTCTCCGGCCTGCGCCCGGTGGCGAACGCGTTGGGAGCCGGGTCGTCGATCACGTAGACCGCGGGCATCCGGCCCAGCCCCGCCGCCAGCGTCATCTCCTCGACGATGTTGAACAGCTGCGGGAAGTCGGCCTTCTCGACGCGATGGGCCCCGGCCAGCGACAGCATGATGCCGTCGCCCTGGAACCAGGCCGTGAGCGTCATCACCAGCCAGACGACGAGGGCGACGAGCACGCCGCCCGTGCCGCCGCCCTCGCCCAGGAAGTACTCGCCGCCGGCCCAGCCCAGCAGCCCCAGCAGCAGGGCCGCCGACGCCACCAGCAGGAGCGACTTGCGGCGGTTCGCCGCGATCTGTTCCCACATGGCCCGCGCGCCCCTAGTTGAAGGAGACCTTCGGAGCCTCGCGCTGCGCCTCGTCCTTCACCTCGAAGAAGGTCTCGGTGCCGAAGCGGAACATGCCGGCGATGATGTTCCCCGGGAACATCTGCACCTTGTTGTTCAGGTTCATCACGGTCTCGTTGTAGAACTGCCGCGCAAACCCGATCTTGTTCTCGGTGCTGGCCAGCTCCTCCTGCAGGCTGGCGAAGTTCGCGCTCGCCTTCAGGTCGGGGTAGGCCTCCGAGACCGCGAACAGCCGGCCGAGCGCGCCGGTCAGGCCGGCCTCGGCCTCCACCCGCTGCGCCTGCGTGCCGGCACCGGCGACGGCCGCCCGCGCCGCGGTCACGGCCTCGAGCGTCGCGCGCTCGTGCTGCATGTAGCCCTTGACCGTCTCCATCAGGTTCGGGATCAGGTCGAAGCGGCGCTTGAGCTGCACGTCGACCTGCGCCCACGATTCCTTGACGCGGTTGCGCGCGGCCACCAGGCCGTTGTAGACGCCGATGCCCCACATCGCCAGCACGGCGGCCAGGCCGAGCAGGACCAGGAGCGGGACCACCAGGAAAGCCATCACTCGCCACCTTTCGCCGGGAACATCCCGGCCAGGAAATCCCTCGCCGCCGCCGGCAGGCCGCCGGCAACCTCGACGGCGGCCGCCAGGGCCGCCACCTCCGCGTCGTCGAACCACAGCCCGCAGCCCTGCGGGCAGCGGTCCACCACTACCCCGGTGCCCGGCCCGATGTTCACCTTGTCCAGCGGCCGGTCGCACAGCGGGCAGGCCCGGGTCGGCTCGTCCGGCGCGGTCGCCGCGGCCAGCGCCGGCTCGTCGCCCAGCAGCAGGGCCAGCTCGCCGCGGTCGAACCAGACGCCGCCGCAGGCGCCGCACAGGTCCAGCTCGACCCGGCGGAACTCGGCAACGTACATCGGCACCCGGCAGGCGGGACACTTCATGGCGCTCCTCCGCGCCCCAGCATCCGCCATCGCCGCGGTTCGCGCAACGCCCGGCTGCCGGACCGGGGCGCTCCTGATGCCGCTGCTTGGTCGCGGTGGACGCCTCCGGGGCCGTGTACTATATCTGTGGCGCCGCCGCCGGCGGCCCCGATCGACCCGGCCCGCGGCGGGCCTGCGGCCGTCCCCGCGCGGCCCCGATCGCCCCCAACAGACAGGATGCGTCCATGAGCTACCCGGTGAACGACAGGCAGCTGATCCGCGACTGCGAGATCGGCGAGGGCACGAAGGTCTGGAACTTCGTCAACATGTACGGCTGCAAGGTCGGCCGCGACAGCATGATCGGGACGTTCGTCGAGGTGCAGAACGGCGTCGTGATCGGCGACCGCACCCGCGTCCAGAGCCACACCTTCATCTGCGAGCTGGTGACCATCGGCAACGACGTCTTCGTCGGCCACGGCGTCATGTTCATCAACGACACGATGCCGCCGCAGCCCGAGAAGGAGAAGTGGAAGGCCACGCGCATCGAGGATGGCGCCAGCCTGGGCTCCAACTCGACGATCCTGCCGGTGCGGGTCGGGAAGAACGCCGTGGTCGGCGCCGGCGCCGTGGTGACCAAGGACGTGCCCGACGGCGCGATCGTCGCCGGCTGCCCGGCGAAGATCCTGCGCTACAAGCCGGGCTACGGGCCCCGGTAGGCACCGCCGGGCGGGGACGATCCCGGGCGCGCCTCAAACCGCGATGTGACCGCCGGCCCTGCGCCGGCGGTCATTGCATTCGATGCTTATTTTTGATTTATTGACACACCTTGTCACGTTGTCGCAATTAGTGGAAATTACTAATCGATTGAAAAAATCAGTCCGCCAATGGTACGATCCCGGGGTTGTCCATCGCGTCCGGATCGCCAGCCGCGGGTCGCTGCCAACGGCCCGCAATGGATGTCGTCTCGTCCGCGAAGACCTCGCCACGTTCACTCGCCAATGTTTTGGGGGGAACCAACATGAAGCGAATCCTATCGCTCCTGCTCGTGGCTGTTGCCATGGCAGGCCTGTTCGCCACGGGAGCCGGCGCTGCGGTCGACCTGACGCAGCAATGGGTGCCCGGCGAACTCATCGTGAAGTTCAAGCCGGGAGTCTCCTCGGCCCAGAAGGCACTGCTGGTGCCGGGCCAGAAGGTCAAGGACTTCCGCCTCATCGGCGCCGAGCACTGGAAGATCGGCAACGAGTCCGTCGTGCGGGCGGTGGCGGCCCTCGAGGCCAACCCCAACGTCGAGTACGCGGAGCCGAACTATATCCTCCACGCCTACGAGACCCCGAACGACCCGATGTTCGGCCAGCTCTGGGGCATGAACAACACCGGCCAGGCTGACGGGGGCGGCACCCCCGGCACGGTGGACGCCGACATCGACGCCGTCGAGGCGTGGGACGTCTTCACCGGTTCCTCCAGCGTGGTCGTCGCGGTCATCGACACCGGCGTCGACTACACGCACCCCGACCTGGCGGCCAACGCCTGGACGAACCCGGGCGAGATCGCCGGCAACGGCATCGACGATGACGCCAACGGCTTCATCGACGACGTCCACGGCTGGGACTTCGCGAACGACGACAACAACCCCATGGACGACAACGACCACGGCACGCACTGCTCCGGCACCATCGGCGGCGTCGGCGACAACGGCGTCGGCGTGGCGGGCGTGAACTGGAACGTCAAGATCATGGGCCTGAAGTTCCTCACGTCCGGCGGCTCGGGCTCGACGGACGACGCCGTGTCGTGCATCGAGTACGCGACGATGATGGGCGTCGACGTCATGAGCAACTCGTGGGGCGGCGGCGGCTTCAGCCAGGCCCTGCTGGACGCCATCGTGGCGGCCAACGCGGCCGACATCTTCTTCGTCGCCGCGGCCGGCAACAGCGGCAGCAACAACGACGTGACGGCCAACTACCCCAGCAACTACGACAGCCCGAACGTGATCGCCGTCATGGCGACGAACAACCGCGACGAGCGCGTGGTCGAGCCCGGCTGGTGGTCCTCCAGCTACGGCGCCACCACCGTCGACGTCGCGGCCCCGGGCCTCTACATCGTGTCGTCGGTCCCCGGCGGCTACGACAACTTCTCCGGCACCTCGATGGCCACCCCGCACGTCGCGGGCGCCATGGCCATGCTGCGCGGGCGCTTCCCCGGCATCACCGTGGCGGACGGCAAGGCGCTGCTGATGAACATCGGCAACGACCCGGTCCCCGCCCTCAGCGGCCTGTGCGTGACCGGCGGCCGCCTGAACCTGCTGCGCCTGATCGGCGACCCGGACGAGACGCCGCCCAGCGCGGTCATCGACCTGGCCGTCGGCACCGCGGCCTCCAACTGGCTGCAGCTGAACTGGACGGCCCCGGGCGATGACGACATCGTCGGCACGGCCAGCAGCTACGACGTCCGCTACGCGGCCGCTCCCATCGTGGACCAGGCCGGCTGGGACGCCGCCACGCAGGTGACCGGCGAGCCCGATCCCGCCGTGTACGGCACGGCCGAGACCATGCAGGTGAACGGCCTGACCGCCGGCACCACCTACTACTTCGCCATCCGCGCGAAGGACGAGTACGGCAACTACGGCGGGCTGTCGAACAGCCCCGCCGGCACGACGCTGCCGCCTCCGACCGTGGCCGTGAACCCCGCCTCGCTGTCGGCCTCGCTGACGACCGGCGGCTCCGAGACGCAGACCCTGACGGTGACCAATGCCGGCCTGGGCGTGCTCGACTTCACGATCCCGACCCCGTCCTACTACATGCCCGCCAAGGCCGCCGGCCGGCCCGTGCAGCAGCACGAGTACGTCGAGCTGGCCAAGGGCGAGACCGACCTGCGCGCCGGCATCAACGGTTCGGGCGGCCCGGACGCCTTCGGCTACAGCTGGTCCGACAGCGACGAGCCCGGCGGCCCGGCCTTCAACTGGATCGACATCTCCGGCCTGGGCACCGCGGTGACCCTGACCGACGACGCGAACCAGGGCCCTTTCAACCTGGGCTTCGACTTCCCGTTCTACGGCGTGGACTACTCCACGTTCCGGATCTGCTCGAACGGCTTCGTGAGCTTCGTCTCGACGTCCACGAACTACACCAACAGCGCCCTGCCGTCCACCGGCGCGCCGCTGGCCGGTGCGTTCCTGCTGTGGGACGACCTGACGCCCGACGGCACGGTCCACTACTACAACGACGGCACGCGCATGATCGTGCAGTACACCGACTGGGGTAACTACGCCGGCGGTTCGTCCTACACGATGCAGATGCACCTGTACCCGAACGGCACGATCGAGTACCACTACCTGACGATGACCGGCACGCTCAACAGCGCGACCGTGGGCATCCAGAACGAGACCGGTACCGACGGCCTGACGACGGCCTTCAACACCGCGTACGCGCACGACAACCTGGCGGTCCGCTTCGCCTCCCTGCCGCAGTGGCTGACCATCAGCCCGACCAGCGGCAGCCTGGCGGCCGGCGCCAGCATGAACGTCGACGTGACCTTCGACGGCACCGGCCTGTGCGGCAGCCAGTTCCTGGCCGACATCCACGTGCTCAGCAACGACCCGCTGAACGCGGACGTCACCGTCCCGGCGACGATCAACCTGACCGGCACGCCGGACATCCTGCTGGCGACGACGGGCCTGGACTTCGGTTCGGTCTACATCACCGGCTCGGCGACGCTGGACGTGGGCATCACGAACGGCGGCTGCGCCGACCTGACGGTCAGCGGCCTGGCGTTCAACAATGGCGATTTCACGACCACGCTGGCCACGCCGCAGGTCCTCTTCGCCGGCGCGACGGTGAACGTGCCCGTGACGTTCGCCCCGACGACGGCCGGGACGATCAACGGCACCCTGACCATCAGCTCGGACGACCCCGACTCGCCGTCGCTGGTCGTCACGCTGACGGGCGTGGGCCTGGACTTCCCGGACATCGCGGTGGCCCCGAGCTCGCTGACCGAGACGCTGCCCACCGGCGGCACCTCGACCCAGCAGCTGACCATCACGAACAACGGCCTGGGTGACCTGAACTTCACGATCCCCGAGGCCGAGTACATCACCGTCGTGAACAAGAGCGCGCAGCCGAAGCCCGGCTCGCTGCCCATCGACCTGGCCAAGGACGCGGTCGACCCCCGCATCGGCGCCCCCGTGGTGACCGGCTCGGGCGGCCCCGACGCGTTCGGCTACAAGTGGAAGGACAGCGACGAGGTCGGCGGTCCCGCCTACAACTGGATCGAGATCTCGGGCATCGGCACCCCGATCCCGTTCAACGGCGACGACCAGAACCTCGGCGCCTTCAACATCGGGTTCAACTTCCCGTTCTACGGCACCGACTTCAGCTCGTTCCGCGCCTGCTCGAACGGCTGGATCAGCTTCACCAGCTCGGCGACGGGCTTCACCAACTACGACCTGCCGAGCACGTCGGCGCCCGAGAACCTGATCGCCCCGTTCTGGGACGACCTGACCTTCGGGACCAGCGGCGACGCGTTCTACTACAATGACGGGCAGCGCCTGATCATCGAGTACAAGGACGTCCCGCGCCTGACCAGCGGCGGCCCGTACTCGTTCCAGATCCACCTGTATCCGAGCGGCCGCATCGAGTTCCACTACCAGTCGATGCAGGGCACGCGCCTGAACGAGGCCACGATCGGCATCCAGAATGCGACGCTGGATGCGGGCCTGGCCCCGGCGTTCAACGTGAACTACGTGCATGACAGCATGGCGATCCGCTTCGAGGCGCAGACGCCCTGGCTGTCGGCTGCCCCGACCTCGGGCACCGTGGCCCCGGGCAACTCCGCCATCGTGACGGTGGGCTTCGACGCTGCCGACCTCTGCGGTGACAGCTACAGCGCCAACCTGCACGTCCTGAGCAACGACCCGGACTCGCCGGACGTGGCGGTCCCGGTGACCCTGAACCTGCTCGGCTCGCCCGACGCCCAGGTCGCCCCGGCGACGCTGGCCTTCGGCGATGTCTACCTGACGCAGAACGATGTCCTGGCCGCCGCGGTGGCCAACGTCGGCTGCGCCTCGCTGCAGGTGACGGGCATCTCGATCGACAATCCGGCGTTCACCGCCGACGTGACCGACCCGTTCGCCGTGGCGCCCGGCGCCAACCAGGCGATCAACGTGACGTTCACGCCGGTGGCTGTCGGCCCGGCCACGGGTACCCTGACCCTCACGACGAACGACGTCTCGCACCCGGTGCTGGTCGTGGCCCTGACGGGCAACGGCCTGGCGAACGCCGGGATCGTGGTGACGCCCGCTTCGATCGCGATGACGGTCCCGCCGAGCCAGCAGCGCACGGCCACGATCCACATCGAGAACACCGGCGCCGGCGACCTGAACTACACGGTGCCGTCGCCCGACCTGTACAGCAAGGTCATCGCGCACGCGAAGGCCGCGGCCCCGGCCGTCGAGCGTCCGAAGGACGCGATGGACGAGGAGTTCGGCATCGCGCCGAACGGCAGCGGCGGGCCGGACGCGTATGGCTACAGCTGGAAGGACAGCGACGAGGTCGGTGGCCCGACCTTCAACTGGATCGACATCGGCGATACCGGCACTCCGGCGCTGGCCTCCGGTGACGACTCCAACTCGGGCGCGCTCCCGATCGGCTTCGCGTTCAACTACTACGGCACCGACTACACGACGTTCAACGTCTGTTCGAACGGCTGGCTGAGCTTCACGAGCACGGCCACGGCGTACTCGAACTCGGCGATCCCGAGCGTCTCGGCGCCGCTGAACATGCTGGCCCCGTTCTGGGACGACCTCAACCTGAACGCCGCTGGTTCCGGCGACATCTTCTACCAGAATGTCGGCGGCAACCTCGTCGTCCAGTGGGACGGCGTGATGCGCTACAGCACGACGACGCCGGTGACCTTCCAGGTCATCCTGACGCCGGCGGGCTCGATCACGTACCAGTACCTCAGCTTCGGCACGGCGCTGACCAACAGCGCCACCGTCGGCATCCAGAACTCGACCGGCACGGTCGGCCTGCAGGTCGTCTACAACGCGGCGTACCTGCACGACAACCTGGCCATCAAGTTCCAGGCGATGCCCGAGTGGGCGACTGTGACCCCGACGTCCGGGACCATCCCGGCCGGCGGCAGCGTCGACCTGACGGTGACCATGGACGCGACGGACATGGAGCTGGGCGTGCACACCGGCATGGTGCGCATCCTCAGCAACGACCTGAACAACCCCGAGATCCAGGTCCCGCTGACCATGACGGTCCAGGACTACATCGCGGGCGTCGAGGACCTGCTGCCTGCGCGGCTGGCCCTCTCCCAGAACGTGCCGAACCCGTTCAACCCCAGCACGAAGATCAGCTTCGCGTTGCCGACGCGCGGCCAGGTCGACCTGCGGGTCTACGACGTGCGCGGCGCGCTGGTCCGGACGCTGGCTTCGGGCGAGCTCGAGGCCGGCTACCATGACTTCACCTGGACGGGCACGGCGGACTCCGGCGTGCAGGTCCCGTCGGGCGTCTACTTCTACCGCCTGCGCACGGCCGAGGGTGACATCACCCGGACCATGACGCTGCTGAAGTAGCCCGACGACACGGTCCGCAAGGACGACGAGGCCCCGCCGGCGCGAGCCGGCGGGGCCTTCGTTCGTTCACCCTCGCGCCGCGGGGCGCGGTCAGACCAGCACGTATTTCGCCGCCGGCACGCCGCAGATCGGGCACTTGTCCGGCGGCGTCCCGAACTCGATGTGCCCGCAGACCGGGCAGAGGTAGAACTTCCCCTCGGCCAGGTCTTCGCCCTTCTCCGCCGCCGCCAGCGCCCGCCGGTACAGCTCGGCGTGCACCCGCTCGGCCTCCACCGCGAAGCGGAACATGCGGGCGGCCTTGTGCCCCTCGGCCTGGGCCTGCGCCAGCATGGGCGGGTACATCTGCTCGAACTCCCACGTCTCGCCGCCGATCGCCGCGCGCAGGTTGTCAGCGGTGCTGCCGACGCCCTCGAGCGCCTGGAAGTGGCCCGCGGCATGGATGCGCTCGGCCTGGGCCGTGGTGCGGAACAGGCGCGCGATGTTCGGCCGGCCCTCCTTCTCGGCCGCCTCGGCGAACGAGGTGTACTTCTGGAACGCCTGGCTCTCGCCGGCGAACGCTTCCTTCAGGTTGTCGTGCGTCGAGGACATGGGCATTCCCCTTCCCGTGGAGCGCCGGCTGCCTGCCCGCGGCTCAGCCCGCGAGCCGGCAGCCCAGCGCGATGGACAGCAGCTTGGATTCCTCGTCGTCGGCGCGGCTCGTCAGCACGCAGGGCGCGGTGGTGCCGACCACGGCGGCCGCCACGCGCGCGCCGGCCAGCTGCGTCGCCGTCTTGTAGAAGACGTTGCCCGATTCGATGTTCGGGAACACCAGCACGTCGGCCAGCCCGCCCACCGGCGAGTCCAGCTCCTTGATGCGGCAGGCCTCCGGCGAGACCGCAACGTCCAGCGCCAGCGGGCCGTCGACCACGGCGTCGCCGAAGCGGCCGTCCAGCGCCAGCCGGCGGATCTCGTCGGCCTCGACGGTGGCAGGCATCTTCGGGCTGACCTTCTCGCTGGCCGCCAGCAGCGCCACGCGCGGCCGCGCCACGCCGAAGCTGCGCGCCGCGTGCAGGCAGTACTCGATGATCTGCAGCTTGGCTGCCACGTCCGGCTGCGGGATGATCGCCACGTCGGCCACGAACAGCAGCCGCGACAGCCCCGGGAACTCCAGGACCGTCACGTGCGAGAGCACGCGACCCGGCGGCAGCAGGCCCTGCTCGCGATCGAGGATCTTCTTCATGTAGTCGCTCGTCGCGACCAGTCCCTTCATCAGCACGTCGGCCTCGCCGCCCCGCACCAGCGCGACCGCGCGTGCCGCGGCCGTCACCGGGTCGGGCTCGTCGACCACGGTCACGCCCGCCGGCAGCGGGCCGACCTCGGCCGCCATCGCCGCCAGCCGACGGGCGTCCGCCACCAGCGTCACCCGGGCCAGCCCCTCGGCGGCCGCGCGCATCGCCGCCTCCAGCGTGTGCGGATCGTGCCCGGCGGCCACGGCCAGGCGCCGCGGCGGGGCGCCCTTCAGCCCGCTGACCAGGTCGTCGAGGTTCGTGATCGGCTTCACGTGTTCGCCTCCGGGCCGGAGTCCTGCTGGCGTGGCTCGTACCGACGGGCCACCTCGCGCCCGCGCAGCACGCGCAACGCACCGCGCGCCAGGGCCTGCATCTCGTTCTCGCCGGGATACGCGGTCACGCCGCAGCCCAGCGCCGCCACCGACCGCGTGAGGTCGGCCACCAGGCGCTCGCTGCGCGCCATGCCGCCGGTCAGCAGCACGCGGTCGACCGGCGCCCCGTCGAAGGCCGGCAGCAGGCCGGTGATGGCCTTGGCGATCTGGTAGACCATCGCCTCGTAGACCCGCGCCGCCTCGGCATCGCCGGCGTCCAGGCGCCGCTCGACCTCCCGGAAGTCCGCCGTCCCCAGCAGGTCCAGCAACCCGCCCCGGCCCTTGTTGAGCTTCAGCAACTCCTCCAGCGAGTAGCGGCCGCTGAAGCAGAGGCGGATCAGGTCGCCGGTCGGCTCGCCGCCCGAGCGCTGCGGGCTGAACGGACCCTCGCCGTCCAGGCCGTTGTTGACATCGATGTAGCGGCCCTTGGCGTGGGCCCCCACGGTGATGCCGCCGCCCATGTGGCAGACGATCAGGTTCAGGTACTCGTAGAAGGTCTCGTTCTCGCGCGCGTAGCGGCGGGCCGTGGCGATCTGGTTCAGCGCATGGCTGATCACCTTGCGGCGGATCGCCTTCATGCCCGTGACCTTGACGCGCTCGGGCGCCTCGTCCACCACGACCGGGTCGACGATGAACGCCGGCCGGTCCGAGCCCTCGACCAGCTCGCGGGCGATGAGGGCGCCGAGGTTCGAGGCGTGATCGGGGCCCTTGCCGTCCAGCAGGTCGTCGCGCATGCGGTCGTTCACCACGTAGGTCCCGTGCGGGATCGGCTGCAGCAGGCCGCCGCGGCCGGCCACGGCGTCCAGGTCGTCCACCGCGAGCCCGTGCTCGGCCAGCGCCTTGAGCACCAGCTCCTTGCGCATGGCGTACTGCTCGACGATGCGCCGTCCCTCGAACGGCGCCAGCTCACCCGCTGCATGCTGGATCTCCGTCGTGAAGGCCTCGATGTCACCTTCGTAGACGGAGATCTTGGTCGACGTGGAGCCCGGGTTGATCGCCAGGATGCGGTGCCGCGGGAAGAACGTGTCCCTGGGCGTGCGCTGCCAGTGCCCGAAGCGGTGCAGGCGCAGCACGCTGGCCTTGATGGCGGTAGCCGCGTCGGCCGCGGTGCTGTCCATCGGCAGGTCCACGCCCTGGAACCGCAGTCCGAACATCACGCTGAACTTGCGGGCCTCGGGGTAGCGCGTGGCGTAGAGGTGGAACAGCAGGTTGCCGGTGTCCAGGTTCGGCACGATCAGCACGTTGGTGCCGCCGACGAAGTCCGTCTCCTGGCCACGGCGGTACAGGTGCGCGGCGCGCTGCGACAGCGCCACGCTGATCTTGACCTCGCCCTCGATGCGGATCGAGTCGTAGCGCTGCCCCAGGGCCACGCGCTCGGCGAGGATCCGCGGCACCATCTCGGCGGCGCGGCGCACCAGCTCGGCGCTGGGTCCCTCGTCCGAACCCTTGTTCGAATAGGAGACCATCGCCCCGTTGATGCTCGGCAGGATGTCCTCGGGGAACAGGTCGCGCGCAACGGCGCAGGTCCCCACCGCGGTGTGCGCCAGGACCTCCGGCGTCATCGTCGCGTTCACGCCGACATCGCCGACGACCAGGATGTTGTGCGGGAAGATGCCGCCCGGGTGGCTGTCCGGCAGCACGAAGACGCCGGCCTCGCACAACACGTCCTGCTTGGCCAGCAGCCGGATCATGGGCCGGAAGTAGTCGTGCGGCTCGTGCGTGATGCCGCCGACGACGATGTCGGCATGCCCCTGGCGCACGGCCATGATGCCGAACCGCGCGGGGTTGGACATCAGCGCGCGCGCCTCGTCCAGGCGATCGGTGCGGCGGATCGCCAGCGGCAGCTCGGTGCAGGCGCGCGCGAACTGCTCGACCAGGTCGGCGCGCTCGCGCACGTCCACGAACGCGCTCTCGGCCAGCGTGAACTCGACGCGCGTGGGGTCGACGTGCTTCAGCTCCGCGTGCGCGACGGCCTTGACCGCCGCCTCCGGCGCCAGGAACACGGGCCGGATGAAGCGAGGCAGCCTGCAGGCCGCCTCGATCACGCGCGGGTCGGTCGCCTCGACGAAGACGACCGCGGGCCGGTGCCGCTTCAGGGCCAGGATCTGGGTGTCGAGCGAGGCATCGATGTCGTACATTTGCCGTCTCCTGCCTGGCCGGCCTGCGACGGCCGCGGGGAACGACCGCAGGCGCGGTCGATATTAATTTAACACCCAAAGTGGCCTCTATCGAGCGGCTTGGCAAGAAGAGCCCACGGCTGGACAAGGAGAGCCGTGCCACGGACACCGCCACCCGACCGTCCCGGCCCGCCCGTGGCCGAGGCCCTCGACCGGCTGCGGCGCGTCGCCCCCGACGCGACAGCCGGGCGCTGGCTGCTGGTGGACGTGGCGGCGCAGCGCCTGCACCTGCTGGCCGGCGAGGCGACCGTGGCGACCTGGCCGGTCTCGACGGCCGCCGCCGGCGTGGACGCCCGCGAAGGTTCCGGCGGCACGCCCCCGGGCGTGCACCGCATCAGCCAGCGCATCGGCGCCGGGGCCCCGTCCGGGATGGTCTTCGTCAGCCGCGAGCCGACCGGACGCATCTGGGCGCCCGGGCCGTCGCCCGAACCGTCGCCCGAGCCGACAGGATCCGGTGCCCGCGACGTTCAGGGCGCCACCGGCAATGACGCGACCGATGCGGCCGACGCGACCGACGCGACCGACGGAACGGTCGGCGAGCCGGACCTGATCCTGACGCGGGTGCTGACCCTGGACGGCCTGGAGGACGGCATCAACCGCGGCCCGGGCGTCGACTCGGCGTCGCGCTACATCTACCTGCACGGCACCAACGCCGAGCACCGCCTGGGCACGCCCTGCTCGCACGGCTGCGTGCGGCTGGCCAACGCCGACGTGGCGACGCTCTTCGAACTGGTGCGGGAAGGCGACCCCGTTGTCATCATCTGAACCGGGCGGCGCGCCGGAGCGCCTGCACTTCGCCGGCGTCGGCGGCAGCGGCATGAGCGCGCTGGCGCTGTTCGAGGTCCTGCGCGGCGGCCGCGCCAGCGGCAGCGACCGCGCCTTCGACCAGGGCCAGCACCCGGAGCTCCGCCGCCAGCTCGAGGACGCCGGCGTCGTCATCCTGCCGCAGGACGGGTCCTTCACCGCCGCGGCGCACGGTGCCTGCGCGTCGCTGGTGGTGTCGACGGCGGTCGAGGAGAGCGTGCCCGACGTGGCGGCCGCGCGGGCGGCGCGCGTGCCGATCCTGCATCGTTCCGAGCTGCTGGCCAGCCACGTGGCCGGCCACCGCACGCTGGCCGTCACCGGCACCAGCGGCAAGTCCACGGTCACCGGGATGATCTACGAAATCCTCCGGGCGCGGGGACTGGCGCCGGGCCTGCTGACCGGCGGCGCCCTGGCCGAAGCGGTCGCGCGCGGCGAACCCGGCAACGTCGCCGCGCCAGGCCCGGCCCCCGACGGTGGCCTGCCGTGGCTGGTCGTGGAAGCGGACGAGAGCGACGGCAGCCTGGTGCGCTACGAACCGTGGCTCGGCGTGGTTCTCAACCTGGGCCTGGACCACAAGCAGCCCGACGAGATCCTGGCGATGTTCCGCACCTTCCGCTCGCGCACGCGCGGCCCGTTCGTCGCGGCCGCCGACGACAACCTGGCCGACCTTCACGGCGGCGCCGTGCTCTTCGGCGCCGAGCCGGGCGCTCCCGGCGCGCCGTTCCGCGCGACCGACCTGCGCCTGCTGCCCGCCGAGGCTTCCTTCCGCCTGGGCGACGACGCCTTCACGCTCAGCCAGCCCGGCCGCCACAACGTGCTGAACGCGACGGCGGCCATCGCCGCCTGCGCGCAGCTCGGCCTGCGCCCGGCCGACATGGCGGACCCGCTGCGCCGCTTCGGCGGCATCGCCCGGCGGTTCCAGTCCGTGGGCAGCGCCGGCGGCGTCGAGGTCATCGACGACTTCGCCCACAACCCCGACAAGCTGGCGGCAGCGCTGGCCACCGCCCACGGTCGCCTGGGCCCGGGCGGGCGCGTCCTGGCCGTGTTCCAGCCGCACGGCTACGGGCCCACCCGCTTCCTCAGGGACGCGCTGGTCGAGGCCTTCACGGCCAACCTGGCGCCCGCCGACGTGCTGTGGCTGCCGGAGATCTTCTTCGCAGGCGGGACGGTGACACGCGACATCTCGTCGGCCGACCTGGCGCGGGGCATCGTGCACGGCGGCCGCGACGCGCGATTCGCCGAGCTCCGCGAATCCCTGGTGCCGCTGGTCGCGGCCGAGGCTCGCCCCGGGGACCTGGTGCTGGTGTGGGGCGCGCGCGACCCGTCGTGGACGACGTTCGCGCGCGCCTGTCTGGGGGAGCTCGCCGCGCGTGGCGCGGTCTAGGACGCGACTGGGACGCGGCTGGGACGCAACCAGGATGCGACCAGGATGCGACTAGGATGCGACCTGGCCCGTCAGTTCGGCCACCGTGCGCAGCAGGTCGTCGCGGTCGATCGGCTTGGTGAACGTGCGGTGCACGCCGAACCGCCGCGCCCAGTCGAGGTACTCCTCGGGGCTGATGCGACCGCCGCCGGAGATGGCGATGATCTTGACGCCGGCGCTCACCTGGCGCAGCTCCTGGATCGTCTCGATGCCTTCCTTCTCGGGCATGACGATGTCGGTGATCACCAGGTCGTGCTTCGCGGGGTCGAACTTGGCGACGGCCTCGTTGCCGTCGGCGGCGGTGTCGACCTCGTGCCCGGCGCGCTCGAGCGTCAGCCGCAGGATCCGCCGGATCTGTTCCTCGTCGTCAACTACCAGGATTCTCGGCATGTCGGCCTTCCCCGGGCGCAAGGGTGGCGCAAGGCTGGGCAGGCGGCCCCACCTTGGCATGTTTTTGATCTTTGAGTGTTTTCGGCCGCCCGGCAACGGACTTTAGCCCCGCCGGAGGTGACATTATGTCAAAATTATAGGGGCGGCTCGTCAGCCGCCCCCGGCACGGACATTGAGACCAGTACCGCCCGCCCGGATCAGGCGCCGCGCCGGCGCGACTGCCAGATCATCCGCGCGCCGAACAGCACCAGCACCATCGGCCACCAGTCGGCGATCCAGTCCAGCGAGATGTCCGTGTTCAGGTCGAGCAGGAACAGCACGCCGACGCCGACCAGGATCGCGCCGCTGAACAGGGAGCCCCGCGGCTTGGGCATCGGGAACTCGTCCGGGAACTGCTCGGCTCCGAGCCCGGCCGCCACCCGGTTGAAGTGGTGCGCGCGCCGGTTGGCGTCGACCATGTTGTAGAGCCAGTAGAAGGCCATGCCCAGGCCGATGAACGGCTCGATGCCGTGCATGCGCTCGGAGGCCAGCGCCGTGATGCAGGTGGCGATCACCGCCAGGTTGATGAAGCCCTGCTGGTAGTAGCCCAGGTAGACCTGGCCGAGGCCCGGCATCAGCGACAGGAACGTCGCCAGCACAGGCGAGCGGCGCGGGCGGTCCCAACCGCCGTTCGCGTAGGCGCCCCTGACCGGGCCCTGCCCCGGCGCCTGCGGCGCGCCGGCCTCGTTGTAGTTCATGTCGCTGCCGTTCATGTCGTGCTCCTTTCACTCGCTCGTCTTCTGCGGTTCATCGTCGTTCCACCAAAGGGTCCAGGCGCGGCGGGTGGCATCGATGGCCCCCAGCCCTTCCATGCCCGCCTCCGAGAGGCGTCGATCCTCGAGCTTGCGCCAGGCGGCGGCCGCATGCGCGGTGAACTGCTCGCGCGCCGGTCGCGAGCGCTCGCCGCGCTCGCGCAGGGCCGCGGCCAGCCCGTCCCATTGCCCGGCCACCGTCTCCTGCCCCGCAGCCGCCTGCGCGTCCACCCAGTGCGCAAGTCCGGTCGTGCCCGGCAGGGCGGCCGGCCCGGCGGTCATCAGCCGCAACGCCGCCCCCGGCACCGCGCGCAGCGGCGCACCCGGGACCGAGGTCAGCAGCACCAGCACCACCGTCGCGACGTAGGCCACGCGGGGAGCGAAGCCCGGCACCAGGATGCGCTCGCCCCACCAGCGGCCGACGCGGTCCATCAGCCCGGGCAGGCCGCCGGGGCGCGCCGTCGCCGGCGCCGGCAATTCCAGTCGCTGCCGGCGCGACGTGCGCGCCAGCACGGCGGCGGTGAAAGCCTCGCCCGGATCCACCACGGCCAATTGCGGCAGCACGGAACCGGCCCAGCCCATCGCCACCGCTAGGGCGCGACAGGGCTGGCAGTGTTCCAGGTGCGCCTGAACGAGCTGGCGGTCGAGGTCCGCCAGCACGCCGTCGGTCAGATCCGGCAGCAGCGTCTCGGCGCGCCCGCAGGGCGAGCCGCTGGTGCGCGCCAGCACGTCGCGGACGAACCGCTCGCCGTCCCTGCGTCCACTTCCCTGGCGCCCCCCGGTCACGACACCGCCTCCGCGCCGAAGCCCCCGCCGACCGGGCCCGAAGGGGCCGGTCCGCCTTCCAGTTCCACGATGGCGCGCGCGAGTTCCACGCGCGCCCGGCTGCTGCGCGACTTGACCGTGCCGAGGGGCAGGTCGAGCATGGTCGCGATCTCCTCCAGGGGCAGCCCCTGGATGTCCTTCAGCACGATGATCTCGCGGTTGATGTCGCTCAGGCGCTGCAGCCCGCGGTGGACCAGCTTCTGCCGCGACGTGCTCAGCCACTGCTGCTCGGGGTCGGCCGCGGACGAGGCCAGGCTTGTCATCTCGTCGGCGGGGATGTCCTGCCGGGGCGGGCGCGCCTTGCGCCGGCGCAGCTTGTCGATGCACGCGTTGCGCACGATGCGCGTCAGCCAGTGCTCGAAGCGATCCGGTTCGGTGCAGGTGTCCAGGGAGCGGTAGACGCGCACGAAGATGTCCTGCGCCAGGTCCAGGGCCTCGTCCTGGTCCCCGAGGTAGTGCCACGCGATGGCGCACACCCGTCCCTGATGCGTTCTCACGAGCACCTCCCACGCCAGTTCGTCGCCCGCCTGGCATCGTTGAAGCAGTTGCGCCTGGTCCATCCCGCTTCCGGTCTTCTGGTTCTCCCGGCCCGGGATCCCGCCTGCCGGCGAGCCCCTTCCTGCACCCATCAGCCCACAGACGCACCCGGTCCGTCAATGGTTCGGTGCCCGCGACAAAAAACGGCGCCCCAGCCGGGCGGCAGGGGCGCCATCTCTGCAACCTGTTGTAGGGTCAGCCGATAAGCGTGCTGGCCATGTAGACCGTGACCGCCAGGCAGGCCAGCCCCATCGCCCGCTGCGCCGGCGACCGGAGCCCGGTGCGGATCCCGCCGAGCGCGCGGTTCACCGGGTGCAGGCGCGACAGGTCGGCGATGACCGGCGGCCGCTCGCGGTCGTAGAGCGCGAAGCCGGCAGACAGGCGCGGGTCGCGCGGGGCCAGGTGCTTGGCCTTCATCAGGTAGCGGTAGCCTTCTTCCAGCCTCGAGCCGCGCAGGTGGATGTAGCCCAGCGCGATGTATCCGGCCGCCGACTTCGGTGCCAGCCGCACGGACTGCTGCGCCAGCTTCTCGGCCGTCAGGAAGCGGCCGCCGTCCTCGGCCGTGCAGACGGCCAGGCCGGCCAGCGCCTCGTGGTCCTTCGGGTTCTCGTCGATGATGCGGCGAAAGCGCATCTCGGCCTCGGCGTACTCACCGTCGAGCATCACGCGATAGGCCGCCTGCACGGCCGGGCTCGCGAACATCTCGGC
Organism: Candidatus Krumholzibacteriia bacterium; assembly: GCA_041908585.1. Lineage (GTDB taxonomy): Bacteria > Krumholzibacteriota > Krumholzibacteriia > LZORAL124-64-63 > LZORAL124-64-63 > CAINDZ01. The sequence continues at coordinate 33,665 of JAYRFB010000042.1, forward strand.
CGTGAAGTTCCCGCCGCGGAATTCCAGGAGATGGCTGAGTTCACTCATGACTTCGACCTCATCGGGCAGTTTACCCGTCCGCTCGGCGCGGTGTCTCGATTTGCCCTGTCCCCCGTTCCCCGTCGTTCCCGGCTGCTTCCGGGGGGGCTTCGCCTGAGCTGAACTTGCATGGACGGGGCCGGGCGGCGGCGTCCCGCACGATCTTGCGCTCCCACGCGAGGACCACTGGAAACCGGCGCCCGCGTTTGCCATAATGGCGGGAATCCCGCGCCGACCCGTTGCGACCCCCAGCCGCCGGAGAGCCCCATGATCGTGCGCAAGCCGCTGCGCGCCGATGTGCAGAAGGAGATCCTGGCCCGCCTGGCCGACCAGCGTCTGGTGCCCGGCTCGCGGGTCAACGAGTCGCACCTGTCGATGGAGCTGGGTGTCAGCCGCACGCCCCTGCGCGAGGCGATGCTCGCGCTGGAGGCGGCCGGCTTCCTGGGCAGCGACATGGGTCGCGGATTCCGCGTGCCGCCGCTGGTGGCCGGCCCGTTCCGCGAGGCCCAGCAGATCCTGGCGCAGCTGTCGCCGCTGGCGCTGTCCAGGACGACGCCGGCGCCGGCGCGGCTGATGGACCTGCAGAACCTGGTGGGGCGGGCCCGCCTGCGCCTGGGCGCGGCGCCGGCCGAGCGGGCCGCCGACCTGGCGCCGCTGTCCCAGCGCTGGTCGCAGCTCCTGCTCGAGACGTGTCCCAACCGCACGCTGCTGAGCGACATCGCCCGGCTGGAAGCGCTGTCGGTGCGCGACTGGCGCGAGGCCCTCCGCCGCGGTTTCGACGCCACGGAGCAGGTGGATTCCTGGCAGTCGATCTACGAGCTGGTCCGCGCCGGCCGGCGCGACGATGCCGCGACCGCCTGGGGCCGCCACCTCGAGCGGTTCGGCCCGCAGGCCGCCGCCCTGCTGCCGCAGGTCGCCGAGGATCGCTCGACCGGGACCTGAGCGCGCCCGCCGTCGCGGCGCGGCCCGGCAGGATCTCAGGATCCGTCCGTGGCGTCCCGGCCGGCGCGCGTCAGCGCGGCGGCGAACTCGATCCCACCCGCCTCGTCGCCGAAGCGACCGGCCAGCTGCGCCTCGTAGCACCGGTCCAGCCACTCGCCGAAGCGCGGGCCCGGTTCCAGGCCCAGCGCCAGCAGATGCCGCCCCAGCACGAGCGGCGCCGGCGGCCCCGACTCCACGCCCAGCCGCCGCGCGGCGTCCAGCAGCCAGTCGCCCGCCGGAAACGCGCCGGCGGGCAGGGGCGGGCGACCGAAGGCGTCGGCGCGCGCCACGCGCACCAGGCGGTCCATCCTGCCGACACGCACGGCCAGCCGACGGATCGCCGCATCGGATGCCTGCGCCGCGTGCAGCGCGACCGGACGCAGGTGCTCGCGCACCAGCGGCACCACCTGCGCGACCAGCGCCTCGCTCGCGGTCAGGCGGGCCAGGAACGAGCGGGTCAGGCCGCAGCCGCGCTCCTCGTGCCCGTACGCGCGGACGCGCCCGTCCGCGATGCGCGTGGTGTCGGGCTTGCCCAGGTCGTGGCAGAGCACGGCCAGGCCGACGACCAGGTCCTCGCGCCGGTCGCCGGTCAGCTCGGCCGCGAACGCGTCCAGGCAGTGGAGCGTGTGCGTCCAGACATCGCCTTCGGGGTGCCAGCGCGGGTCCTGCGGGCAGCCGGGCAGCGCCGCCAGCTCGGGGTAGTGCTGCAGCCAGGCGCAGTCCCGAAGCAGGCCCAGGCCGCGCGACGGCTGCCCACCCAGCACCAGCAGCTTCTCCCACTCCGCGAACAGCCGCTCCCGGGCCAGGCCCTCCGGCGTCATGGCCCGGCAGGCGGAGACCGTCGCCGGCTCCACCGTCAGCTCGAAGCGGCTGGCCAGCTGCATCGCCCGCAGCACGCGCAGCGGATCCTCGCCGAACGCGGCCGACGTGTGCCGCAGGCGCCCGGCCGCCAGGTCGTCCAGCCCGTGCCAGGGGTCGGACAGCTCGCCGTCCAGCGGGTCCAGGTAGATGGCGTTGATGGTGAAGTCCCGCCGCGCGGCCGCCGCCGGCAGCGGCAGCTGGGGATCGGCGTCAACCAGGAAGCCGCGATGCCCGGAGCCGCTCTTGCGCTCGCGCCGGGGCAGGCCCACGTCGACCGGCCAGTCCTTCAGCTTGAGGATGCCGAACGAGCGACCCACCAGGTCGAGGGCGAACTCGGCCGCCAGCAGCTCCTGCAGCCGCGCCGGCGCCAGCCCGAACACCTCCAGGTCGGCGTCGGTCGGCTGCAACCCGAGGGCGCAGTCGCGCACCGTGCCGCCGACCAGCCAGGCCCGCCCTCCGGCCTGCCGGACCAGGGCGCAGACGCGCGCAACGGCGCCGGCCAGCGCCGGCCCGAGCTGCCCCGCCGCGGGTGTCCGCAGGTTCCTCATCGCCCCTCCCGTTACAGGGCCCGCCTGACCCCGACAGGATAGCGCCGCCGGGGTCCGCCGGGAACAACCGCCTGTCCCGGGTACGATTTGGCTCAACAGGCGCCCGGCAGGGTCGATATGGAACCCGGTATGGCGGGCCCGTCGGCCTGCCCTGCGGCTTCATGGAGGAACGCGATGTCGACGAGACGGAAGCTGAACCTGTCCCTGGTCGTGATCGGTGTGCTGCTGCTGGCTGCGGGGGGCTATATCGGCCTCAGCGGGCGACAGGGCGGCGCCGCGGCGGCGCAGCTGGCCGCCACCTCGCGCCAGCAGGAGCTGGTCGGGACGCTCGTGACGTGGGCCGACTCGCTGGCCGCCGGCACGGGTCGCGAACAGGTCGTGACGGCGCGCACGGCGCTCGGCCGGGCGGTCGCCGAGTTCGACCACGGGCTCGGCGCGCTCCTGTCGGGCGGACAGGTGCTGCTGGCGGACGGACACTCGCGGCGCATTCCCCGCGTCTCGGCGGCACCCGCCCGCCACGCCCTGGAGCTGGCCTCGCATCTCTGGCTGGAGACGGGCCTGCCCCTGGGCGACCTCGCGGCGGGGCAGTACTCCGCATACAGCGCCGCCGGCAAGCAGGCGCTGGCCGGGCTCGAGCACAACCACGCCGAGCTGGCGCAGCACCTCCAGGCCGCAGCCGATGGCATCCGGGCCGCCGCACAGCAGCGCGCGCAACTGGCCGGCCTGGCCACCTGGGCGGCCGGCGCGCTGGCGCTGGCCTGGCTGGGAGTGCTGGCCGCGCGCCTGTGGCCCGCACGGCGACCCGCCGCACCGCGCGTCGACACGACCGAGGCGCGCCCGCTGAATCCCGCCGCCCACCGCGCGCCCGACTATGCGGACCAGGCCGGCGATCGCCCGCCCCGGCGCGCCGAGCGCGGCGGCCGCGCCGCGCCGTATGCGCCGACCATCGACTTCGAGAACGTGAGCGCCGCGGTCGACCAGCTCTCGGTCGACATGAACAACATCGCCGGCAACTCCGAGAAGATGCGACAGGCCATCGAGTCGGTCGGCTTCGCCCTGCAGGGCATGCTCTACTCGCTGAACGAGATGGCGCAGGACACCGCCGAGGGCCACCGCATCGTGCGCAACGCCAACAACGCCGCCTCGTTCACGGCCGAGGCCGCCGGCGAGCTGGTCGAGTCCGCGCGCGAGATGAGCCGCATCGTCGAGCGCGTCACGCAGCTGGCGCAGCGCACGCGACAGATCGCCACGCAGATCGAGGGCGAGGCCGTGCAGACCGGCCGCACGGGCGAGGCCTTCACCTCCGTGGTGGCGCAGGAGGTCAAGGGCCTGGCCCAGCAGACGCATCGCGCCACCGCCGAGATCGACCACACCGTGGGCGAGGTGCTGGCCACCGCGCGCCAGTACGAGGAGGCGATCGGCCAGATCATCAAGAACGTCGCGGCGATCAACAAGGTCTCCGAGAACCTGGGCCAGCTGATGCTCGATCCGCCGCGCCGCGTGCAGGTGGTCGCGACAGCCCCGGCCGCGATCGCGCCGACGCCCGCGCCGGCGCTGACGGCGGCTCCCGCTGCGCCGAGCGCACCGCCGGCGGCAACCGCGCGCATCGAGGACGACCCTGTCGCTCCCGAGCCCACGCCCCGCGAGGTGGCCGAGACGACCAGCGCCGCGATCGCGGCTGCTGCCCAGCCGGCGGCGCCGAAGGCCGCACCGGCGCCGGCCGCGCCGCTGGCCGCGGCACCTCCTGCACCTCCTGCACCAGCGGCACCGGCTGCACCTGCGGCACCGGCCGCCCCGGAAGCGGCGAAGCCCGAGGGCGCAAAGCCTGACGGCGGCAGCAACGGCAACGTGTTCATGCTGGGCAAGCCGCGGAACAAGCCGTCGATCGCCGAGGTGCTCGGCACCGCGCCGGAGGCGGCGGCCCCCCCGAAGGCGCCCGCAACTCCTCCGGCGGCACCGGCCGCGGCAGAGCCCGCGCCCGCGCCCGCGCCCGCGCCTGCGGCCCCGGCCGCGGCGGCGGCCGAACCGCTGGCACCGGCCACCGCGACGCTGGGCCACGGCCAGGCGCAGGCCGACGGCGGCAGCAACGGCAACGTCTTCCTCCTGAACAAGCCCAAGGCTCCCA
>JAYRFB010000043.1:0-3171 GCA_041908585.1 Candidatus Krumholzibacteriia bacterium
GATGGCAATCTGGGCGGTGCGGCGCATGCGTGTACTCCGTATCTTGAAATGCGGGCGATCTTTTGTGGCGTCCATACAGGACGAATTTGCGCTGATATTACATCATCGCGGCGGCCCGGGTCAACGATGATCTGACGTATGGTTACTATTTTCAGCTTCGTGGGGGAGGGCGCCCGGCTGGCCGCGCCGACTCCTGCGCTCCCGGCAACCGCTCCCGCTTGCGGAAACGATCCCCATGCCTCAGGATGCCCGCGGCCACCCCCGCGCTGCACACCCGAAAGGACACCCGCCATGACCTCCCCGCCGGTGCGCACGCTGCACGGCAAGACCCTCCTGGTCACCGGCGCCAGCCGCGGCATCGGCCGGGCGATCGCCGTCCGGGCGGCCCGCGACGGGGCCAACGTGGCGATCCTGGCCAAGACCACGACCGAGCACCCCAAGCTGCCGGGGACGATCCACAGTGCGGCCGAGGCGATCGAGCAGGCCGGCGGCCGCGCCCTGGCCTGCAAGTGCGACATCCGCGATGACGAACAGGTGCAGGCGGCGGTGGATGCGACGGTGGCGGCCTTCGGCGGGATCGATATCGTGGTCAACAACGCCAGCGCCATCAGCCTGACCGGGCTGCTCGAGACGCCGATGAAGATGTACGACCGCATGTTCGACATCAACGCGCGCGGCAGCTACCTGGTCACGCAATGCGCCATGCCGCACCTGCTGAAGGCGCCCAACCCGCACGTGCTGAACCTCTCGCCGCCCTTGACGATGAACCCGCGCTGGTTCGCCGGGCACGCGGCCTACACGCTGGCCAAGTACGCCATGAGCGCCTGGGTGCTGGGCATGACCGAGGAGTTCCGCGGGCAGGGGGTGGCCTTCAACGCGCTGTGGCCGCGCACGGCCATCGACACCGCGGCGGTCAGGAACCTGCTGGGCGGCGAAAGGATGGCCAACGCCAGCCGCACGCCGGACATCGTGGCCGACGCCGCCTGGTACGTCCTGACCCGCCCCAGCCGCGAGTGCACCGGTCATTTCTATACAGACGAGCAGGTCCTGGCCGAAGAAGGACAGACGGACCTGGACCGCTACGCCGTCAAGCCCGGCACGCCCCTGTTCAACGACTTCTTCCTGGACTGAACCGCAACACCGCCACGGAGCGCCCGATGACCAAGACCAAGATCATCTGCACGATCGGCCCGGCCAGCCGCAGCCCCGAGGTGCTCGAGAAGCTGGTCGAGGCGGGGATGAACGTCGCCCGCCTGAACTTCTCGCACGGGACGCTGGAGCAGCATGCGCAGACGATCCGCGACATCCGCGCCCTGGCCGCGCGGCTGAACCGGCACGTGGCGATCCTGCAGGACCTCTCGGGCCCGAAGATCCGCACCGGGGCGATGGCCGCCGGCACCGTCACGCTGCAGAACGGGCAGCCGTTCACGCTGACCAACCGCGACGTGCCCGGCGACGGGCACGAGGTGGGCCTGACCTACGCCGACCTGCCGGCCAACGTGCGCACCGGCGACATCCTGCTGCTGGCCGACGGCCTGCTCGAGCTGGAGGTCGAGTCGGCCGGCGAGCACGACATCCGCTGCCGCGTGATCGCGGGCGGGCCGCTGGGCTCGAACAAGGGCATCAACCTGCCGCACCGCAGCATCAACGCGCCCATCCTCACCGACAAGGACAAGCGCGACCTGGAATTCGGGCTGGCGCAGGACGTGGACTTCATCGCGCTGAGCTTCGTGCGCACCGCGCACGACGTGATTTCGGTCAAGAAGGTCATCACCGAGGGCGGCTACGACGTGCCGCTGATCGCGAAGATCGAGAAGTTCGAGGCGCTGGCGAACATCGACGAGATCATCAAGGTGGCCGACGGCATCATGGTCGCGCGCGGCGACCTGGGCGTGGAGATCCCGCTTGAGACGGTGCCGCGCACCCAGAAGATGCTCATCGCCAAGACCAACGCGGCGGCCAAGCCGGTGATCACCGCCACGCAGATGCTGCGCTCGATGGTCGAGCACCCGCGCCCCACGCGCGCCGAGGTGACCGACGTGGCCAACGCCATCCTGGACGGCACCGACGCGATCATGCTCTCGGAGGAGACGGCCGCCGGCGCCTACCCCGTGCAGGCCGTGAAGGTGATGGCCAAGGTTGCCGCCGACGTGGAGCCGCTGTTCGACCACGAGGGCTGGAACGCGAAGCTGAAGGATGCGACCAGGCTGAGCTTCGAGGCCGCCGTCGCGCACACGGCCGTCGAGATGGCCACCGACATCGGCGCCGCCGCGATCCTGACCTGCACGACCAGCGGCAGCACCACGCGCCTGGTGGCGCGCTATCGCCCGCGGCAGCCGCTGCTGGCGATGACGCCGCACCCGCAGACCGCCGTGCGCCTGGCGCTGACCTTCGGTGCGGTGCCCGTGCTCATGCCCGAGACCGACAGCGCCGAGGACCTCGAGCGCCGCGCCATCGGCGCCGCGCTGCAAAATGGCTACGTCAAGCCGGGCCAGCCGGTGGTCATCACCGCGGGCCTGCCCTTCAACGTGTCGGGCACGACGAACATCATCAAGGTGGCGACGGCGGAGTGGGACTGACGCGCGATCAGGTGGTGCCGGCGGGCGGTTCGTCGTCGCGATTCGCCCCCGCCGGCAGCACCGAGGCGAACATGCGCCCGTAGATCTCCCACACGGTGACGAACAGCGCCGCCAGCACGGGGCCGATGATGAGCCCCAGCATGCCGAACATCCCCACCCCGCCCAGGGTCGACAGCAGCACCAGCAGGTCCGGCAGCTTCGTGTCCTGGCCCACCAGGCGCGGGCGCAGCACGTTGTCGATGCTGCCGACGATGGCGGCGCAGAAGGCGGCCAGCAGCGCACCGGCCAGCGGGTGGCCGCCGGCGGCCAGGATCACCGAGGCCGGGATCCACACCAGCCCGATGCCGATGCCCGGGATCACCGACAGCACCACCATCAGCGCGCCCCAGAACAGCGCGCTGGGCACGCCCGCCACGGCGAAGGCCATGCCGGCCAGGGTGCCCTGCAGCAGGCCGATCACGGCCGTGCCCTTCAGCGTGGCGCGCGTGACCGAGCGGAACTTGTCCAGCAGCAGGCGTTCCTCGGCGTCCTCCAGCGGCAGGTACCAGAGGATGCGGTCCACCAGCCGGCCGCCCTGCTCCAGGAAGAAGTA
>JAYRFB010000044.1:0-21068 GCA_041908585.1 Candidatus Krumholzibacteriia bacterium
CTGTCCGCCCGCGACCTGGACCCGCGGCTGCCGGGCGCGCTCTACAACCTGGCGATCGTCGAGTCGGTCTACTTCTTCGACGATGCCGCCGCCGGACGCTGGCTGGACGCGTATCGCCGGCTCTCGGACGAGGATCCCGACGGCATCTTCGGGACCCTGGGCGGCACGGACGTGGCGACGCGCGCCGACAGCGCCGGGGCGGGGGTGCTGCCGTGAGCGCACGCTCGATCATGGTTGCGACCGTGACGATCGCCCTGGCATCTGCCCAGGCCTGGGCCTCGACGCCCGCGCAGGAGCGCGACCACCCGGTACGCGACGACACCGCGCGCGCCCGCACGCTGGAAGCGATCACGATCGAGGGCACCATCGACGCGCCCGAGGTCCAGTTCATCACCTCACGGGACCGCCTGCGGTTCGCGGACGATGCCGGTCGGCTGTACCGGCCCGACGTGGCGGCGGTCCTGGACAGCCTCAGGGTGCCGGTGCGGCTGCGCGTGGTGGCGCCGCCCGGCTGCCCGCCCTTCGAGACGATCCCTTCGCGATAGTCGGCAGCAGGACGCCGGCGGCGCGCGCCGCCGCGGCAACAAGGAGCGTAAGCGATGAACGGATGGTCCCAGTTCGGCGCCTTCTTCACCCAGGGCGGACCCTTCATGTACGTGATCCTCGCGGTCGCGGTGCTGTGCCTGGCGCTGGCAGCCGAGCGGCTGTGGGTGATCGGGCGCGCGGCGTCGGTCAACAGCCGCAAGCTCACGCACGACGTGCTGCGCCTGGCCGCCGCCGGCAACGACGCGCAGGCGATCGAGCTGTGCCGCCAGGTCAAGGGCCCGGTGGCGAGCGTGGCGCTGGCCGTGCTGTCGCGCGGCGCTGCCGACGAAGCGTCGCTGCAGAACGCCGCGGACGGCGCCGCGGTGGTGGCGCTGCCGCCGCTGTCGCGCCGCCTGCCGTTCCTGGGCATCCTGGCCAACTCGGCCACGCTGCTGGGACTGCTCGGCACGATCTTCGGCCTGACCACGGCGTTCTCGGCCGTGGGCGCCGCCGATCCCGCCACGCGCTCGTCGTTCCTGGCCGCCGGTATCTCTCAGGCGCTCAACACGACGGCGCTGGGCCTGATCGTGGCGGTGCCCACGCTGCTGGTGCACGGCTTCCTGAACAGCCGGATCGAGGTCCTGGCCGACGAGGCGGACGAGATGAGCGTGCGGCTGATCCAGGCGCTGGTCATGCGCCGCGGCGGCACCACGCACAGCAAGGCGGCGTAGGCCGATGCCCGCGCGCGAACGCCGCGGCCGCTTCCGGGACATCGTGGCCGGCGACGTCGACCTGCTGCCGCTGATGAACCTGTTCGTGGCGCTGGTCCCGATGCTGCTGGTCTCGGCGGTGTTCCTGAACATCACCGTGATCGAGATGAAGGCGCCCGCCGACGCCGAGGAACAGGCGCGCGCCGAGCAGGCCCGCGAGGAGCTGGCCCTCTCGGTGACCATCGCAGCGGGGAGCTACGTCGTCGAGGGCAACGGCGTGCGCACCGTGTCGGTGCAGCGCGACGACCCGGCCGCGGGCGACCGCCTGGGAGCGGCGCTGGCCGCGATCGCCGGCGAGCACCCGGACAATCGCGACGTGATGATCGTGTCGCCCGCCGACACGCGCTACGAGGACATCGTCCGCGTCATGGACATCGCGCGCGAGGCCGGCCTGCCCGGCGCCTCGCTGCTGGCGGCTGACCAGGCGCTCAACTGATCGCGGGCCGCGGCGCCCACGCGCGGGCGGCGGTCGACGGAGGGAGCAACCATGCCATTGCGACGGGGACGACGCCGGCGGCGGCCGACCGCGCCGGAATCGCTGAAGCTGACGTCGATGATGGACATCCTGACGGTGCTTCTGCTGTTCCTGCTGAAGAGCTTCGTCGTCGAGGGCGAGGTGATCACGCCCGCGCCCGGCGTCAGCCTGCCCGAGTCGACCAGCGACACCAGCCCGGAGTCGTCGGTCGTCGTGGCGATCCTCGACGACCGGATCATGCTGGACGGGCGGCAGGTGGCGCAGGTGGCGTCGGCAGTCGCGGACGCGAATGCGACCGGCGGCGCGCCCGGCGGTGACCTGCTGATCCCGGCGCTGGCCGAGCAGCTGGACCTCAGCCGGCAGCAGGGCGAGGCCATCGCCGCCCGGCGCGGCGATGCCGCGACGTACGAACCCAGGCTGGCGATCCAGGGCGACCGCGACATCCCGTTCGCGGTGCTGCAGCGCGTGATGTACACCTGCAACCACAGCGGCTACGGCGACATCGCCCTGGTCGTGCTGGGAGCGTCCTGAGATGGCCGGCGCCCTCAACTCCGTGGACCGCGCCTACCACCAGCCCATCTGGGGGCGCACCGATCCCGCGCTGCGACACACGCTGGCCGGGTCTGGCGCGGTCGGCCTGGTGCTGCTGGCGGCGATCCTGCTGGCGCCGACGCTGCCGCCGCGGCCGGTGACCATCGAGCAGGTGCCCGAGCGCATCGCGCGCCTCATCCTGGAGAAGCCGCGTCCCAAGGCGCCGGCGCGCGTCGAGCCGGCCCGGCTGCCTGAGCCGCGCCGCGCCGCGGCTGAGCCCGGGGTGGCCGAGGCGCCGAGGCACGCGCCGGCTCCGGCGAAGGCGCCGGAAGCGCCGGCTCGCGCCGCCCCGCAGCGGCGCGCCGAGCCGGCGCCGGTCGCGCCCGACCAGGGCGTGCGCGGGCGCGAGCAGGCGAAGGCCGAGGTGGCGGCCAACCTGAAGCAGGTGAGCGGCTCGCTGGACAAGGCGATTGGCGACCTGGCGCAGGCGCTGCCGAAGGCGGGCACCGGGACCCCGACCGCCGGCGGCCGCGGGCCGGGTGGGCGCTCGCGCCAGGTGCGCGCGGCCCGTTCGGGCGACGAGGTGGGCGGCGTCGAGGGCCGCGTGCAGCTGGGCGCGGTGGACCTGGGCGGATCGGGACTGGCGGCGGGCGGCGTCAGCATCGCCTCGCTGGGCGACGTGAGGACCGGGGGCGGCGACGGCGACGGCACCGGCGACACGGCGGGCCAGGCCGGCGACGGCGCGGCCGGCGGCGCCGACTCGGCCCGCAGCAACGCCTCGCTGCTGGCGGTCGTGCGCCGCTACGCGGCCGGCATCCAGTTCTGCTACGAGAACGAGCTGAAGCGCCAGCCCGGCCTGCGCGGCAAGGTGGTCTTCAACCTGACCGTCGATGCGGCCGGCCGCGTCACCGATGTCGGCGTCGTCGAGGACACCCTCGGCGCCGGCTCCGTGGCCGCCTGCGCGCTGGCGCAGATCCGCGACTGGCGATTCCCGGCCGTCGCCGCGGGCGTGACGACCTTCCGCGCGCCCTTCGTGTTCACGCCGCCGCAGTAGATCTTCATTGCGCGGCTGCGCCCCGGCTTCCGGTGCGGTAGCATGGGTTCGTCGACCTCAGGTCGGCGCCATGCCACCGCCACCGGGGAGGGCCCGCCGTGTTCACTGTCCCGCGTCCGCTTCGCGCCGCCACCGCGCTGATCGTGCCGCTGCTCTCGCTGTCGGCGACGAGGCCCGCCGTCGCCGCGCGTGGCGAGGCCACCCGCTCCCCGGTCATCGCCCGCCACGGCATGGTCTGCGCCGCACAGCCGTTGGCCGTGCAGGCGGGGCTGGACATCCTCAAGGCGGGCGGCAGCGCCGTCGACGCCGCCATCGCCGTCAACGCCTGCCTGGGGCTGATGGAGCCGACGGCCAACGGAATCGGCGGGGACCTGTTCGCCATCGTCTGGGACCCGAAGACCGCGAAGCTGCACGGTCTGAACGCCTGCGGGCGCTCGCCGCTGGCACTGACCGCCGACCAGGTGCCGCCCGAGCCGGACGGGACGATCCCGCTCTACTCGCCGTGGTCGTGGAGCGTGCCCGGCTGCGTCGACGGCTGGGCGCAGCTGCACGCGCGCTTCGGCCGCCTGCCGCTGGCGCAGGTGCTGGCCCCGGCGATCCGCTACGCGCGCGAGGGATTCCCCGTCTCGCCGGTGATCGCGTCGGACTGGGAGCGCGGCGGACGTCGGTTCGCGGCGTTCCCGGGCTTCGCGGAGGTGTTCCTGCCGGGCGGGCGCGCGCCGCGCGAGGGCGAGCTCTTCCGCAACCCGGCGCTGGCCGGCACGCTCGAGAGGATCGCGGACGGCGGCGCCGACGCCTACTACCGCGGGCCGATCGCCGAGGCCATCGTCCGCTACTCGCGCGAGCACGGCGGGCGCTTCACCGCGGAGGACTTCGCGCGCCACGCCTCGGAGTGGGTGGAGCCGGTCTCGACGAACTACCGCGGCTGGGACGTCTGGGAACTGCCGCCGCCGGGGCAGGGCATCGCCGCGCTGCAGTTGTTGAACATGATGGAACTGTTCGACCTGCGGGCCCTGGGCCGCGGCTCGGCCGACTTCTGGCACCTGTTCACCGAGGCGAAGAAGCTCGTGTTCGCCGATCGCGCGCGGTACTACGCGGACCCGCTGTTCGCGGCGGTGCCGGTGGCCGGGCTCCTGGCGAAGGATTACGCGCGGGAGCGCGCTTCCGCGATCGACATGACGCGCGCGGCGCAGGTCGACAGCCCGGGCGATCCCGTGCCGTTGAGCCGCAGGGAAACGACGTATCTGTGCACGGCCGACGAGGCCGGCCTGATGGTCTCGCTGATCCAGTCCAACTACACCGGCTTCGGCTCCGGCTACGTGATTCCCGAGCTGGGGTTCTGCCTGCAGGACCGCGGCAACCTCTTCGACCTGAGGCCGGGCCGGCCGAACTCGCTGGAACCGGGCAAGCGGCCGTTCCACACGATCATCCCCGCCTTCGTGACCAGGGACGGCCAGCCGCTCATGGCCTTCGGGCTGATGGGCGGCGACATGCAACCGCAGGGGCATGCACAGGTCATCGTCAACCTGGTCGACTTCGGGATGAACCTGCAGGAGGCGGGCGACGCGATCCGCTTCCATCACACAGGCTCAAGCGAGCCGACGGGAACGGCGATGAGCGACGGCGGCGTGCTGCACATCGAGGACGGTCTGCCGCCGGAGGTGCTGGCCGAGCTGGCGCGGCGCGGGCATCGCCTGGAGGGCGAGCCGGTGGGTGCATACGGCGGCTACCAGGCGATCTGGCGCGATCCGGCCACGGGCACCTACACCGGCGCGACGGAAAAGCGCAAGGACGGCTGCGCGGCGGGCTATTGAGGCACCGCGGCCAGCGCGGCGACGACCTCGGCCGTCAGGGCACGCGCGACGGCCGGGGTGAAGTGGCGGGGATCATCGAAGTTGGCGCGGTCGGCGGTCAGCGGGCTCGGCACGTCGCGGTCCAGCACGCGGCCCAGCCTCGCCAGCTCCCGCTTGTAGAGCGCGTACTCGTCCGCGAGGCCGTGCTCCGGCAGCAGCGCGCGGTAGTCGTCGTGCGACGGCGGCACCAGGAACAGCAGGTCGATGCCCTCGGCGCGACAGTAGGTCGCCACCTCCTCCAGGCGGGACAGCAGCACCCGCGGCCGCGCCCAGCGCCGGCAATGCAGGTCGGCGCCGGGGCCCATCTGGTAGCTCCAGAACTCCTCGCGCGACATCGGCGGCAGCTGGTCGACGAACACGCTCCCGGTGGCGGCCGTGGCCAGCACGAGCACGCTGGCCTTCGTCACCAGCGGCGAGAGGTAGTAGGAGGGCAGGTCGCGGCTGACCTGGCGGGCCGTCGGCAGGCGGTTCATGCGGTTCAGCTCGTTGTACATGCTGAAGGGCAACCCGAAGACCACCTGGCGCAGCTTCACGGTCCCGGCCGCGAGCCAGAAGGTGTCGATGGCCTCGGGCAGCGTGCCACCGCCGCAGGCGAAGTTGTAGACGTCGGGCCGGCCCGCCTCGGCGAAGTACTCGTCGCGCAGCAGCTCGGCGCGGCTGTCGCCCAGGACGATCACCGGCCTCGGGTCGTGCCGGTAGGCCAGGATCTTGTGGATCTGGTAGTCGACCACCGAGGCGACCTGCTCGCGCGGCAGGCCCAGGTCCAGCCAGCGGTTCCGCCCGAACGGGTCGACCACGACGTTGAGCGCCGCGATGCCCGCCAGCAGCAACGCCAGCGCGACCAGGAGCCGTCGCAGATATCGTCCGTAGATTGCCGCCGCGAGATCCAGGATCGCCTCCTTCAGAACCGGTAGTAGAGGAACTCCATCACGCGCGACAGCTGGACCACGGCCACGGCGCCCAGCGCCGCGACGGCCAGAGCCCAGCGCGTATCCGGCCGCCATGCGGGCAGCCGGCCCGTGACCGGTCGCCAGGTTGCGCGCGCGTCGCCGTGGTCCGCCCCGCGCGGATCCAGCGCCAGACCCGTCCAGGCGAACAGGCGGGGCGTGTCGGGCAGGTGCCGGCACACGATCCACAGCGCGATGAGCCACGGCACGCCGTGCAGGTCGAAGCTCCCGGCGTGCAGCCCGGTGAACGTCACCCACGGCGACAGGAACCCGAGCGGCCCGGCCAGTCGCGCGTCCAGCACCGCGCCCTCCAGGCCGACCGCTCCGCGCAGCATGGCGACGGCGCCCGCCAGCGTGTCGGTGCGGAAGAGGTCGCGCGCCACGACCACCAGCGCGAACGTCAGCAGCGATCCGGCGGCGACCTCCCACCGCGGCGCCGGCGACGTCGTCCAGCGCGCCCGCAGCCGGCGCCAGGCCAGATTGCCCAGCAGCAGCAGGCCGTGCACGAACCCCCACAGCACGAAGTTCCAGCCCGCCCCGTGCCACAGGCCGCCGAGGGTCATCACCAGCAGCAGGTTCAGCGAGTGGCGCGCCGGGCCGCGGCGGTTGCCGCCCAGCGGGATGTAGAGGTAGTCGCGCAGGAACCGCGACAGCGTCAGGTGCCAGCGCCGCCAGAAATCGATGATGCCGGTGGCCTGGTACGGCGCGTCGAAGTTGACCGGCAGCCGGTAGCCGAAGCACCAGGCCAGGCCCATCGCCATGTCGCAGTAGCCGGAGAAGTCCAGGTAGAGCTGGAAGGTGTAGGCCAGCGCGCCGCCCCAGGACTCGAAGAAGGTGATGGTGGCGCCGCGGTCGGCGGCCTCGAACACCGGCGTCGCATAGGCGGCCACGCCGTCGGCCAGCACCGTCTTCTTGAACAGTCCCAGCAGGAACAGGCTGAGGCCGGCGGCCAGCAGCGCGCGCACGGGTGCGGGCGGCGCGTCGTCCCGGAACTGCGGGGCCAGCTCCTGCTGGCGGACGATCGGCCCGGCGATCAGCTGCGGGAAGAACGCGACGAACAGCGCGTAGTGCAGGAGGTCGCGCTCGGCCGACTCGCCGCGGTGGACATCGACCAGGTACGACAGCTGCTGGAACGTGAAGAACGAGATGGCCAGCGGCAGCACGATGGCGCCGATGCGCGCGTCGAGCCCGGCCAGCGCGTTCACCGTCTCCAGGAGGAACCCGGCGTACTTGAACCAGGCCAGCGCCCCCAGGTTCAGCGCCACGCCGGCGACCACCAGGGCGCGGCTGCCGCGTCGGCGCTCCAGTACCCGCCCCAGCGCATAGTTGATGCCGATCGAAGCGAGGATCAGCGCCAGGTAGCGTGGCTCCCACCAGCCGTAGTAGGCGAGCGAGGCGGCCAGCAGCCAGCCCAGGGCGGCGCGCGCCAGGCCGCGTGCGCGCAGCCACCAGTACACCGCCAGCGCCACGGGCAGGAACCCGAAGATGAAGAGGTGCGAGTTGAACAGCACGCGGGCCCCTACTGGTGCAGGCGCACCAGGAACGGCAGCTCCTGGTCCAGGGGGTCGGCGGCGCGCGCCTGCCGCAGCAGCGCCACGCCGCCCGCGCGATCGCCGGCCAGGATCAGGGCCAGCGCCTCGGTGACGCGACGCTGGCTGTCGGACGCCAGGCGCAGGCGACCGGCGTCGGCAACGCCCGTGAACGCCACAGCCGGGTCCACGCGCGCGGCCGCCAGCAGCCTCAGGTTGCGCACGAGATTGCCCTCGTCCAGGCAGCGGCGATCGAAGAACTCGGTGTAGCTGCGGTCGTCGGTGTTGACCGGGGCGCCGGCGGTGAGCCGGGCCAGGGCCGGCGCATCCAGCAGCAGCAGGGAGGCCAGGTGGTGGGGCTCGGTGTGGAACGTCAGGTCGCGGCCCAGGGCGGCGGCGCGCTCGCTCCAACGCGCGAAGTCGATCCGCAACGGCGAGGTCGTGCCCAGCAGCACGGCGTGATACTGGCCCAGCCACACGGAGCCCTCGGGGAACGCCTCGTGGAAGGTGCGGAGGATGCCCAGCAGTTCGCGCTCGCCCAGCTTGTGCAGCGGCAGGTACTGAGAGAGCATGCCGCCGGGCGCCAGGCGGTCGCGGCAGAGCTCGAACCACTCGCGCGTATAGAGCGCGCCCGAGCCGAGGATCGGGTGCGTCGGGTCGCAGGAGATCAGGTCGTAGCCTCCCGGCGAGCGCTGCAGGTGCCGGCGTCCGTCGCCGGCCGCCAGGCGCAGGCGCGGGTCCAGCGCCACGTCGCGGTTGAGGTCGCGGTAGAGGTGCGCGGCGTCGCGCAGCCCCGGCACAAGTTCCGCGCACTCCAACTCGACCAGGCCGGGATGCGCGGCGATGGCCGAGGTGGTCACGCCCATCCCGAAGCCGACGACCAGCGCGCGGCGCGCGTCCAGCCCCGCCAGGTAGGGCAGGTGGCCGACCAGCCGCACCACCTTGTAGGCGTCGTAGGACGAGCCGATGACGGCGCTGTTGTCGACGAAGGAGTACTTCGTGGCCGACGGGCCGCCGCGGTCGCGCGCCACGGTCAGCGTGCCCTCGATCGATTCGCGGTGATGCAGCAGCTCCCGTCCGAAGCGCGTCACCGAGGGCGGCACCACCAGCACCGCCGGGACGAGCACCGCGGCCAGCAGCATGGCCACGGCCGCCATCGCCGGCAGCAGCCGCGCGGGCCCGCGTCCGCCCGCGGGCGCGCCGCCGCGGGCGAGCACCGCCGCCGCGCCCAGCACCAGCGCCGCCAGCAGGAGCAGCGCGCGCACCACGCCCAGCAACGGCAGCAGGACGAACGTCGCCAGCAGCGGCCCGGCCACCGAGCCCGCCGTGTTGACCGCCAGGCCCAGGCCGAAGTCGCGGCCCACCGAGTCGCGTCCGCGCACCAGCAGCCGGCAGGCCAGCGGCAGGGCATAGCCCGCGCAGGCCGCAGGCGGCAGCACCACCAGCAGCGCCGCCGCCAGCGGCACGATGAGCACGCGCAGGAACGGGTCGGCCAGCGCCGACTCGAACGGGAAGAGCAGGAGCTGGGGCAGGCGGACGGCGACGATCGCCGCCAGGACCGTGAGCCCGCCGAACAGCAGCACCGCGCGCGCGAGCGCCGCCGCGCGTCTCCCGGGTTCCGGCGGCCGCCGTGCCAGCCAGGCGCTGCCCGCGAACGAGCCGGCGATCGCCGTTGCCGACACCAGCGCGAATGTGTAGCTGGTGTTCGTGAAGTAGACGCGGAACAGGCGGAACCACAGCGCCTGCAGCCCAAGGCTGGCCAGGCCGCAGGTGAAGGCGACCAGGAGGACCTGGCGCCGCGCAGGAGCGCCGGCGGCGCCGGGCGAGCCGATGTTGCCCATGGCGGCGCGCGCCGCGCCCTTGGCACGATCCTCTGTGCCGGCGCCGACCCGGCCCGCTTCGGCCCGGTCTCCGATGGCGAGCAGGGCCCCCGCCAGCAGCAGGTCCAGCCCGCCGGCCAGCAGCGCCGTGCCGCGCTGCCCGATCGCGCCCTGCAGGAACAGCCCAGCCGCCAGCGCGCCGGCGGCACTGCCCAGCGTCTCCACGGCGTAGAGGCGTCCCAGCGCAACCGTCAGCGGCGTCCCGCCGCCGGTCACCAGACGCCCCATGACCGGGAACACCCCGCCCATCAGGAACGTCGGCACCAGGAGCAGCACGACCGCCAGGGCCCACTCCGCGATCGCCGGCAGCGCGCCCGACCGCGTCGCGACCGCGCCTGCCACCTCGATCCCCGCGACGCCACCCGCGCCGATGCCCAGCAGCAGCAACGCCAGCAACCGCCGCGGCCTTGCCTGTCGGTCGACACACCGCCCCCACCACCAGGCGCCCGCTCCGAGTCCCGCCATGAACGTGCTGAGCACGGCCGTGGCCGCGGCGACGGTCGCGCCCAGGCCAAGCGCCAACTGGCGGTGCCAGCACACTTCCATGACCAGGAACGAGAAGCCGGACAGGAACGCCACCGGCAGCAGGAATACGTCGCGGCGATCGGAACTCATGGTGCTCGCAGGCTCTGGCGTGAAGCGGTTGCGCGTGGGCGGGCCCGGGCCCCCACGGGATGGGCGCGACCATCATAGCATCCGGCGCCACGGTCGGGAACCGCAAGCCTCCCCGCGAGCTCTGTGATCCTGGTCACGGACGAGCCCGCCAAGGACAGCTATCATTCACTCAAGAGTAGACACCAAGGGGTCGGTCTGAGCAGTCGAGGAGGATGACGATGAAGGCGAACGTGGGTGGCATCGACCGCGGGCTGCGCATCGTGGCGGGCGTGGCGCTGGTGGGTTGGGCCGCGCTCGGCGGCCCGGCGTGGGCCTGGCTGGGGGCCGTGCCGCTGGGCACGGGACTGGCGGGCTGGTGCCCGCTTTACCTGCCGTTCGGCCTGCGCACCTGCCGGGTCCGGACGCGCTAGCCGCCGGCCGGCCGCGTCAGGGCACGAAAGTGAGCACGAAGGACGCCGCCCACTGCCCGCGGGCGGCGTCCGCCATGTCGCCCAGCATGAAGTGCCGATCGATGACCAGCCCGAAGTCGCGCCCGGCACCGTCGCGCACGCGCGCGCCGAGACCAAGGTGCGCCGATGGATACACATCGCTCGCAAGCGACAGGCCGAGCCCGGCCCGCACCCACGGCTTCCAGCCGGTCGCCGGCCGCGCGGCGCGCGCCTCAAGGCTGGCCGACAGGATCGGCTGGAGGAGCGTGCGCTCGCCGGTCACGGTCGTCGGCGGCACGTCGGCCAGGCCACCCAGGTCCTGGAAGCGAATGACCGGGCCGATGTTCAGCCAGGGCCGCGGCGCGCCCAGGAGCCCGGCCCCGAGCGCCAGCCCGGTCCGGTCCCAGGGACCGCCGGTGGCGGCACAGCCGGCCTCGAGCAGGATGCGGGTCCTGGGCCGCGGGACCAGGGCGGCCAGGGAGTCGGCGCGGGCCCGCTCCCGGTCGGCGCGCAGCTTCCGCTCCGCTTCGCGATCGGGCCAGACCGGCAGCCAGGCGGTGGTGACCGCCCCAACGCCCGAGCCGAGCAGGCCCCCGGCCGCGGCGCCCATCGCGGCCCCTCCCATCGTGCAGGTCAGGAGGATCGGGACGTCCTTGCCGTCGTCGCTCCAGCCTGCCGCCCAGGCGCCGACCAGTACCCCGAGCAGTCCGCCGACCACGGCCCCCGAGCCGCCGCCGATCTTCGCACCCATGTCCGTTGCCGGCCGGCGTTGCTCGAGCCGCACGATCAGGTCCGTCCACACCGGCACGAGCGGGGCCGATCGCGCAACGCCGGCGCCGTCCGGCGGCGCCAGCCACACGGTGTCGCCGCGCACGAGGCGCGGGTGCCCCACGACCACCTCGCGCGTCAGCAGCGTGGCGCGCACCAGGTGCCGCGCTTCCAGCGTGGGCAGCAGCTCAGTCAGCACGCGCCGTTCGGCGTCCGAGGCGCGTGCGGGCGCCGCGCAGGCCAGAAGGCTGCCGCAGGCGACCAGGGTCGCGGCGAGAAGCCGCGCCGATCGGGGAACCGCCGAGTCCACTCGATGCATCCTCGCGCTCAGGGGCCGAAGGTGATGCCGACCGCGATCGACCAGAACCGGCTTTCGCGCGGCTGCGAGCCGAGCACGCCGAAGTGGCGGCGCACCAGCAGCGTCAGCTCATGACCGTCTCCGCGTTGCCAGCGCATGCCGGCGCCCGCATGGGCCGCGACGAACAAGCCGTCGCCAAGGCACCAGGCCAGGCCGGTCGTGCCGCAGGGCCGGGGTCCCCGGCCACGTCCCAGCGTGCGGACATCCAGGCCCAGGGCGAACAGCCGCGTGCGCGCGGCCAGGAACTCGACCGCGTCCGGGTGGAGGCCTTCGAGGGCGGTGTAGCGGTAGAGCCCCCGCAGGTCGTGGTATTCGGCGAACGGGCCCATCTCGAAGTGTCCACCGACGCGACGCACGATGCCCAGGCGCACGCCAGGCCCGCGTCCGTCGTGCTCGGCGGCATCGTCGAAGGACCAGCCTCCCTCAAGGGCCAGGCGCGAGCGGCGGGCGGTGCCGCCGCTGACGATGGACGTGGCGTCGACATCCGCCGCACCGTGACCACGACCGGCAAGCCGGCCAGCCGCCGCAGGAGGCCAAATGGCGACCCAGTCGTGCCCCAGCGCCCCGACGCCCGCGCCGATGCCACCGCCGGCCAGTGCGCCGGCGGCGGCGCCGATCGCGCCGAGGGCCAGGATCGTCGTCGCGTCGCCATCGCCGTCCGAGAGCGCCGAGACCGCCGTGCCCACGAGCAGTCCCAGGCCGCCGACCACCAGCGCCCCGGACTTCGCGCCCCAGCCCGCGCCGGCGCGTGCGCCGGAGCGCGACTGCTCGAGCAGCACAATGTCGTCGAGTCGGACCCCGGGCAGGCCAGCCCGTTCGGGCGCCCGCCCTGGCTTCCATTCCGCGGGCGGC
The DNA here is from genome assembly GCA_041908585.1 of Candidatus Krumholzibacteriia bacterium. GTDB lineage: Bacteria > Krumholzibacteriota > Krumholzibacteriia > LZORAL124-64-63 > LZORAL124-64-63 > CAINDZ01. The sequence continues at coordinate 12,586 of JAYRFB010000044.1, forward strand.
ACGAGCAGCAACGTGTCGCCGTAGACCCGCCAAGGATGGCCGATCACCTGGCCGCGAACCGACAGCGTCACTCGCAGCGGCACGTCGCCCTCGACCAGGGCCAGCAGCTCGCGCAGGTCGCGGGCCACCGGAGGCGCAGGCGAAGCCGACGCCGGCATTTCCTCGAACTCGTGCCCGACGGGATCATCGGCACGGACCGGCACAGCGGCGATCGCCTGGCCGAGCAGCAGCAGGACGGCCAGCACCGGCGCCGCGCAAGCGAGGCGGCTGCCCCAACGACGGTGCCTCGAACCCATCTCCATGCCCCGTCACCCCCGATCCCGACCGGCAAGCCCCACTTGATCATCCTACTCCCACGAGGCGGTCCTGTCAGCGTCGATGCCCACCTGCCCGCGGGCGGCAATCCGATCACGCGCCTATCTTGTCCGCAGGCCAGGCGGCACGGCAGGGCCGGAACCCTGCCTCCCCGCGCCGCCGGACCGAAAGGCCGCCCCCGATGCACACCGCCATCGCCCTGCTTGACCTGCACGAACGCGTCCATCGCAACGTGCAGGGACTGCTCGCGCACTGCGCGACGCTCGACGCGTCCGAGCTGAACCGGGACCTCCCCGGCTTCGGCTACCCGACCGTTCGCCTGCAGCTGCACCACATGATCGGCGCCGAGGAGTACTGGGTCGGCGTGCTGGTGGGCGTCGTCGATCCCGACGACGACGACAGCGCGTTCCCGAACGTCGCCGCGCTGGAGGCCTGGCGCGCCCGCGTCTCGGCCGCGACCGAGGCCTACCTGCGCTCGGCCTCGACCGAGGCCCTGAATACCGCGCGCCCGCACGCCACCTGGGGCGGTCGCATGCGCGTGTTCGCGCCCGCGCACGCCATCCTGCGCACGCAGACGCACCACTACCAACATCAAGGGCAGGTGCTGGCGATGTGCCGCCTGCTGGGCAAGCCTGGCGGCGGCCTCGATTTCCCGCTGGATTGACGGCATCGCCGGCGCGCGCCGCGGCGCCTGGCCGCCTCAACCGGCGGCGGTCCCCGAGCGCCGCAGGTGCCGCCACAGGGCGGCCGAGGAGACCGCCGAGGCCACGAAGAGCCCGAACGCCAGCCAGAAGACCGCGCGCAGGCCCCACAGTTCGTAGACCGCATAGCCGGCCAGCGGCCCGATCGTGCCGCGGATGCCGACCATCGCCACGTGGATGCCCTGGTAGTAGCCGCCCTGGCCCGGCGGCGCAAAGGCCATGCTGCCCACGTTCCAGGTGATGTTCACGCCGGCCATGCCCAGCGAGTAGATGCCGAATGCCAGGTAGACCAGCGGCAACGCGGCTCCCGCGCCCGCCACGCCGGCGGCGTCCAGGGCCACCGGGTAGAAGGCGAGTACCAGGAACGCCGCCGCGCACAGTCGCACCGGGTGGTAGCGATCCATGACGCGACCCATCAGCGGCGCCAGCAGCGCCACCCCGCTCTGGCCGACCAGGACGCGCGCCGTCGAGATCTCGTGGTAGTTCAGCGCCAGCTGGTCGGCCAGGAAGACGGGCACGACGGGACTCAGGCACATGAACGCCGCGCCGTAGGTCATGAAGTTGGCCTCGAACCAGTTGAAGGCGCGATCCTCCCGGTAGATGCGCATGGCGTCGGCGAACGGGCGCGCCAGTCCGCGCCAGACGCGACCGGGAAGGAACGGGCCCACCGCGCGGGCCGGCAACGGGAAGGGACTGCGCAGGCGGAACGGCGTGGCGTCGGACGGCGTGCCGGCGGGCACCGGCGCGCGGGACAGCAGGAAGAGGTAGAGGAAACCGCAGAGGCCCAGCGTCGCGTAGACCACGCGGAACAGCCCGGGGTCGTGGTCCAGCACGCGGCCCAGGCCCAGCGAGGCCACGACCGCGACGCCGTTCTGGATGCCGGTCGCCCAGCCGAAGTAGCGACCGCGCAGCGTCGGGCGGAAGTTCTGCTCGAAGATGCTGTTCTGCGCCGGGTAGACCATCGCCGCGAAGGTGTAGACCACCGCCAGCAGCAGCGACATCTGCACGGCATCCTGCACCAGCAGCGTCAGCACCATCACGAGGCGGCCCATCACCCCGGCCCAGACCAGGTAGCGCCGCCGCTGGCCGCGCGTGGCCAGCAGGTGCCCCCAGTAGAGCGCCAGGAACATGCCCAGGTTGTCGAGGATGGCCGACAGCGTGATGAGCCCCGCGGAGGCGCCCAGGCTCTTGGCCAGCACGTAGGGGATGAGCAGGTAGCCCGACCACCACAGACCCTGCAGCACCGCCCCGGGCAGGAAGAGGCGGAGCGTGTCGCGCTCGAGCGGCGTGGGCGCCGGGCGGCGCGTCCCGCCGCCGGCGGGTGCCGCGCCGTCCGGCGTCACGGCGTCGTGGCCGCGGCAGCCACCGGTGTCGCCGGTGCCGCCGCCGCCGCCGTCGCGGCCGCATCGCCGGCAGTGGCCGGCGGTGCCAGCAAGAGGTCCTGCAACTCGGGAGCCAGGATGCCGAGGATCGCCACCGGCAGCGAGCTGGTGAACCCGTAGCGATCGGCCTGCTCGCCGGGCACATAGGCGGTCAGAACGCCGTAGAAGCGGTCGCCGATCAGGAAGGCGAACGTGGAGGTGCGGTTGATCGCCTTCGAGCTGATCTCGTTGCCTCGCGAGTCGTAGGTCGTCGAGCGGTTGTCGCCGGTGCCGGTCTTGCCTCCCACGGGGATGGGCGTCCCGTCGGGTGCCTTGTACGCGCCCTTCAGGCGCACCGCCGTGCCGCCCTCGACGATGCCGACCAGCTCCGGCCGCACCGCCTCGGCGATCTCGCGCCGCAGCACCCGTTCGCCCGCCGGCGGCGCCTGCCGCAGCCGTGTCTCGAACGGCGTGCCGGCGCCGAAGGTCAGGCTGCGGATCCGCAGCGATGGGTAGCGCACGCCGCCGTTGACGATGATGCCGACCAGCTCGGCCAGCGCGGCGGGCCGGTCGGCGCTGCTGCCGATGGAGGTGGCATAGGAGGGCACAAGCGACTCGAAGGGGTAGCCCAGCCGCTTCCAGCGGGCATGGATCGAGGTGAAGGCGTCGACCTCCATCAGCGTCTGGATGCGCCAGTCCTGGCGCTGCTTGTGGCGGACCTTGAACAGCCAGGAGTAGGAATCCTGGCGGGCCTGGTAGCCGGCCTTGGCCACCTCGGCGTACGACGCACCCGGGTGCTCGCGCAGGTAGGACAGCAGCCACAGCTCCAGCGGGTGCACCCGGCAGATGTAGGCGCGGTCCTGCAGCGGGAAGGCGTCCACGGAGTAGCGGTCGTAGTGGTCGCGCAGCGCGCCGTCGGACAGCTTGGAGCCCGGCAGGTGGGCGCGCATCCAGTCGCGGAACTCCTCGAACCCTGCGCCCGGCACCACCGAGCGGTGGACCACCGCCAGCTTGGCCGGCGCGCGCGACATGTTGTCGAGCAGGACCTCGACCTGCTCGTCGGTCGGCAGTTCCTTGTACTTCTTGTAGAACTTGCCCAGGAAGACCTGGCCCTCGCGGTCGGCGAAGCGCTGCAGGTACTCCAGCCGGCGCGGGTCGTCCTTGTCCTGCAGCAGTTCGGGCAGCGATTCGTGGGTCGCCAGCTCGTAGCGCACCAGGTCGCGCATCATGCGGATGAAGACCAGGTTGATCGAGCGGCGCAGGCCCTCGCGCACGGTGACCACGCGGCCGTTGTCGTCCGGCTCGAAGTTCGAGAAGCGGTGCGCGCCGCCGCCCGTGAAGAAGGTCTCGTCCGAGCTGCAGGAGTAGGAGCGGTTCAGGGCCGAGTCCAGCACGGAGGCCAGGGCGGTGTCGCCGCCGGCGCTGAAGTAGTCCACCGCCCAGCGCGTCAGGCGGTCCGACGGCGCCACGGCCACGGCCCGCAGCGAGTCGGGGCCCAGGACCGACAGCCGCGCCTGCAGCTCCGCCACGCACTCGAGGTAGGTGACCAGCGTGCGCAGCTTGGCCGTGGAGCCCAGCTCCAGCTTGACGCCCTCGTTGATGTTCAGCGGCTGGTTGTAGTTGTCGACCTGCACGCGCAGGACGTCGGCGTCCCCGACGTGCTCGTAGAGCGTGAAGCTGTAGATGACCTGCTTCGGGTCGCCCCGTTCCAGCAGGCGGAAGCCGCGCAGGCCGTGCGAGTCCAGGAACGCCGGGTCGCCCATCTTCGAGAGCACGCGCGTGACGCCTTCCTGGGCGTCGCGGTCCAGGGTCGTGTGGACGATCAGGTCCAGGCGGTCCAGGTCGTAGAGCTGCGGCACGTCCAGCAGGCTCAGCAGGCGCGGGCGGACGGCGTTGGACGCCTTCAACTCGACGTAGTTGGCGCGCCGCTTGCCGGGATCGGTGGGCTTGAGAACCAGCTTCTGCGACAGCGCCGCCTGGAGCAGTTCATCGGGGATCACGCCGTCGCGCCCGAGCACGTTCAGGTACTCGTTGGTGCGCTCCTCGAGCGCATCGCGCTTGGGGTCCAGGTAATAGCCGGGCCGCCGCTGCGCCAGCAGGAGGCTCAGCACCTGCTTGTAGGCCAGGGCGCGGGCCTTCAGGTCGGGCTTGTCGTCCGGGGCCGGCGCCAGCAGGCGGTTGACCTTCTCGAAGTCGGCGCCGAACCAGGCCTCGACGCCGTCGCCGACGCCGATGACCTCGCCGTGCCCCGGCACCGCGCCCAGCGGCAGCGAGTTGATGTACTCGGTGACGATGCGCTGGCGGGCGGCCATCGTCTCCTCGCCGTGCAGGTAGGCCCGCAACGAGGCGCTGGCGACCTGGCGGAACTTCTCGCCCACCGACGAGGTGCGTCCCTCCGGCGAGTGCCGGTACTTCTCCATCTGCGTGGCCAGCGTGCTGCCGCCGGACACGCGCTGCTCGGGGTCCAGCTGCTGGATGCCCAGCTGCAGCACCGAGCGCGCCAGGCGATCCCACTCGACGGCGGGATTGCGATAGGGGTACTTCGGGTCCAGCAGCTCGCGGTTCTCGATGAACAGCAGCGACTGCACCAGCAGGTCCGGCAGCGCGGCGAAGCCGGCGTAGGTGCGCGTGGGGCGGCGCGCATCGTACATGGGCTCGTCGTCGTCGGCCATCAGGACCAGGCCGGCGCGCGTCTTCTCCCAGTACGTCGTGAACAGGCCCTTGTCGGTCAGTTCGCGCATGCGCTCGGACCAGCGCGCCTGCGACTCCACGACGAAGCCGCGGGCGACGGCGCGGTCGGCGAACTCCTGGATGCGCGTGTAGCCGTGCCGGATGTCGAACGGCCCGTCCTCGGGGAAGCGGATCGCGTCGCTGGGCCCGGCCTGGACCTCCCAGGTCATGTCCGCGGCGAGGCGGCTGATGTGGCGCGCCTGCTCGCGCGAGGTCTTCATCTCGCGCGCGACGAACACCACCGAGGCGACGATGAGCAGCAGCACGACGCCGATGACCAAGCGTCCGATCAGGCCCGGCCTCCAGTCGAGGCGGGCGCGGGGCAGATTGACCACGGAGCTCCTCTCCCGATCGTTCCTGATGCGGTCCCAAACAGGGAGTATACTGCGCCCCAGTCAAGGCTGTGAACGGGGATTGCGCGGGACTATCGGCGCCCGGGGCCCCGGCTTCAGTCGCCAATGCGGGAGGAAGCGATGGAACCGGATCGAGCCGCCGGGCCGGCCGCCGCCGCCGACGGCGGTCCCGATGCCGCCCGGCCCCGCGGCGCCGGGCCGGGGGGGCGCCGCCGCCGGTTTCGCCGCGCCGCGCGCCGCGCGGCCGGCCTGGTGGCGGCCGTGGCGCTGGCCTCCGTCCTGGCCGTGGTCCTCTGGCGCTTCGCGCCGCCGCCCCTGTCCGGCGTCATGGCCGAGCGGTGGCTGGAGGCCCGCCGGGAGGGTCGCCCCTGGCGGCTGGAGTACCGCTGGGTGCCCCGCCGCGACATCGCCCCGACGCTGCCGCTGGCCGTGATCGCGGCCGAGGACCAGCGGTTCTTCCGCCACCACGGCTGGGACACCGACGCCATCCGCGACGCGGTGGCCGAGGCGCGTGACGGCGGCCGTCGCCGCGGCGCCTCGACCATCAGCCAGCAGGTGGCCAAGAACCTGTTCCTCTGGAGCGGTCGCAGCTGGCTGCGCAAGGGGCTGGAGACCTGGTACACCTTCTGGATCGAGCTGCTCTGGCCGAAGGAGCGGATCCTGGAGGCGTACCTCAATCTGGCCGAATGGGACGAGGGCGTGTTCGGCGTCGACGCGGCCTGCCGCAGGCATTTCGGCACGGCGCCCGATCGCCTGGACCGCGCGCGGGCGGCCCGCCTGGCCGCGGTGCTGCCGAACCCGCGGAAGATGGACGCGGGAAGGCCCTCGGCCTACGTGCTGCGCCGGCAGGGCCAGATCCTGGAGCAGATGGGGCACCTGGAGGGGTCCGAATACACGGCGCCGCTCGCGAAATGGCAGGGGCCGGGGCGGCGGCCCGGCCCCCGTCGGTGATCGGGCCTATTCGTCGACCTCTTCCTCGATCTCGACCTCGCGCCCGGGCGTCGCCTTGTCGTCGTCGGGCAGGCGCGAGCCCTCGAGGTCCTCGGCGTTCTCCTTCGTGTCCTCGCGCAGGATCGCGATCTCCTCGACCGCGGGGGCCTTCCCGGGCTCGACCTTCGCGTCGGCCGGCACCACCACGGCGACTTCCGTCTTCTGGCCCTCGATCTCGACGACCTTGATCTCGCGCACGACCCCCACCCGATCCTCGCGCAGCAGCTCCCAGCCCACGACCAGGCCCACCGGCACCACCCAGTACGGGCGACCGCGGACCATCCGGCGCACCGCGCGCCGGCGGATGCGGCGGCGGATGCGGCGGCGCACGCGGCGGCGATGGCGGCGGCGCGCGGGCGAGGCGTCCGCCAGCGACGGCAACACGGTGAGCGTGGCGGCGCCGGCGATCAGGCCGGTCAGGAACTGCCTTCGGTTCATGGGTGCCTCCTCGGCGAACGGATGAGGGCGCGTGGCGGCGCCGGGGTCGATGGTCCGGACGGCGATACGAATGCCGGCCGCCTGCAAGGGCGGGGCCATTGGGCGCAGTTGGGGTGTCGTTTGGCAAGACAATATTCTGCAACGGGTTGTCGATCGCCTGGTTCGGCGGAGCCCCGGCACCCAGGGCCCGGAAGTACCGCGGGGTACACCCACGTCCCCCCGGGCACCCGGCGCCCGGCCGCGCCGGCAGCAGGCTGACAGGCGGCCATCGCGCCCTTATCATGCCGCGCTCACGCGGCCGCCGCGCCGCCGACCCTGGAGCACCGTCGTGCGCGAATACCTGACCCTGCCGCGGACGGTCCACGTCCTGTGCCTGGGCATCCTCATCAACCGGGCCGGCACGCTGCTGGTGCCGTTCCTGACGCTGTACCTGCAGAGCCGCCTCGGGCTGGGCATCGAGACCGCGACGCGCGTCATGGGCGCCTACGGCGCCGGAGCGCTGGTGGCGGCCGTCGCCGGCGGCCACCTGGCGGACCGCTTCGGGCGCAAGCGCGTGATGGTCGGCTCGCTGGCCGGCGGCGCGGCGATCCTCTCGGTGTTCCCCCTGTTGCAATCGTCGTGGCAGGTCGCGGCGGGGCTCTTCGTCTTCGCGATGATCGGCGAGATGTACCGCCCCGCCACGCAGGCGATGATCGCCGACCTGGTCGAGCCGTCGCGGCGGCCGGCGGCCTACGCGCTGCTGTACGTAGCGGTCAACCTCGGCTTCGCCATCGCGCCGGTGATCGGCGGGCTGCTCGCCTCCGCGAGCTTCCGCTGGCTGTGCTGGGTCGACGCCCTGACCAACGGCGCCTACGCCGTGCTGCTGGCGGCGATGGTGCGCGAGACCCGGCCCGGCGCCGCCGCCGATCCCGCTGCCGATCCCGCTGCCGGCGGCGGGGAGCCGCCGCACGAGCACGTCGGCCTGGGCGCCGCGCTGCGCGCGATCTCGCGCGACGGCACCATGCTGGCCTTCTGTGCCGGCATCGTGCTGGTGGGATTGTCGTTCATGCAGATCGCCTCGACGTTCCCGCTCTACCTGGGCCAGCTCGGCATCGGCGCCAAGCAGTATGGGCGCATCATCGCCGTCAACGGCCTGATGATCACGCTGCTGCAGCTGCCGTTTGCCGCGCTGGTCTCGCGCTGGCGGCGTGACCTCGTGATGATCGCCAGCGGCGTCGTGCTGGGCGTCGGCTTCTTCCTGAACGCGTTCGCGCGCACGCCCTGGCAGTTCACCGCCGTGGTCGTCGTCTGGACGCTGGGCGAGATGCTCAACGCGGTGTTCGCGCCGACCATTGTCTCGGAGCTGGCCCCGCCGTCGATGCGCGGCCGCTACATGGGCGTGTTCACGATGTGCTTCTCGAGCGCGGCGATGTTCGGCGCGCCGCTCGGCGGCCTGGTGCTGGCGCGCGGCGGCGGCCTGGCGCTGTGGTCGGCGGTGCTGCTGCTGGGGCTGGGCGCCGCCGCGTTCTCGGCGCTGGCGGCGCCGGGGATCAGGCGGCGGACGGGGAAGGGCGCGGGCGCGGCGGCGCCTGCGACCTGAGCCTGCGACCTGAGCC
>JAYRFB010000045.1:0-12081 GCA_041908585.1 Candidatus Krumholzibacteriia bacterium
CCTGAAGGCCAACATCACCGACCGCGACATCATCCTGGTCGAGGACATCATCGACACGGGGCTGACCATCGCGCACCTGATGGACCTGCTGCAGACGCGTGGCCCGCGCAGCATCCGCGTGGCCGCCCTGCTCGACAAGAAGTCGGCCCGCAAGAAGGAAGTGCCCCTGCATTACGTCGGCTTCGAGATCCCCAAGGAATTCGTCATCGGTTACGGCCTGGACTACGACGAGAAGTACCGCAACCTGCCGTTCATCGGCGTCATGAAGGCCTGAGCCCCGGGAGACCGACATGTCCGCGCAGACCCCGACCAACGGCGACCGGTTCCCGCAGGCGCTCACGTTCGACGACGTGCTGCTCGTGCCGGGCTACAGCGAGGTCACGCCCAAGGACATCGACACCTCGACCAGTCTCACGGCGACGATCAGGCTGCAGATCCCCTTCCTGTCAGCGGCCATGGACACCGTCACCGAGGCCGAGATGGCCATCGCCGTGGCCCGCGAGGGGGGTATCGGCGTCATCCACAAGAACCTCGACCCGCGCACGCAGGCGGCCGAGGTCGAGCGCGTCAAGCGCTCCGAGTCGGGCATGATCACCGACCCGATCACGCTCGAGCCCGACAAGACCATCGACGAGGCGCAGGAACTGATGCGGCACTACCGCATCAGCGGCGTGCCCATCACCGAGGGGCCCAAGCTGGTCGGCATCCTGACCAATCGCGACCTCCGGTTCGTCAAGGACACGCGGATCAAGGTCCGCGACGTGATGACCGCGAAGGACCTCGTCACGGTGCCCGAGGGCACGACGCTGGAGGAAGCGGCCGAGATCCTGCACCGGCACCGCATCGAGAAGCTGCTGGTGGTCAACGGCGGGGGCGAGCTGCGCGGCCTCATCACGGTCAAGGACATCCAGAAGAAGCTGGACTACCCGCGCGCCTGCAAGGACCGGGACGGCCGGCTGCGCGTTGCGGCGGCGGTGGGGGTCGGCGCCGAGACGATGCTGCGCGCCGAGCTGCTCGTGGCCGCCGGCGTCGACCTGCTGGTCGTCGACACGGCGCACGGGCACAGCCGAAACGTGCTGGACACCGTGGCCGCCGTGAAGCGCAAGTACCCGTCCATGCAGGTCCTGGCCGGCAACATCGCCACCGGCGAGGCGGCCGCGGCCCTGATCGACGCCGGCGCCGACGCCGTGAAGGTCGGCATCGGGCCCGGTTCCATCTGCACCACGCGCGTCGTGGCGGGCGTGGGCGTCCCTCAGATCTCGGCCATCATCGACGTGGCGCGCGTGGCCGGCCCACGCGGCGTTCCCGTCGTGGCCGACGGCGGCCTGCGCTACAGCGGCGACGTGGCCAAGGCCATCGCCGTGGGGGCGGACGCGGTCATGGCCGGCTCGCTGCTGGCCGGCACCGACGAGTCGCCCGGCGAGAAGATCCTGTTCGAGTGCCGCGTCTACAAGAGCTACCGGGGGATGGGCTCGCTCGCGGCGATGCAGCAGGGCAGCAAGGACCGCTATTTCCAGGGCGAGGTCACCGAGACCGACAAGCTGGTGCCCGAGGGCATCGAGGGCCGTGTGCCGTACAAGGGCCGCGCCGGCGACGTCATCTACCAGTTGGTCGGCGGCCTTCGCTCGGGCATGGGCTACTGCGGCTGCCCGGACATCGCCGATTTCCACGCCCGGGCCCGGTTCGTGCGCGTGACGTCCGCGGGCGTGCGCGAGAGCCACCCGCACGACGTGCATATCACCAAGGAGGCCCCGAACTACGGCAAGGGCTCCTGACCCCGACCCCGAATATTCCCCCAGCGCGCCGGGTAGCTGCCGGGCGCCACGCCGCCGGCTCGGCCGGCAACCTTCCCGCACCCGGTGCGTAACTGTCGACCGAACCCGTACCCAGGAGGATTGGGACCGTGAAATTCCGCCATCTGACCGCCGCCCTGCTCGCCGCCCTGACCCTTGCCGCGGCGGGCGCCCAGGCCATGAACATCGAGGAACTGGTGGGCAAGGCGATCGACGCCCAGGGCGGCGCCGCCGCGCTCAAGGCCGTGCAGAGCCAGAAGGTCACCGGCAAGGTGGTCACGCAGGGCATGGAGATGCCGATCTCCATCCTGACCGCGCGCCCGAACCTGATGCGCGTCGAGGTCTCGGTCATGGGCATGAACATCGTCCAGGCCTTCGACGGGACCACCGGCTGGTCCATCAACCCGATGACCGGCTCGCAGGACCCGGCGCCCATGGGCGAGTTCGAGACGAAGAACACGCGCCTGCAGGCGGACATGGACGGGTTGCTGCAGAACTGGGAGGCGCGGGGCTGGACCGGCGAGTACGTCGGCGAGGAGGATGTCGAGGGCACCGCCACGCACCGCCTGCGCATCGACACCAAGCAGGACGTCGTCATCGACATGTGGCTGGACGCCGAGTCCTACCTGCCCATCAAGCAGAACTCGAAGGTGAAGTTCGAGGGGCAGGAGATCGAGACGCAGATGTACTTCGGCGACTACCGCACGCAGGACGGCCTGGTCATCCCGTTCTCGATGGAGTCGCGCCAGGGCGACCAGGTGATGATGAACATGGTCTTCGAGAAGGTCGAGTTCGGCGTGCCCGCGGACCCGGCGACCTTCGCGATGCCGGCCAAGGCGACGGCCCCGGCCGACACGTCCGGCAAGTAGCCCGCGGCCGCGGACGCGGCTGCCGACGGTGATCACTGCCCCCGGCGGGTCCTGCCCGCCGGGGGCGCGAGCGAGGGGGAGCGGTGATGTTGTCGTGGCTGCGCCTGGGTCTCTTCACGATGGTGCTGGCGGCGGCCGGGACGGGCCTCGCGGCCCCGGCCCCGGCCCCGGCTCCGGCTGCGCCGGCTGACGGTGGCATCCCGATCGGCCCGCATGTCTTCGGGGCGCTCCGCGCCCGCAACCTGGGCCCGGCCGTGATGAGCGGGCGCATCACCTGCCTGGACGCCGTGAACACCGATCCGCGGTTCCTGTGGGTGGGCAGCGCCGGCGGCGGGGTCTGGAAGAGCCGTGATGCGGGCGTGACCTTCGAGCCCGTGTTCGACGAGCACCCCCAGTCCATCGGCGCGATCGCCATCGACCAGGCGCGCCCGGACACCGTCTGGGTGGGCACCGGAGAGTCGTGGGTGCGCAACAGCGTCGGCGTCGGCGACGGCATCTACAGGACCGTCGACGGCGGCGACAAGTGGCAGCGCCTGGGCCTGGAAGGCAGCGAGCGCATCGCCGAGATCGTCATCCATCCCGGCGACCCGGCCTCGGTCTGGGTCGCGGCGATGGGACCGCTGTGGGGACCGGGCCAGGAGCGCGGCCTGTTCCGCACGCGCGACGGCGGCGCCACCTGGGACAAGGTGCTCTACATCGACGACACCACCGGCTGCGTGGACATTGCGCTGGACCCGGCCAATCCGGACATCGTGTACGCGGCGATGTGGCAGTTCCGGCGCTCGCCGGACTTCTTCAGCTCGGGCGGACCGGGCAGCGGGCTGTACAAGAGCATCGACGGCGGCGCGACCTGGCGGCGACTCGAGGCGGGATTGCCGTCGGGCGAGCTCGGCCGTATCGCGATCGCGGTCATGCCGTCTCAGCCTGCGACCCTCTATGCCGTGGTGGAGGCCGAGCGCTCGGCCTTCTTCCGTTCCGACGATCGTGGCGAGTCCTGGACGATGACCACCGACAACCGCGCCGTCGGCGGTCGGCCGTTCTACTTCGCGCTGCTGGTGCCGGACCCGAAGGACGCCCGGCGGGTCTACAAGGCCGGCACCTTCATGCTGGTGACCAGCGACGGCGGCGTCACCTTCCGCGGCGTCGGCGGCTGGATGCACCCGGACATCCACGCGCTGTGGATCAATCCGGCGGATCCGAGGCACATGGTCGTCGGCACCGACGGCGGCATCTACACGACGCGCAACCAGGGCTCGGGCTGGGACTTCGCGCCGAACCTGCCGGTCTCGCAGTTCTACCGCGTCGCGGTCGACGACCGGCGACCGTTCAACGTCTACGGCGGCCTGCAGGACAACGGGTCCTGGGTGGGCCCGTCGCGCTCGCCCTCGGGGATCGACAACGGCGACTGGGACAACCTGGGGGGCGGCGACGGCTTCGCGGTGGTGCCCGATCGCGCCGACCCGGACCTGGTCTACTGGGAATGGCAGGGCGGCAACGTGCAGCGCCTGGACCGGCGCACCGGCGACAGCAAGGACATCAAGCCCCAGCCGGGGCCGGGCGAGCCCGACTATCGCTTCAACTGGAACACCCCGATCGTGACCAGCCCCGGGCGCGGCGAGCGGTTGTATGTCGGGTCGCAGTTCCTGCATCGCTCGACCGATCGGGGCGACACCTGGAAGCGGATCTCGGGTGACCTGACCACCGACGATCCGGCGCTGCAGCGCCAGCTGGAATCCGGCGGCCTGACGGTCGACAACACCACGGCCGAGAACCACTGCACGATCTTCACGATCGCCGAGTCGCCGCGCGACCGGCGCGTCGTCTGGGCAGGGACCGACGACGGCAACCTGCAGGTGACGAGCGATGACGGCGCGCGCTGGACCAACGTCGCCGCGAACCTGTCCGGCGTGCCCGGGGGCACCTGGATCAGTTCCGTCGAGGCTTCACCCCACGACCGCCGGGCCGCCTTCGTCACGGCCGACGGCCACCGTTCGGGCGACATGGCGCCGTACGTCCTGGCGACGACCGACCTGGGCGCGACCTGGCGCCCGCTGGCCACGGCCGAGGTGACCGGGCACGCCCACGTCATCCGCCAGGATCCGGTCAACCCGGACCTGCTCTACCTGGGCACCGAGGACGGACTGTTCATCACCCTGGACGGCGGCCGCCACTGGGCCCGCTTCGCGGAGGAGTTTCCCGCGGTCCCGGTCTACGACCTCGTCGTGCACGGGCGCGACAGTGCGCTGGTCATCGCCACGCACGGGCGCGGGATCTGGGTCATCGACGACCTGACTCCGCTGCGCCACCTGACGGCCGCCGCGCTCGAGGCGCCGGTCGCGCTGCTGCCGTCCCGCCCCGCCGTGCTGCGGATCCCCCAGGGCCACCAGCACTATCCCGGCGACAACTGGTACGTGGCTTCCAATCCCGGATCGGATGCCCGCATCGTCTACCACCTGCCCAAGCGCCACATGGTGGGCCCCATCCGGCTGGAGATCCTGGCGGCCGACGGCTCTGTGCTCAAGACGCTGCCGGCCGGCGCCCGCAAGGGCCTGAACGTGGTGACCTGGTCGCCCACGCTCAAGCCGCCGAAGGTGGCCCCTTCGCCGGTCATGGATCCGTCGATCGCGTTCGCTGCGTCGGTGGGCCCGTCGGCGCCCGAGGGCACCTACCGCTACCGGCTGGTCAAGGGCGAGGACGTCTACGAGGGGACGGTGGACGTCGCCTACGATCCCGGGTATCCGCACGCTCCCGCGGCGCGCGCCGAGCAGCAGAAGGCCGTGCGCGCGCTGTATGACATGCTGGCGCGGCTGGCCTATGCCTGCGACGCGGTCAAGGAGGCGGGGCGCGACCTGCGGGCCCGTGCCGACGCGGCCACCGCGGACCCGCAGCTGGCCGCGGACCTGCGCGGCCTGGCGGGCGATCTGGAGGACCTGCAGCGGCAGATGATGGTCGAGGAGGAGGTCCAGGGGATCAGCGGCCGCAAGGCGCTTCGCGAGAAGGTCGTGGGCCTCTACGCGGGGGTAGCCGGCTTCGGCGGGCCGCCGACGAAGGCGCAGCTGGCGCGGCAGGCAGCCCTGGCCAGCGAGCTGGATGGGGCCCTGGCCGGGTTCGCCACGCTGACGGGACCGCGCCTGGCGGCGCTGAACACGCGGTTGCTGGCAGCCGGCCTGGAGGCGGTGACGCCCCTGACGGAGGCCGAGCACGCGAAGCGCGAATAGCGCTCCCGGCGCCGGTCACTTCCGGTACGGCCGGCGGCCCGCCTCCCCGCGGAGGCGGGCCGCCGCCTTCGGGTCCAACGCCCACAACTCCGTCCTCAGGGGCCCGCCGGATCCAGCTCGAGCCACGCCGCCAGCACCTCGTAAACCGCTCCGTACTCCCGGCGCAGCTCGCGGGGAAACTCGAAGAACAGCTCCACCGCGGTGGCGAAGAACTCGGCCGGGCTCTCGGCGGCATCCTCGTCGAAGAGCACCTCGCGCCGCCGCCTGAGGCGCCGGGCATGCTCCTCGAATGCGGGCTGGAAGGCCGCCAGCCAGCGCGCCGCCAGCTGGCGGTCGTGGAGGACCGGCGTGCCGTCGCCTTCGCCGGTCTGGTCGTCCAGCTGGTGCGCGAACTCGTGCAGGACGACGTTGTAGCCGTCGCGCCGCTTCGACTCGCGGCGGACATCGTCCCAGGCCAGCACCACCGCACCGTGGCCCCAGCTCTCGCCCGACAGCTCGTCCTCGTCGAGATGGACCAGCCCGGCCTCGTCGGGCCGCTCGTGCGCGACGGTGAACGCGGTGGGGTAGATCACGATGGAGTGCAGGCCGGGGTAGTAGTCCGCCCCGGCCCGCAGCTGCAGCAGCGCGGCCTGGCCGGCGATGGCCAGGCGCATGTCGTCGGTCACCTCGATCCCACCTGCGCCCTCGAAGCGCTTCTCGGCCAGCAGCAGCTGCACGACGCCCTCGTACAGGGCCCGCCGGTCCTCGGGAATGCGCGCCGTCAGCGGTGCCAGCGCGTGCAGGCGCGATCGCTGCGCGTCAGCCAGGGGCGTGGCGAGCAGCGCGCGCCGCCGGCGACCCCGCCCCCAGCCGAACACCATCGTGCCGCTACTTCAGGTCGGCCGCGCAGTGCGCGCAGCGCGTGGCCTTCAGCGGGATGGTCGACAGGCACAGCGGGCACTCCTTGGTGGTCGGCGCGGCCGGCGCCGGCTTGGGCTCCTCGCGCTTGGCCTTGTTCAGCGCCTTGACCAGCATGAAGACCGAGAACGAGACGATCAGGAAGCTGATCACCTTGTTGAGGAACTGGCCCACGTTCATCGTCACCGCGCCGGCAGCCTGGGCATCGGCCAGCGTCTTGTAGGGGCCCGCCGCCGCGCCTTCCTTGAGCGTCACGAAGATGTTCGTGAAGTCGACCCCGCCCAGCAGCATGCCGATCGGCGGCATGATGATGTCGGCCACCAGCGAGGCGACGATGGTCCCGAACGCGGCGCCGATGATGATACCGACGGCCATGTCGACCACGTTGCCCTTGACGGCGAAATCCCTGAATTCCTTGAGCATCCCGTTCCTCCCCCGGGGATTGCCTTGCCGGCGCCGGCGGGATCCCCAGGGTATCCCGCGAGGTGGCCACCGGCCGGCCGGTTTGGATGTCGATCCGAGCGGTCTGGATTCTAGGCTCCTGATAGCGTAATCTCAAGGGAAAATGTAGGTTGCGGAATCGGCGATACGGCGGATCATTAGGAGTGGCTAGCGCCGGGAAGTCGGCGCTGACACCGGTCGCGGTCCCCGCTAGAATGCTCCGGGTCGCGCGCGGCACCGCCAACCCCAGCCCGAGGTAGACACCATGCACGCCGGCGACGCCCGCCCACGGCTGGACCCGTGACCGAGCCGCTGTCCCGCACGCTCCTGCGCGGCCGGGTGCTGCGCTACCGCCTGCGTCGCAACCGGCGCACGCGGCGGCCCGGACTCGAGGTGAGCCGGCGCGAGGGCCTGGTCGTCAGCGTGCCCTGGCGCGCGCGCGAGGAGATCGTGCCGGGCCTGCTGCACCAGTGGGCCGACTGGCTGGTGGCCAAGCTGGACGAGCACGACGCCTGGGACGGGCCCTGCGTGCGTGAATACGCCACGGGCTCGGAGCTGCTCGTGCTGGGCAGGCCCCGCCGCCTCAGGCTGAAGGCCCTGGACCCGCGCGAGCGCGGCTGGCGGGCCGAGCTCTCCGACGACCGGCTCGTGCTGCACATGCCGGCCGAAGCGATCCTGTCGCCGCGCCCGGTCGTCGAACAGTACCTGCGTGGCCTGGCGCGCGAGCACCTGCCGGGCCGGGTGGAATACTGGGCGCAGCGCGTGGGCCGCCGGCCCTCGCGCGTGATCGTCGGCGAGCGCACGACGCGCTGGGGCAGCTGCTCGCCCAGCGGCACGCTGTCGTTCTGCTACCGGCTGGTGATGGCGCCGCCGGAAGTGATCGACAGCATCGTGGCCCACGAGGTGTGCCACCTGCGGCACCTGGACCACAGCCGCCGCTTCTGGGGCCTGCTGGACGAAGTGTGTCCGCAGCACCGGCGCTGCCGGGACTGGCTCAACGAGCACGAGGACGACCTCATCATCTAGTCCATCCACAGCAGGCGATCGCGGGCCGACGCCGGCCGGCCCGACGCCGCGGGGAGCCCGCCATGAACAACCTGTTCGACCGCGCCACGACGCTGGCCCTGCTCCACGAGTACACCCTGGGCGAGAGCCTGCGACGCCATGCCTATGCCGTGGAGGCCGCCATGCGGACCGCGGCGGTGCGCGCCGGTGGCGACCCGGCGTACTGGGGGGCGGCCGGCCTGCTCCACGATTTCGACTACGAGCGCTGGCCCGACGCCGCCGATCATCCGCTGCGCGGCGCGGAGATCCTGCGGGCCCAGGGCTATCCCGAGCCGTTCGTGCGCGCGATCCTGGCCCACGCGCCCCACACCGGCGTCCCGCGCGAGGACGATTGCGCGCGCTGGCTGTTCGCCGTGGACGAGCTCTGTGGATTCTGCACGGCCTGCGCGATGGTGCAGCCGGAGCGGAGGATCGCCGGCGTCGAGGTGCGCTCGGTGGTCAAGAAGCTCAAGAAGAAGGACTTCGCCGCCAAGGTCAACCGCGTGGAGATCGCCGAAGGCGCGCGCGACCTCGGCCTGGCGCAGGAGGACGTGATCGCCCACGTGCTGGCGGCGATGTCCGGCGCCGCCGGCGAGCTCGGCCTCTGATCCCGGGGGAACGCATGACCCGCTGGCCCGACACCCGCCTGCAGCGCCTCCTGGGCATCGAGCACCCGATCGTCCAGGGCGGCATGGTCTACAACGCGGGCGCGCGGCTGGCCGCCGCCGTCAGCAACGCGGGCGGCCTCGGCCTGGTGGGGGCCGGCAGCATGCGACCGGACCTCTTCCGCGACCAGCTGCGCAAGGCGCGCGCGCTGACCGACCGCCCCTTCGGCGTGAACCTGCCGCTGCTGTTCCCCCACATGGCAGAGTGCCTCGACATCGCGTTGGCCGAGGGCGTGCGCATCTACTTCACCAGCGCCGGCTCGCCGCGGCTGGTGTCCGGGCGCCTGAAGGAAGCCGGTTGCACGGTCGTGCACGTCGTGGCCCACCCCGACCTGGCGCGGAAGTGCGAGCAGGCCGGCTGCGACGCGGTGGTCTGCGAGGGCTTCGAGGCCGGCGGCCACAACGGCCGCGACGAGATCACCACGCTGGTGCTGGTGCCCGAGTGCGTCGGCGCGGTGACCATCCCCGTCATCGCCGCCGGCGGCATCGCCACCGGCGCCCAGGTGGCGGCGATGCTCGCGCTCGGCGCCGCGGGCGTGCAGGTCGGCTCGCGCTTCGCGGTGACGCAGGAGTCCAGTGGCCACGAGGCCTTCAAGCGCGCCGTCGTCGAGGCCGGCCCCGGCGACACGCGCCTGATGATGAAGGCCCACGTGCCGGTGCGCCTGCTGCGCAATCCCTTCCGCGAGCGCATCGCGGCGATGGAGGCCCGTGGTGCCACGCGCGAGGAGCTGGCCGCCGAGCTGGGCCAGGGGCGCGCCCGCCGCGGCATGCTGGAGGGCGACCTGGAGGAGGGCGAGCTGGAGATCGGGCAGGTCGCCGGGCTGATCGACGACGTCCCGCCCGCCGCGGAAGTCATGCGCCGGCTGGTGGAAGACTGCGGGCGGGCGCTGGCCCGCCTGGCCGGCGCGGGGACCGGCGATGGCGCGCGGACCTGACAGCGCGCCCCCGCCCGGGCCTGCGTCGCGCCTGGACGCCGCGGCCCTGGCCGCGCTGCTGGCGCAGGCCTGCCCGCCGCACCACCTGGACCTGGCCGGAGCGGTCTCCCTTCCTTGTCCTCTGCCGCACGCCGACCGCTGGCGCGCCTGCCTGGCCGAGGGCCGACACGGCGATCTCGACTGGCTGGTCCGCGACCCCGAGGCCCGCCTGGATCCCACGCGCCGCGACCGGTGGGCGCGCACGCTGCTGGTCTTCGCGCAGCGCTACACCGACGGCTGGCCGGCCGACGATCCGGACCCTGCCGCTGGCGGCCCGCCCGTCGGCCCGCCCGGCGACCCGAATGCGCCGGACAGCCCTCCGTGGACCACGCGGGTGGCCCGCTACGCGCGCGGGCTGGACTACCACGACCTGCTCCTGGGGGACATCCGCGGCGCCCTGGCCACGCTGGCGGCCGCCGGGCTGGCCTTTCGCGCGCGCGTGGCCGTCGACACCGGGCCGTACCTGGAGCGCGAATACGCCTGGCTGGCCGGCCTCGGCTTCCTGGGCCGCAACACCTGCCTGATCCACGAGAAGCTGGGCTCGGGCCTGTTGCTGGGCGTGGCTCTGACCGACCTGGAGGTCGAAGGGCTGCCGCCCGCCGGCGTGCCGGCCACCGAGCCGCTCCACGCCGTCGCCCGGCGCCGCCGCCGCCCCGCACCCATTGCACCCGTCTCGCGCTGCGGGACCTGCACGCGCTGCGTGGAGGCCTGCCCGACGCAGGCGATCCTGCCGCAGGGCGGGCTGGATGCCGGCCGCTGCCTGAGCACGTGGACCATCGAGCGCCGGGGCCAGGCGCCCGACGGGTGCGACGCGGAGCAGGGCGGCATCCTCTTCGGCTGCGACATCTGCCAGGCGGTCTGTCCCTGGAACCGGCAGGCCGCCGCCAGGCCGGCACCGGGCCTGCCGCCCGTGCGGGAGGGCTACGGCACCCTGTCCGCGCACGCCGAGCTGGACCTGGCCGACCTGGCCGCGATCGACGACGCGGCGTTCCGCGCCCGGTTCCGCCGCACGCCTTTGTGGCGGGCGCATCCGGAGGGGCTGCGGCGCAATGCGGCGCGCGTGCTGGCGAACCTGGCCCGCCGCCGCGAGGGCGGCAGGTCATGAACGGCGCCATGCCCGCGGCCGCCTGGTGGCGCCCCCTTGCCAATGGCCAGGCGGCCTGCGACCTCTGCCCGGTCGGCTGCCGGCTGCGCCCGGGCCAGACGGGTCCCTGCGGCACGCGCGGTAACCAGGCCGGCACGATGCGGCCGCTGCACGACGGCCGCGTGGCCACGGTGGCCCTGGATCCCATCGAGAAGAAGCCCCTCTACCACTTCCACCCCGGGCGCGACATCCTCTCGGTGGCGGCGCCGGGCTGCAACCTGCACTGTCAGTTCTGCCAGAACTGGGGCCTGAGCCAGCGGCCGGATGCGCCGACGCGGCCGGCGACACCTGGCGACCTGGTCGCCGCCGCGCGCGCCCGGGGTTCGGTCGGGCTCGCCTTCACCTACAGCGAGCCGCTGGTCTGGTTCGAGTTCGTGCGCGACGCGGCCCGGGCCGCCCGCGAGGCCGGGCTGGCCGTGGTGCTCGTGACCAACGGCTACCTCAATGCGGAGCCCCTGGCGGAGCTGCTGCCGCTGGTCGATGCGGCCAACATCGACCTGAAGGCGATGGACGACCGCTTCTACCGGCGCGTGTGCCGCGCCCGCCTGGAGCCGGTGCTCGCGGCGATCCGCGCGTTCACCGCGGCCGGCGTGCACGTGGAACTGACCAACCTGGTCATCCCCGGCCACAACGACGACGACGAGGCGCTCGATCGGCTCGTCGACTTCGTGGCAGGCCTGGGCCGCCCGGTGCCGCTGCACTTCTCGGCCTACCGGCCCGCCTGGCGCCTGCAGGCGCCGCCCACGCCGGCGTCCACGCTGCTGCGGGCGCGGGAGCGTGCGCGTCGCCGGCTCGACTGGGTGTATCTGGGAAACGTGCCGCTCGCCGAGGGATGCGATTCCCGCTGCCCCGGCTGCGACAGCCTGCTCGTCGATCGCCGCGGCTACCGGGGGCGGTCGCAGCTGGCGCCGGGCGGCCGGTGCCCGGGGTGCGGCGCGGCGCAGCCGTTCGTCATCGGCGCGCGCTGAACGCGGCGCGGACGCAGGTGGCGAAAAGGAGGCGGGCCGTCCCGCGCGCCGTTCGGCGCGGGGACGGC
>JAYRFB010000046.1:0-5933 GCA_041908585.1 Candidatus Krumholzibacteriia bacterium
AGTGTCCCCTCTTGTGCGGGGGGGGGGCCCGCTGGCGCTGGCGCATGCGCCCCGCGGCATCTTCCCCCTACCGCACAAGCACCAACTTGACCGCCTCCACCGCACCCCCCGCCCGCACCCGCGCCACATACACCCCCGACGGCAACGCCCGCCCGCCATCATCACACCCGTCCCACTCCAGCCTGTGCTCGCCGGCGCCCAGCTCGCCGTCGAGCAGGCGCCGCACCAGCGCCCCGCGCGCATCGAAGACGCACAGGTCGGCGCCGCCGGCCGCGGGCATCACGAGGGTCAACGCAGTGCGCGGGTTGAACGGGTTCGGCTGCGCGGGCCGCAGCAGGCGCGCCGCGGCCGGCACCACATGCGGCGCGGCGCTCACGTCCGCCAGCAGTTCGGGGTCGCCCACCCAGCGCCCGAGCCCGACGCACAGCCGGCCGCCGGCCATCGTGAAATCGCCGCAGACCCACAGGCCCTCCGGCGTGCTGGCCATGTCGCGGACGCCCGGCCAGGTGCCGCCGGATAGCCCCGAGCCCACGGGCATCCACCGCGTGCCCGTCCACATGGCGATGCCGGCCGCGGGGGAGTCGCCCGCGCGCTCGAAGTTGCCGCCGACGAACAGCCGGCCCCGGTGCAGGACCATCCGCGAGATCAGGCCGTCGAAATCGCCGCCCAGGTCCGCCCACTGTGAGCCGTCGAACAAGGCGACGCGCTGCCTTGCCCCGTATGACGTGCGGTAACAGGCAACCAGGCCGGCGCCCTCCAGCGAGGCCACCTGCTCGACGATCGCGCTGCCCGGCGGCGCCCCGAGGTCCTGCCACGCGCCTCCCGCGTACCGGAGCACCTTCCCGCAAGGGGCGCCGGCATTGGCCGTGAAGTCGCCGCTGATCACGAGGTCGCCCATGTGCACGCACGAGCCATAGATGGCGCCGTCGAGGTCCAGTCCCGGCAGCGGGGTGTGGACACCATTGTGCGGATACCAGCGGATCACCTGGTCGCCGTCGATGGCGAACAGGTCCTGGCCGATCGTCTCGAGCCGCCCGTTCCACGCCGCATAGTCCAGACGCTGCCACTGCCAGTGATCCGCGGCCCAGTCCAGCCGTCCCAGGACGCCGACGGTGATGTCGACTTCCCAGTACTCGCAGATGCCGTAGAAGACGCCATTGGCCGTGGCGAGGTCGGTGAACGAGCCGGCAGGCCCCATCGCCAGGTCGCTGACGCCCCCCAGCGGCGTCCAGGCGGAGCCCGAGCCGGCGGCGATGCCGTCGAGGGCCTGTCCTCCGGCGATCTGGAAACCGCCGCCGGCGATGATGCCGCCGCCGATCGGGAGCAGCGCGGCGAAGCCGGTATCGAAGCCGGTGTTGGGCGCGAACGGCGCCTGCAGTTGCGCGCCGTCCCAGGCGACCAGGCCCGGCGAGACGACGCCACCGGTCGCGCCGTCCGCGACCTGCATCAGCAGGCGGCCCTCGTGCTCGACCATCGCCTCGGAGGCGAAGCTGCCGATGCTCGACCAGGCGCCGGCGTCCAGCGTGCTGGTCGCCGGAAGCCAGAACGATCCGCTCACGCGGAACCACTTGCTGACGACGAGCCCGGAACCGCGGGCGGCAAGCGAATGTACAATCGAATTCCGGGCCAAGTTCGACCAGGCCTGGCCGTCCCAGCGCTCAACGTTCCCGGCTTCGGTGGCGAACACGACGCCGTCGGCCGGCGCGACACAGTCGGTGACCGGATCCGGCAAGCCGCCGCCCAGGGCGATCACCTGCGCGCCGTCCCACGCGAAGGCATGCCCGACGCTGTCGCCCCGCGCCGTCGTGAAGCTGCCGCCCACGTACAGCAGCCCGTCGCGCACCACCAGCGTCCGCACCTCGCCGTTGGTCTGCAGGACGTTGCTCCAGGCGCTCCCGTCCCAGCGGTAGGCACCCGCAAACAGGTCGCCGCCAAAGCTGGCCAGGCAGCTGACGCTCACCCCGGGCAGTCCTTCGCCGAACGGCTGCCAGGCGGCGCCGTCCCAGCGCGCGACGTGTTCCAGCCTCGTCGCCCCCGAACTATGGAACAAGCCCCCGGCCACGACGTGTCCGTCGTGTACCGCAAGCGTCTTCACGCCGCCGTCGAACCCGTCGCCAAGTCCCGACCAGGAAGTCACGACGCCACCGGTCGTCACCAGGCGCGCCACGTTGTGCACCGGGACATCGCCCACCGCGAGGATGGAACCGCCCACGTACACCTCGCCGGGGCGCGACAGCAGGGCCCACACGGTTCCCTGCACGCCGGCGTGGTGGTACCCCGTGACCCAGTCGGCGTCGGCCTCCGGTTGCGCTGCGGCAGGGGCGGCGATCGCGACCAGCGCAGCGACGAGGGCGATGGTGATGGGGAGCGGGCGCTGTTTCATGTCGGCATCACCTTTCCTGGCTATCACTCCGGGCGGGACTCCCCCGGCATGCCGATTATGATGGGTACGAAGAGGATAGCACGATTCGCGCGGTTTGGGTCGCGCGGCAGCAAGAACAGCGCCGACGGTCAAACACAGGATGGTGCGACTCCCATTTGATCGGCCCCAACACGGATCAGGCGACTGGTCCCGTGGCGCTGATGCGGTTGCTCGTTCAGGTACCGTGGCAGATAGGTCTGCCGCCGTCGCCGTCGGGGCGCACGGACCGCTGACCTTGCCGCGCTTCGGGACGGAATCCGCAAGCTGGCGCGGCGCCCGTGCGATCGGAGCCGGTGCCATAGATGATCTGCGTTCCCTTGCACCCTCGATCGCGCCTTGCCTTGACGCCTCCTGCCAATCCAGGTAGCGTTACCCTAAATGGGGCATCCAGCCAGGGGCATGGCATCGAGGCTTCCATGGGCTCCCGACAGCTCTACGGTGGCGTTATCTTCGTTCTCTCAGGTTGGCTCTTTGCGGGCGCCGCATCGGCGATCTCTCCGGCGGCGCAACGTGCAACCGACCCACCCGCTGACAAGGCGATCGTCCTCGACGGCCACGTCGTCCACGACGTCGGCAACATCTGGCACCACGTCGGCAACTGGGGCCTGATCGGCAGCGCCCCTGGCCTGTCCACGACGTTCAGCGACGCGCCGTCGGCTATGTGGCCGCCGGCCTCCGGCAACGAGTACCTCTGGGCCGCCGGTCTGTGGGTCGGCGCGCGCGTGAACGGCGTGCCCCTGGTCACCACCGCGAACTACTTCAGTGAGTTCCGCCCGACACCAGCGCCCGGCGACACCATCCACCCAACGGCCACCGGCGCGCCCGGCGGCAGTCGCTACCCGTGGCCAAACCCCGACGACGACGGCGACGGCGTCGAGGACGAGGAGGTGCTCAACGGCCTGGATGACGACGGCGACGGCCTGATCGACGAGGACTACGCCGCGTTCGGCGACCAGCAGTTCGTCTGCGCGTACAACGACCTGGAACCGGACATCGTGTCGGTGCGTCCCGACCACGTGCCGCTCGGCCTGCGCATCGCGCAGCAGTCCATCCAGTGGTCCGACCCGCTGCTGGCCGACTTCATCGGCTACGAGTTCACGATCACCAACGTGGGCACGCAGATGCTGGACGACGTGTTCCTCGGCATGTTCTCCGACCACGACATCGGACCGCGTGGCGTGGAAGTCGCAGCAAACGACTACGCCGGGTTCGTCGACACGATCGGGATGGCCGCCGACGGCTCATCCGTGCCGGTGAAGCTTGCCTACATGTACGACGGTCCCGGGGAGTACCTCGTCAACGGCTACGTGGGCTGGGTGCTGTGCGGACATACTCTCGACGCGGCCGGTGTTGTGGCGCCGCCCGCGCCCGTGGTCAACAGCTTCCAGCGCTTCAGCGGCAACGCGAGCTTCGCCAACGGCGGAGACCCGACGAACGATGCCGAGCGGTACCTGCTGCTCAGCGCGCAGCAGCGCGACCCCGACGTCCTGCCCGGCCGCTACGCCGATTACCGCGTGCTCATGGCGAGCGGCCCGTTCGCCACCCTGGCGCCGGGCCAGTCGCTGCGCTACCAGGTGGCGCTGGTGCTGGGCGCGGGCCTCGCGGACCTGATCGACAACGCGGCCGAGGCGGTGGCGACCTGCCGCGGCGTGGCCTATGACCGCGACGGCGATCCCGCCAATGGCGCCGAGTTCGCCGTGCCCTGGCTGAGCGCACTGGAGGCTCCCGTCAGCGCACATGCGGGTCGGCTTGAGGCGGCGGTGGCCGCCGGCGGCGTCGAGTTGGTGGTCGAGACGAACGGCGGCGACGAGTCCGGCTTGCGCATCGTGCGGCGCGCGGGGCGCGACGTGCCCGGGCGCCAGTGGTCGCGCGCCTCGCTCGAAGCGCTCGGCATCGAGGGCGGCCGCCAGCGCTTCCGCCTGCTCGACGCCGACCAGGCGGGTTGGCCGCGCGACTACGCGCTGGAGCTGGCGGGAGCGAGCGAGGCCATCGTCCTCGACGAGGTGCACCTGGCCGGCCCCGGCGCGACGCTGCTCTCGCTCAGCGCGGGGCCCAACCCGTTCAATCCCCTGGTGAAGGTGCGCTACGCCGTGCCGCGGTCAGGCCAGGTCAAGTTGCAGGCGTTCGACGTTCGCGGTCGGCTCGTGCGCACGCTTCTGGATCGTGCCGTTGCGGCGGGCGCTGGAGAACTGGAATGGCGGGGCGACGACGACGCGGGACGGTCGCTGGCCAGCGGGGTCTACGAATTGCGGCTGACCACGGCGGGCGGCGCGGCCAGCGAGAGGGTGACGCTGGTGCGGTGACCGCGGTGGCCTGAACACGGGCGGCGGAGGGGAGGCCCTTCGCCGCCGTGCTGACGCCGGCTCACCTCGCCGTCAACAGCTCCAGCCGCAGCCCGTCCTCTTCCGGCCGCCCTTCCGCCAGCACCCGATCGCCCGACCAGCCACAGCCCGGCACCGCCGTCGGTCGGCATGTCGTCGTAGATGGACTCGACCGTCCCGCGAAGCTGGTCGCGATCGTCGCGGGACGGGTCGGTCGAATCACCGCAGCCGGCAGCCATGCAAGCCAGCAGGGCGAGCAGGCCGGTTCGGACAACCGTACGCATGCTCCCTGCCTCCTGGCCTGCGGCGCCGGTCGGTGAGGGGGTCGGCGGCCGCGCGGGGCCGAAAGGAAAGATACCCGGATTCGGCCCCGGCGGTTCCGGGGCTGCCGGCGCCGCCGCGCCGCCGCTTGCGCCGGCGCAAGTCCGGCCGCAAGTCCGGCCGCAGCGGCGCCCTGTCCGCGCCGCGCGACGTGCGCCGGCGCCCGCGGCCACGACTGTTGGTCCGTGCGCCGGCGCACAGGCAGGATTTCCCGCGCCAGACCGCCCCACCTGTACTATCCTCCCGGCAACCGACACCCGGCCCCGAGGACCACGAGCACCAAGGCCCCCAGCCCCAAGGACCCCGACCCGTGACCACCACCCGCTTCAAGGGCATCATCCTGGCCGGCGGCACCGGCAGCCGCCTGCACCCGCTGACGCTCACGGTGAGCAAGCAGCTGATGCCCGTCTACGACAAGCCGATGATCTACTACCCGCTGTCGACGCTGATGCTGGCGGGGATCCGCGACATCCTGATCATCACCACGCCCGAGGACCAGCCGGCGTTCCGCAAGCTGTTGGGTGACGGCCGCCGCTGGGGCCTGCGCCTGGAATACGCGGTGCAGCCGACGCCCGACGGCCTGGCGCAGGCGTTCCTGCTGGCCGAGGAGTTCCTGGACGGCGGTCCGGCCTGCCTGATCCTGGGCGACAACATCTTCTACGCCGAGGGCCTGTCGAAGCGGCTGCAGCGCGTGGCGCAGCAGGACCGGGGCGGCACCATCTTCGGCTACACCGTCAGCGACCCCGAGCGCTACGGCGTCATCGAGGTGGGCCCGGACGGGCGCGCGGTGAGCGTCGAGGAGAAGCCGAAGCAGGCGAAGTCGAACATCGCGGCGACCGGCCTCTATTTCTTCGATCGCGACGTGGTCG
>JAYRFB010000047.1:0-7473 GCA_041908585.1 Candidatus Krumholzibacteriia bacterium
GGTGAGGTGGAAGCGCGATGGTCGGGTTCGCGCGTCGCCGCGTCAATGGGCGGGTTGGGCCGGCGCGAGGGGATCGGGACGGAGCGGGTCGCGTTGAGCAGCGCCGGGCGCGTTTGGCGGCTCGGGTCGATGCGGTTCGGTGCAGTCCGGTGTTGGCAGGTGCAGTCCGGTGCTGGCGGTGGCAGGTCGGTGCTGGCGGATGCAGGGCGGTGCTGGCAGGGGCAGCCCGGTGCTGGCGGATGCAGGGCGGTGCTGGCCAGCGCGTGCGGCCGCGGACAGCCCTCAAACCCCCGACTGTATTCAGTATTCACAATCAACCAAGCCTCCTGTATGCAGTATGCTGTCAAATTAAACAAATTTCCTGCTTGCGGTTATTGTTGCTATTCGCTATATTTTCGCCATCATCTAAGCGCCCGGCCACCCTCCCGGAAACCGAGCCCATCATGCCCACCCTGGACCTGCCTGCCTTTGCCCCCGGCTGCCCCGCCGCGGACGTCGATGCCGCCCTGCGCCGGTCGCTGGCCACCTTCGAAGAGGCCCGCCGCTGCGCCGTTCTCTGGTTCGCCGAGGTGCAGCGGCGCGAGCTGTGGCACGTGCTCGGGCACGCTTCACTGGAGCTGTATGCAGTGCACGGCCTCGGCTTCTCGCGCAACCGGTACTGGCAGTTCAAGCGTCTGGCCGATGACCTCGACCGCCTGCCGGCGCTCGGGGAGGCGGTCCGCGACGGGCGCGTCGGCTGGACCAAGGCGCAACAGGTCGCGCGCGTGGCGACGCCGGCCACCGCGCCCAGCTGGATCGAACGCGCAGAGCAGACCGGGCGGCGCGAACTGGCGGCGGCGGTGACGGCGGAGGTGGTGCGGGTCAGGAAGGTGGCGCGCAGTGTCGTCGGCGAAGGGACGCAGGTCTCGCCGGCGGGTGGCGTGTCTCCCCAGCTCGCGCTCGGCCTGGCGCCGTCGGAGTCGGGGTCGCGCGAGGCGGGTGGCGGCAGCGGCATGTCGGCCGCTGCGGCCGCTCCGGCCGCTGCCGCCGCTGCCGCCGCTGCCGCCGCTGCGTACACTGCGTCCGCTGCGGCCGCTGCGGCCACCCTCGCCATCCCTGCCACCGTCGCGCTGCGCGCCGATGCCCTCCAAGTGGCCCGCTTCGAGGCGTTGGTCGAGCAGGCGCGCAAGCGCGGACTTGTGCCGGCGCAAGCGGGTCGCATGGAGATGGTGCTGGCGGCGCTGGAACAGTGGGTGATGGGCGAGGTGGCCGAGGCCGACGGGATCGGCGATGCCGCCGACGGCAGCAGTGGCGGCAAGGACGTCGCGAACGCAGGCACGCGCCCTCGCCCTCGCCATCGCCGCACCGCCGCATCTGCGGCCCAGGTCATCGTCCACCGGTGCCCCGACTGTGCCGCCGCCACGGTCACGACCGCCGCCGGCGAGCGGCCGCTTGCGCCGGCGCAAGTCGCGGCGCTGGCCTGCGACGCGACGGTCAGCGAGTCCGGACGGCCCAATCGCGCCACCGTTCCCCCGCGCACGCGGCGCGCGGTGCTGGCGCGGGACCGGCATCGCTGCACCGCGCCCGGCTGCGGGGCCACGGCGTTCCTGGAGGTGCATCACGTGATGCCGCGCAGCCGGGGCGGGTCGAACAAGGCGGCGAACCTGGTCACACTGTGCGGCAGGTGCCATGCGTTCGCGCACGAGGGCGCAGTTGCGCCAGTTGCGCCGGCACAACTGGCGACGGTGCCGTTCGTGAGGGAGCCCGCATCGCCGGCGCACTCCGCGAAGGCCGGCCCATCGACGCCCTGAGCCGCCGCGTCACGCCGTCAGGAGCGTGTACGCCAGCAACGCGATACCGGCCATGCCGACTACCAGGCCGATGACGCGCGCGATACGGATCCCCTGCCGGGCGCCGAGACGGCGGACGGCTTCAGGCGTGCAGTACGGGAACAGGAGGATGCCGGCGCCGAGGACCAGCAGCCCGAAGGCGACCAGCGCATCGGCCCTGGCCATGCCGCCGCCGATGACCAGGAGCACGGCGAGGATGCTGACCAGCAGCGTCCAGCGGGAATTACTCGCGACGCGCAGCAGGTAGGCGTGCGTGTCATCGATGTGGTCGGCGCAGGCACGGATGGGCGCGTGCGTGGGCACGACCACGCCCTCGTACTGGCGTTGGTGGGGCATGGCGCGCAGGTCGTCGCGCCGCTGGCCGCACCACAGGCAACGCTCAACGCGCACCAAGGCCCTCCATCTCCCGCTGGCGCTCCAGCACCGCGAGGTAGCGGCTGCCGGCCAGCCGGCGGCCGAATTCCATGGTCAGGCGTGTCAGCGCGGCACGGTCACCGCCCCAGGCATTGGCGATGAAGGACGCGGCCCGGTTGGGCTGGCCGGCATAGACCAGGCGCAGCGCCGTCGCGAAGATGCCGCAGATGGCGTCGTAGCCGGTGTCGGCCCAGGACGGGTCGGCGGCGAACTGGCGGGCCATGGCGTCCAGAGTGGCGTCCAGAGTGGCGTCCAGGGCGGCTTTCAAATCGGCGATCTAGTCGGCCATCGGACCGGCCGGCAGGTCGATCGCCGCCGCCGTCAGCGCCGCCGAAGGTCGCAGTGTCCTGCCATCCCAGTCCAGGACCACCTCCACCGAGGCTGAGCCCGCGAAATCGAAGGGCCAGTACGCGAGCGCCCAGTCGCGAACGACGAGCTCGAGGGCCGGGTCGTCGTCCGCCTGGCGGATCTCGACTTCCGAGTGTTCGCCGGCGACCTCCGCCAGCAGCTCGCACTCATCGCCCAGCGAGAATACCCAGGCGGTGTGGCAGCAGTGGGCGCCGCCGCTCCAGCCGTGGAGGACCAGGTCGGGCACGCCGTCCGCGTTCACGTCGGTGCCGGGTTCCGGTGATGTCATCCACAGGCGGACGACGTCATCGGCCTGCCGGACCAGCTCGCCGGACCGGTAGAGGTGGAAGACGTCGGTGCCGATGGCGTTCGTGTCGATGACGGCATGGTAGGGGCCGAGGGACACATCGGCGGGAGCGCCGACCGCGGCGGCAGACAGCAGGATGGCCAGCAGGATGGCGGAGCTGCGCATGCGCCCAGTATATCCATGTGCGGGGATGCGGCCACTGGCGCCGGCGCAATTCGCCCGTTCGGCGTCCGTGCCGCGGCCGCCTAGGGAGCGCCCGGAAGGAACGCGTATGCGTAACGCGACACGCGCGTAACGGTGCCGTCAGCACCGTGATCCGTCACGGTATCCGGCAGTCGGTCCGGCCGGTACGTGTAGACCTGGCGCGAGACGACGGCGCCGGCGGGGCCGCGGCGCGTGACCTGCGAGAGGTCGCCGGCGGAGTTGTACTCGTAGGTGAAGCTCCAGGACAGCGAGCCGTCGGCGCCGAACACGTCCTTGGTGCGGCGGCGGCCGTCCTGCCAGGCCTGGGTGGTGCGCAGGCGGAGGCTGCCGTCGGCCTCGCGCTGCTCGGCGGCGACCAGGCGGCCCAGGGCGCTGCCCGGCTCGTAGCGGTAGACGAGGGTGTAGAGCGTGGCGCCGGTGGAGTCGGTCTTGGTGACGCGGATCGAGTCGGCGGCGGGGTCGGGCTGGTAGCGCAGGAACTCGCGGGCGCCCGTCTCGAGGTCCTCGCTGGTGATGAGCGTGACGCAGCCCTGGGCGTCGTAGGCGAAGGCGGTGCGCTCGGACAGCTTGCCTTCGCGCCAGGTCTCCTCGTCCAGCCAGTTGCCTGCGTCGTCGTAGCGGCTCCGCGAGCGCTGCGCCTGCGCCGGGTCCACCACCACCTGCTCGAGATGGTGGCCGGCAGAATCGAAGGTGTTGGTCAGGAAGAGGGCCTCGGCGCCGCCATCCTGGCCGGGGCGCGTCACGAACAGCTGCTGTGTCTGCACGCGGCAGGCCGCGAAGAGGGCGCAGCGGTCGGCCTGGTCCTGGCGTTCGGCGACGGTCTTGGGGGGCTCGTCGTGGGCCAGGACCAGGCTCGAGGCGAGTGCCAGGGCAATTGAGACCGTGACATGCAAGGCGGTGACGGCAGGGCGGGCGCGGGCAGGCACGTCGATCTCCCTTCGGGAGGCGCGCCCCGAAGCGGGGGCACCACCCGACGACGTTCGCCCGCCCGCGGCCCCGAGTCAAGCCTAGCGCACCACCACCAACCTTGTGCGGCCCACCTCGCCCAGGTCGTCCGAGGCGCTCAACCAGTACACGCCGGCGCCGAGCCGCTGCGTGTCGATGTCGGGACCGCTGGTCGCGACCCGGCGGCCGCGCAGGTCGTAGATGTCCAGGCGCGTCTGCGGCCGCAGGTTCCCCGAGCGCAGGCGCACGGTGGCCGATCCCTGCGCCGGATTGGGGTAGACCTCCAGCTGCGGCGCCACAACCAGGTCGCCTACCGCCGAGACGTCGCAGGGCTCGAAGCCGTTGTCGGTGCGCAGGATGGTGCCGCCCTCGCCGACGGCGATCGCGTTGTAGCCGACGCCCGGCAGGGTCACGCCGCGCAGGTTCGCGGTCGTGCCGGTGTCGAGGCGGCACCAGGACTGGCCGGCATCGGTGCTTTTGAGCGCGGTGCCGGCATCGCCGACGGCGTAGACGACCGTGCTGGAGTTGGCCACGTCGTACAGGTCGGCCGTGGTGCCGCTGCTGACCGTGGTCCAGTCGTGGCCGCCGGGCGGGCTGTGCAGGATGGTGCCGCCGTCGCCGACGGCCACGCAGAGCGCTTCGGGGCCGCGCATGCCGCGCAGGTTGGCGCTCGTGCCGCTGTCCTCGGCGGTCCAGTCGTTGCCCTGCGTGCAGGTGAGGATGGTGCCGCCGTCACCCACGACCATGCCCAGGCTGTTCTGCTGCAGCGCGTCCCCGGCGTGCAGCGCGAATCCGGACCCCGCATGCACGGTCGACCAGGTCGAGCCGGCGTTGACGGTCAGGCGGATGGCGCCGGTGGACGTGGCGGCGAAGCAGACGTTGGTGCCGCGCGAGAAGACGCCGAGCGCGGCGGTCGCGGGCGAGGTGCGCACGACCCAGGTGGCGCCGGCATCGAACGAGGCGAGGAACTCCCCGCCGGCGCCGCCCGCGTAGAAGTGGCTGCCCGAGAGCACGACCGAGACCAGGTCCTGCGCGGTCCCGCTGGTGACCGCGGTCCAGGTGAGGCCGCCGTCGGTGCTGCGCACGATGGCGCCGCCGTCGCCCACCGCGACGATGTAGTTGCCGTAGCCGGCGACATCGTTCAGGTCGGCGGTGGTCGGCGACACGCGCGGCACCCAGGCGGCCGGGGCCGCGGTGGCGACGAGCAGGAGGCAGCCAAGGCAGATAAGGCGCAGTTTCATGAGTTGAACCCCGTGTGGTTGTGGGTTGATCGCTACTCCACCATCATCACCCGGCGCGATTCCACGACGCCGCCCGCTTCCAGTCGCGCGATGTAGGCTCCCGACGGCAGGCGACGGCCCTGGTCGTCGGCCCCGTTCCAGACCACGGCGTGCTCGCCTGCCGGCAGCGCGTCCTGGACCAGCGTGCGCACGCGGCGGCCGGCAACGTCGTACACGGTCAGTAGC
This sequence comes from Candidatus Krumholzibacteriia bacterium, assembly GCA_041908585.1. Taxonomy (GTDB): domain Bacteria; phylum Krumholzibacteriota; class Krumholzibacteriia; order LZORAL124-64-63; family LZORAL124-64-63; genus CAINDZ01. Next base: position 5,514 of record JAYRFB010000047.1, read on the forward strand.
GCGCGACCGGAGCCCTGCGGGATGGCGAAGCGCAGCGTGACCTGCGGGTTGAACGGGTTGGGGTGCGGCAGGTGCAGGGCCAGGCGCGCGGGCAGCGCGTCGGGCGTCGCGCCGGCCACCGCCTGGACGGTGAGCGTGGCCGGCGCCGTGGTCACCGTGCCGCAGGGCTTGGTGACCTGGCAGCGGTAGTCGCCGGCGTCATCCGACAGAGCGGCCAGCACCGTGAGCGTCGCGGTGGTCGTGCCCGCGTACTGGCCGGAAGCATCGCCCAGGGCGTGCCAGCCCGCCCCGATGAAGCGCTGCCACTGGTAGGCGGGGGCGCCCTCGCCGCCGGACTGGACGGTGAATAGCGCGTCCTGGCCGGCGTTGACCGTCACGTCCTGCGGCTGGCTCGCGATGGTCGCGCCGCAGGCGTCGTCCCAGGTGCGCAGCGCCGCGCGGATCGGCTCCCGCAACAGTTCGAACAGGGCGGGATAGGCGACCTGGGCGCCGGGATCGGTGCCGTCGTGCACGAACGTCGCCACGGCGTAGTCGCGCGGCGTGTCCACCCAGTAGCCGAAGAACCAGGTCTTGAACGGCACCGTGGCCAGGCCGGCCGACGCGCGCCAGAACAGGCCGTAACAGGCGTAGCCGCCGGGCTTGAAGCTCATGCGCATCGCCTCGCGGAAGTCGTCGACCTCGGCCGCGGTCAGGTCGGTGAAGATGGCCTCCTGCGTGATGATGTCGTCCAGCATCGCGAACGAGCCGACGTAGCCGGACTCGTCCAAGTTGGCCATCAGGTCGTGCAGGCGCTCGCGCCAGGTGGCGTCGAAGTGGGTGCCGTCGGCGATCTGCTCGTAGAAGCGCGTCATCGTGCCGGCCGTGGCGGTGTTGAACGGCTCGTCGCACAGGCAGCCGAGGGTGTGGTTGATGTGGATCTCCGGCAGCTGGGCCAGCTCCAGGAAGTCGTTGAGCGTGGTGCGGCCGTACATCTCCTCGATGGTGTGCGTGCGGCCGTTGTGCGACGAGCGCATCATGCCGGCGATGGTGGTCGACAGGGGTTCATCGCCGGGATCGCAGTTGTAGGAATCGTCGGGGCAGACGTTCGTGTTGTAGTAGTCGTTGCAGCGGTTGGGCACGAAGTTGTCGGCGTCGAGGTTGTCGATCCCGAGCGAGCACGCACGAACCGCGAAGGCGGCGTGCACGATCTTCATCGAGCTGGCCGGCTCATAGAGGAAGTTCTCGTTCAGCGCCGCCTCCAGCCCGACGCCTACGCGGCGCAGCGCGAAGCCGTAGTGGGCGTCGCCGGCCTCCGCGGCCATGAAGTCGCGCATGCGGCGCGTCTGGTCGTTGGCGTTGTCCACGAGCGCGACGGCGAAGCGCGCATTGCCCAGCGCGTCGTTGTAGCGGTGCATCGCGGTGATGCGGCTGCCGGTCTGCGCCAGGATCCCGGCCAGCTGGTCGGAGGAGAGCGAGCCGTAGAACCAGCCGGCGCCCTCGTTCTGCGCCACCATCACCGCCGAGAAGCGCGCCGGCGAGAAGATCGTGGGCGCGGTCTCCAGATCGATGTCGACCAGCCGCGCATCGTTCTGCTCGAGCAGCGTGGCGATCTGCGCGGCGGTCTGGTCGAAGTACCACCACCAGCCCTGGTACTGCGCGCCCTGGTTGGCCACAGCCACTGCGGCGTAGCGCTTCTGGCCGGCCACCTCGGTGATGTCGAGGTCGATGACGCGCAGCGGCACCGCCGAACCGTTGACCCAGTCGACGACCTGCTGGCGCGTCTGGTCGACGAGCCAGCCCCAGTACGCGCCATCGCCGGGGATCGAGATGGCATTGATCTGCACGGCGCTGCCGGTCCCGAGGACATCCAGGCTGACCAGTCGCCGCCCGGTCAGCGCCGTGGACATCTGCGACACCGTCCGGTTGTAGTGCATGTTGGCCGTGCCGAAGCCGGCGACCGCATAGGGCCCGGTGTTGGCCA
>JAYRFB010000048.1:0-22887 GCA_041908585.1 Candidatus Krumholzibacteriia bacterium
CGACTCGATGATCCCGATCGGCCGCGGCCAGCGCGAGCTGATCATCGGCGACCGCGGCACCGGCAAGACCGCCATCGCGATCGACACGATCATCAATCAGAAGGGCAAGGGCGTGCACTGCTTCTACGTGGCCATCGGCCAGAAGCAGTCGACCGTCGCCTCCGTGCACAAGAAGCTCAAGGAGCACGGCGCGATGGCCTACACGACCATCATCGCCGCCAACGCCTCGGACCCCGCCCCGATGCTCTACCTGGCGCCGTACACCGGCGTGACCATGGCCGAGCACCTGATGTGGCAGGGCAAGGACACGCTGGTCGTCTATGACGACCTGTCCAAGCAGGCCAACGCCTACCGCCAGATGTCGCTGCTGCTGCGCCGCCCGCCTGGCCGCGAAGCCTATCCCGGCGACGTCTTCTACCTGCACAGCCGCCTGCTCGAGCGCGCGGTGAAGCTGTCGGACGAGAACGGCGGCGGCTCGCTGACCGCGCTGCCGATCATCGAGACGCAGGCCTCGGACGTGTCGGCCTACATCCCGACGAACGTGATCTCGATCACCGACGGCCAGATCTTCCTGGAGAACGACCTGTTCTACCAGGGCATCCGGCCCGCCATCAACGTCGGCATCTCGGTCTCGCGCGTGGGCGGCTCCGCGCAGACCAAGGCGATGAAGAAGGTCGCCGGCTCGCTGCGCCTGGACCTGGCGCAGTACCGCGAGCTGGCCGCGTTCGCGCAGTTCGGCTCGGACCTCGACAAGGCCACGCAGCGCCAGCTGACGCGCGGCGAGCGCATGGTCGAGATCCTCAAGCAGGACCAGTACGTGCCCATGCCGACCGAGAAGCAGGTGTCGATCATCTTCGCCGCCAGCAAGGGCTACCTCGACACTGTGCCGCTGGGCGAGCTGAAGGCGTGGGAGCGCGACTTCCACAAGTTCATGGACGAGAAGCACTCGGCGGTGCTGCAGGCGATGGCCACGACCGGCAAGCTGGAGGACGACACGGCCGAGCACCTGACGGCCGCGATCCAGGAGTTCATCAAGGCGCGCGGCTAGCGCGCACGCACGCGGGAAGGCGGGAGGTCACCGGTGGCTGGTGCCGGGGTCAAGCTTCTGAACAAGCGGATCCGCTCCGTGCGGAACACGCAGCAGATCACCAAGGCCATGAAGATGGTCGCGGCGGCCAAGCTGCAGCGTTCCCAGGGGCGGATGCTGGCGGCGCGTCCCTACTCGCGCAAGCTGACCGAGCTGATGCAGCAGCTGGCGGGCAAGGCCGACATCGCCCATCCGCTGTTCGAGACGCGTCCGGTGCACAAGCGCCTGTACGTGATCATCACCTCGGACAAGGGCCTCTGCGGTTCGTACAACACGAACCTGCTGAAGCTGGCGCACAAGGCCGTCGACGCCTCGCGCGCCGCCGGCGTCGAGACCGCGGTCTACGCCGTGGGCCGCAAGGGCGCCGACTACTTCCGCAAGCGCGGCTACACGGTCTTCCACGCGCATGCCGACTTCGCCGGCGACATGAACGCCGAGCGCGGCAAGCTGGTGGGCGACAAGGTGGTGGCGGCGTTCCTCGACGGCTCGTTCGACGAGGTGCGCGTCATCTACGCGCAGTTCGTCTCGACGATGACGCAGCGGCCCGTCGACGCGGCGCTGCTGCCGATCGCGCCGGAGGCCGCGGCCGAGGGCGTCAAGGTGCCGCTGAAGGGCGGCGCGGCGGCCGCCGGCGCCGCGAAGGGCGAGCAGGACTACATCTGGGAGCCCAGCCAGGAAGAGCTGTTCGCGGTGCTGCTGCCGCTCTACCTGCGCAACCGGGTCTTCATGACGCTGAGCGAGGCGTTCACCAGCGAGCATGCCGCGCGCATGACGTCGATGAACGCCGCCACCGAGAACGCGGGCGAGATGATCGGCGCGCTGACGCTGCAGCGCAACCGCGAGCGCCAGGCCGCCATCACCAGCGAGCTGCTGGACATCGTGGGCGGCGCGAACGCGCTCTAGTCGATTCTTGATCGAGCAGGGCGGGGCCAGGGGTCCCGCAGGCGACAGGCAAAGCCAAGGAGACTGCACATGGCCGGGAACTACGGGAAGGTCCAGCAGGTCATCGGGCCCACGGTGGACCTCGAGTTCGATTCGGATCACCTGCCGGAGATCCTCAACGCGATCCACATCGTCGACGAGGCCAAGGGCATCGACCTGATCACCGAGGTTGCCCAGCACATCGGCAACAACGTGGTCCGGACGATCGCCATGGACTCGACCGACGGCCTGGTCCGCGGGATGAAGGGCCTGGACACCGGCAAGGCGATCGCGGTGCCCGTCGGCAAGCAGTGCCTCGGCCGCCTGTTCAACCTGCTGGGCAAGCCGCTGGACAACAAGGGCGCGCTGCCCGAGCCCGAGAAGCGCTCGCCGATCCACGCGCAGCCGCCCTCGCTGACCAACCAGGGCGAGGCGAACGAGATTTTCGAAACGGGCATCAAGGTCGTCGACCTGCTCGCGCCCTACGCCAAGGGCGGCAAGATCGGCCTGTTCGGCGGCGCCGGCGTGGGCAAGACGGTCATCGTCATGGAGCTGATCCACGCCATCGCCACCGAGCACGGCGGCTACTCCGTGTTCTGCGGCGTGGGCGAGCGCACGCGCGAGGGCAACGACCTCTGGCTCGAGATGACCGAGTCGGGCGTCATCGAGAACACGGCGCTGGTGTTCGGCCAGATGAACGAGCCGCCCGGCGCCCGTCTGCGCGTCGCGCTGTCGGGCCTGACGATGGCCGAGCACTTCCGCGACGAGATGAACCAGGACGTGCTGCTGTTCATCGACAACATCTTCCGCTTCACGCAGGCCGGTTCCGAGGTGTCGGCGCTCCTGGGCCGCATGCCGTCGGCCGTGGGTTACCAGCCCACGCTGGCCACCGAGATGGGCCAGCTGCAGGAGCGCATCACCTCGACGCGCCACGGCTCGATCACCTCGGTGCAGGCCATCTACGTGCCCGCCGACGACCTGACCGACCCCGCGCCGGCCACCGCGTTCAGCCACCTGGACGCCACGACGGTGCTTTCGCGCCAGATCGCCGAGCTGGGCATCTACCCGGCCGTGGACCCGCTGGACTCGACCAGCCGCATCCTGCAGCCGGGCACCATCGGCGAGGAGCACTACAACCTGGCGCGTCACGTCCAGTCGATCCTGCAGCGCTACAAGGACCTGCAGGACATCATCGCCATCCTCGGCATGGACGAGCTCTCGGACGAGGACAAGGTCGTCGTGGCCCGCGCGCGCAAGATCCAGAAGTTCCTCTCGCAGCCGTTCTTCGTGGCCGAGACGTTCACCGGCAAGGCCGGCCGCTACGTCAAGCTCGAGGACACGATCCGCTCGTTCAAGGGCCTGGTGGCCGGCGAGTACGACCACATCCCCGAGCAGTGCTTCTACATGTGCGGCGCGATCGAGGAAGTGCTCGAGAACTACGAGAAGATGAAGGCGGAAGGCTAAGCGATGGCCAAGAGCTTCAAGGTCGTCATCGTGACTCCCGACCGCACCGCCTTCGAGGGCGAGGCGGTCGCGGCCACGCTGCCCGGCCAGGCCGGCTACCTCGGCGTGTGGGCCAACCATGCGCCGCTGGTCGCCGCGGTGGCGCCGGGCCTCGTGACGCTGCGCACCGACGACGCCGGCAGCGAGCAGAAGCTGGCCGTCGGCGGCGGCTTCGTGGAGATCTCCGACAACGTCGTCAACCTGATGACCGACACCTGCGAGCTGTCCGGCGAGATCGACGTCGCCCGCGCACAGAAGGCCCTCGAGCGCGCGCGGGGGCGGCTGGCCTCGATGGAGGCGGACCTCGATCGCGAGCGCGCGCGGCTGGCGCAGGCGCGCGCGGCGGCGCGGTTGAAGGCGGCGCGGCGGAACTGAGGTTTCGTTGGCGGGTTGAAGAGGGATTGCGGCCGGCTTCCGGGTGGGGGCCGGCCGCTCTTTCGTTCCGGGGCATCGGCGGCGACTTGCGCCGGCGCAAGTCTCACCGTGTTGCGATGGGTGCGCCGGCGCAACGGGCCGAGGGCGGCCAGTTTGCGGTCCAGCGGGATGGGCCGGGTGACTTCGCAACGATTGACGTCGCCGCACGAGTGCCGGCAATCTCGATCCACACCCGCCGAGGCCCGCGTGGCCCCGATTTGCTTCGGTCCTCCGGGCTCCGTAGTATGACAGCGGACATCGCTTCGGATAACGATATCGACCATGGAGGTGTCAGCCCTGCGGCACTTGCGATTGTCGACCTTGGCGGCGATTCCGGTCTTCGTGTCAGTGGCGGTTCTCGCCGAGGCCGCCTGTGAGCATCCCGCGGCGCTGCCTGATACCGTCGGCTTTGCGTCCCGGTTGTCCTGGTTCGCCGATCTACCCGACAGTGCGCGGATGGCGCGGCAGACCGCGGCGGCGGCGATCACCGAACCCTGGCTTTCGCGCTTCGCGGTGCGGGATGGAGAGGTCAGGCGGGATCTGCCCACGGTTCTGCGCAGAGCCTGCCTGACCCGCTGGCGCTCCCGAACCTACGATGCGCGTCTCATGAGAGCGAGCGAGATCCTGGACCTGGCCGCGTCCGACATGGCGGCGGCGCTGGCGCTCGATCCGACGCAGATCCCGCCCCGTGTCGGCCGGGGAATCCTGTTGTTGGCCGCCGGCGATGTCCGCTCGGGAGTCGCAGAACTCAGTTGTGCTTCGGCCCTCCTGGATGCCGCCGATGCCGGTGCGCTGGACGCCTCCAGCCTTGCGCTGCGACGGAGTCTGCGACAGTCGACTGGCTGGATCCTGGCGATGGCCTACCGGACGCTCGGCCTGTGGGACCAGGCCGAGGAGACGTTGTCCAGGTTGCTGGGTGACGGGCAGCGGAGCCCGTCAGGCCCCGGGGCCCTGGTTCACGGGCTGTGCCTGGCCGGCCGCGGCCAGACCGCCGATGCCCTCGACTGGGCCGTAAGGATGTCGCCGCTGGAATACAGGTACGTGTCATCGAATAGCTCCGGCATGTACGCGCGCCCGGGCTCGGCCGGCAACGATTGGATCAAGTCGCAAGCGCTGTTGGCCGCCGGCGACGTTGACGGCGCCCGCGCCGCGCTGGGGGACATCGACTTTCGGAGACAGCATACATTGCCGCTGGCGGAAGCCTATTGGCAGGACGCGGGGCTGGTCTGTGAACTGGCCGGTGATGGCGCCGCCTCGCGCTGCTATGAGCGGGCTCATGGGCGCGCACCACTCTGGTTCGCCCGCCCCACCGAAGCAACGACCGCCGTGCCGATGGTCTTCGGATTCCCGGCCGTGGGCGTGCCGTTCTTCATGACCGAAGCGGGCGCTTTCGTCGGCGGATCTCCCTTCGGCTATCTTGCCTTTCAGATATCGCGGACCGTCGAGAGCGAGGATATCGCTGTCCGCGACGTCGCTCGCGTCCGCGCGCTGGACACCTGCGACAATCTTCTGCGCCGGAACATCCGTCCCGACGTCGTCCACGCCATGCGCGCGCGGCTCCACCTGGCCACCGAATGCACGGATCAGGCCCGGCCGGACCTGGAGTTCGCGCACGCAGCATTTGCCCGACAGGGTCGGGTTGACCCGGGGACATCTCAGTTGCTGGGATTGCAGGAGCTGACTGGCGGGCGCCTCGATCGCGCGCGGGCGCTGCTGGCCGAAGCCGTGGCCGCCGTGCCCGACAACGCGTTGGGATGGCGCCAGCTCGGCGTGGCATTGGCCCAGGCCAGGGAATACGAAGCGGCACAGGCTGCCGTGGAAAAGGGGCTGGCGCTGGATCCCACGTCAATGGAAGGCTGGTACAATCTGGGCGTGGTGGTTTGGAAGCGGGGAGATCCGGCGGCGGCCCTGGCCCATCTGGAACATGCCTGGAAGCTCGATCCCGGCAATGAACGCGTGCAATTCATGTTGCAATCGGTAGCTTCGTCACAACGCCGGACCGGAGCCCAGGGCGCGTCCGAACAGCGAGCGCCGGGCGACGGAGCGCAGTGAGCAGGCGCCACTGGCGCCACTGCCGTCACCGTTGCCGCCGATGTCTCCGCTGAATCCGGCCTGGAGGCCTGGCTCGGCTCTGGACCGGGAAGACGTGAGCGCAGGCGCCTTTGCGACCGGGTCCGCACCGGCGGGTCGGCTTGCGCCGCCGCAATTTCTCGCGAACCCGCCACAGTTGCGCCGGCGCAACTCTCTGTCCGGATCCGACAGTCATTGAGGGCTACATCGACCCGCACTCTCTCCGTTCACCGATCACGGGAAATGTTTCCATAAGCGACGCACATTCCACGCAACAAATCGCATCATCCCACGTATCAGGCTCCCGTACCCACAACAGCGCGCCGGCCGGGTTGATCGGCACGGCGCCACGACGCCCACCGTCCCCCCTCCCGCCCCCTTACCCGGTGAGCTGGCGACGCCGCGCCGCAGCGATCCCGTGAACTCGCGGGCAACGCTGGAACACCGGGAGAGATCATGCTGCGCAGGCTGCTGGCGTCCGCGCTGGGGCTCATCGTCGTCCTGGCACTTGTCGGGTTCGTGGCGCGGGGTCGCGCCGGTTCAGCGCCCCGGCCGGACATCGTGATGATCGCCATCGATACCCTCAGGGCCGATCACGTCCACTGCTTCGGCAACGACTGGATCCGCACGCCCCATCTCGACGCCCTGGCCGCCGACGGCGTGCGCTTCTCGCGCTGCTATGCCACCGCGCCCTGGACCCTGCCGTCGTTCGCCTCGATCTTCACCGGCCTGACGCCGAGCCATCACGGTGCGGTCGGGGGGGCGCGCGAGGTCCTCGACGACCGTCACACGACGCTGGCGGAGCATCTCGCCGGCGCGGGCTACCGCACCTACGGGGTCGCGAGCGTGAAGTGGCTGACCATCCCGTTCGGCACGGCCCAGGGGTTCAATTTCGAGTTGCCGCTGGCGTCGCCGCCCAAGCTCGAGGGAGGGCCGCTGGTGACGGCGCTGGGCAAGGCCACGTTCGACCTGCCGCGCGACAAGCCGCTCTTCACGTTCCTGCACTACTTCGACGCGCACGCCCCGTACGCGCCGCCGCCGCCGTTCGCGCACATGTACTACGAGGGGAACGAGCGCGCGCCCGGCGAGCCGGTGCTCGATTTCCTGCTCTCGCCCGCCAACGCCGCGCCCAACCGCGCCGGGGGCATGTACGACTGGCTGGCCGGCGTGACCGACCTGCGGTTCCCGGCGCGCGAATACGCGGCCGGCGTCAGCTACACCGACGACCATGTGGGCCAGGTCGTGGCCGAGCTCAAGCGGCGCGGCCGCTACGACGACACGCTGATCATCGTCGTGTCCGACCACGGCGAGCACCTCGGGGAGCACGACCTCTGGTTCACGCACACGCTGCCGTACCAGGAGACGCTGCACGTGCCGCTGCTCGTCAAGCTGCCGCGGGGCCGCGCCGCCGGGCGCGTGATCGACACGCCGGTCTCCACGCTCGATATCCTGCCGACCCTGCTGGACTGGCTCGACCTTCCCGCGGCCGAAGGCGACGGGCGGAGCCTGCGGGCCCTGGTCGATGGGCGTGACAGGAATGACGCCTCGCTGCTCGTGGCCGAGCAGGGCTCGGACGCCGGCAACTTCTCCAAGTCGCTCATCGCCTGGCCGCGGAAGCTGATCTGCTTCCGCACTCCCGACGGCGAACGCTACGAGCTCTACGACCTGCACCAGGATCCCGGTGAACGGCACGACCTCGCCGCGTCGCACGCGGACGAGGTGGCCCGCCTCGGCGCCCGGCTCTGGGCGCTGTTCGAGGAACAGCGACCCCTGGGCTCGGCCGCCGCATCGGGCCAGGCCGAGCTTGACGCCCGCGCCCGGCGGCAGCTGCGTTCGCTGGGTTACGTGGCAGGAAGCGAGGCCCCGAAGGCCCCGGTTCCGCGCGCTCCCGAACCTGCTCCGCGCTCCGCCACCGGCCCGGTGCCGCCTGTGCCGCCTGTGCGGCCTGCGTGCGAATAGTGCGACGGTGACGGCAGCACCGGCTCCGCGATCGCCACCCGGGGCGACGATGCCAGAGTCGGCGTGCCCGGGTCGGCGCGCCCGGTGCCCCTCCCCAAGAGCAAGGGTCGCTCCATGGCGTTGCGCCGGGAGCGACCCTGCTTTCGATCGAACGTCGACGTGGCCGACCGGCCGCGCGGCCTACTGCCTGAACATCGCCTTCACCGAGCCGAGGGAGACCTGCTCGACCGCCACCGGCGAGATGGCCTGGATCTCGATGACCAGGTCGTTGTAGTCGTTGTCCGTCGTCGCCCAGTCGTAGGACGGCGAGATGGGCGCGCCGTAGTCGAGATCCTCCCAGGCGAGGATGTACGTCGGCACGCCGCCGCGCAGGTGCGAGATGTTGAAGACCAGGCACTGGACGTCGCCGTCCAGCGGCGCGTTGGTGCCGCCGCCGCCGGCGGGACCCAGGTCGTTGTAGAAGCGGTTGGTGAAGAACAGCTCCGGTTCCGGCGCGTGCGCGCCGCCGGCCTGGTCGCCGTTCGGGTTCAGCCAGAAGCCGAAGCGCGTGAGGCCGCCGGGGAAGACGACCGTCGCCGTCGCGCCGGCGCCCGGGGGGCCGCTGAACACGATGCCATCGTCGATGCCGTCGATGACCGGCGCCCCGCCCAGCGTCTCGGCGTACCAGCCGAGCGTGTTGCGGGGGCTGAAGCCCGCGATCTCGCGGATGATCAGGCCGTCCACCGCGATATCCTCCCAGTAGGAGGGGTCCGCATCGCCGGGGCCGTAGCCCTCGTAGTCGGTCGCGACGTTGATCACGCCGGCGCCGTAGTGCGTGTCGAGAACCTGCTGCAGCGGGACGCCGTCCCAGGACGTGCCGAACGTCACGGGGAAGGCAAGGGCCAAGGCGGGGGCGAACGCCAGGACCAGCGTGGCAAGACGGGCGAAACGGATCATGGGTGATGCCTCCAGGGCGAAGAACAGGTGGTGACAACCCGGGCTTCAGCCTATACCAAACTGATAATATCTACAATCTAATTGATCCCGTGGGTCAATTGATGGCATATGGTCAGATCCGGCGGTGAAGTAGAGGCTTGGCGTCACGGGGGTTGCCGCGAAGACGGTCGACGGCGGGGTGGTGGTGAACACTGTCGTCAGGGCAAGTCCGGCCCCGCCGGGCAGGCGATCGGTGCGGGGGTCCGCATCGTGCCCGCTGTCGCCGGATGGCGCTTCCCGAAGACAACCGCGGGCCCGGATTCCCCGGACCCGCGGTCACCGATCGGTCTCGACTGCACCCTAGCGGAAGAGGCTCTTGATCGCCCCCCAGCTCTCGCTTTCGTCGGACACCAATTCGTCCACGGTGATGACCCCGGTCATCCCCATCGCGAAGTGGGGCCGGCAGAAGAACGGGACTGTGCCCGGGCTGAGGAACGTGTACGAGAACATCGGGGCGGACGAGCTCAGCGGTGTGTCGAAGAGCGTGCCGACCATGGGGTCGCCGGGGCCGGTGCCGCTGGTCACCGTGTGCGAACCGCCCGACCACACCCAATTGACGGTGCCGCCCTCATCCCCGCGGATTCACCCCCGCAGTCGCGCAACCGCAGCCGCCACATGGCCGATTTCCTGCGCGCGCGCTATCATGACCGCAAGCGAATGCACTGCCTCATGAGCCATGAGAGGAGCCCGCGATGAGCAGCCCCGTGACCCTTGGCGGCAATCCCATCGACATTGCCGGCACGTTCCCGAAGAAGGGCGCCAAGGCGCCGGCCTTCAAGCTGGTGGCCAAGGACCTGTCCGACACCGCACTGTCCGCGTACGCCGGCAAGCGGAAGGTCCTGAACATCTTCCCCAGCCTCGACACCGCCGTCTGCGCCACCTCGGTGCGCAAGTTCAACGCCGCGGCCAGCGAGCTGAAGAACACCGTCGTGCTGTGCATCTCGGCCGACCTGCCGTTCGCGCAGACGCGCTTCTGCGGGGCCGAGGGCCTGGACAACGTGCTGACGCTCTCGACGCTGCGCGGGCGCGAGTTCCTGCAGGACTACGGCGTGGCCATCACCAGCGGGCCGCTGGCCGGGCTGGCGGCGCGCGCGGTCGTCGTCCTGGACGAGCAGGACACGGTTCTGCACGCCGAGCTGGTGCCGGAGATCAAGCAGGAGCCGGATTACGCGTCCGCGCTCTCGACGCTGGCCTGAGCGGGGCGCCGGCACGGTCTGTCCTGTGGCGGACCGGGCGAGGTGCCGCCGCACAGTCGGCCTCGATGTGTGGTGATTGTTCACAGTGCCCCGCGGCGCGCTGCGTCGCGGGGCGTGATTTTTAATCGTTATTTGACAATACCTTGCGTCGTTGGCGCGTCAATCTGGGGCAGGCGACGCTCCGGGAACGATCCCTGCGCTGTGTCCGGCAAGTCGATTCGGCAGGACCGATCGGACACGTCGCGATCCACAGGGGATCCGACCGCAACCGGAGAGGAAAGGAAGCCGTCATGAAGACCATCGCCAAAGCCGCCCCCCGCGCCCTCAGCACGCTGGCCCTGGCCGCCGGCATTGCCGCCGCCGCCGCCCCCGCCCTGGCCGGCGGGGAAGCCACCTTCGCCAAGCCCGCGCCGGTGCGCGAGGGCCTCTTCGTCGGCCTGAACGCGGGCGGGGCCGGCAGCCAGCTCATGTACAAGGACGGCACGCGCCGCATCAGCGAGGATCCGCTGGCCGGCGGCTTCGGCCAGATGCGCGTGGGCGTGGGCCTGAGCCCGAAGTTCGCCGTGGGGCTGGAGGCCGTCGGCTTCGACAGCAAGGAGGATGATGCCGATTGGCAGCTCGGCGCCCTGGTGGCGGCGGCGACGTGGCGGCCGTGCTCGAACGGGTTCTTCCTGCGCGCGGGCCTGGGCGTGGGATGGGGCGAGTTCACCGACCCGGCGTCCGGCGACCAGCTCGAGATCGACGGCCGCCTGGCCTGGCTGTTCGGCATCGGCTACGAGTGGAGGCTGGGCCGTCACGCGGGCCTGGGCCTGGCGGCCGACGGCATCGGCATCGACGCCGACGGGCTGACCGGGTTCGAGGACGACGAGGCCGGCGCGGGTGGCGTGACCGTGCAGTTCAACTGGTACCTGTGAGATCGAACGTTGTGCGCGCCGCGGGCCTGCGCCAGAATGGCCCGACCCACCCCAACGCCTGACTGGATCCGCGGGATGTCGAGCAGCCGCCAGACGAACGACCGGAACCGCCGGCAGCGCCACGAGCGCTGTCGGCGCCGGCGTGGCTGCTTCGGCATCGCGCCGCGGCGACTCGCCCGGGATCTCGCGCTGTGGCTGTCCGTGATCTCGCTGACCGCCGCGGTTGCCGGCGCGCAGACCGCGGTCGCCGATTCGACGGGCGGCAACAGCGCCGTCTCCGCGAGCCCGCCGGCTGCCGAGGCGACCGCCAACCCGCGCCAGCTGCGCCTGGCCGGCGTCGAGCTGGTCGGCGCCACGCGCACCACGCTGGCCACGGTCTACCGGCGCCTGCCGCTGGAGCCGGGGCAGGCCATCGACCAGGCGCAGCTGGTGGCGGCGGTGGACGAGCTGCGCGCCAGCGGCCTGTTCCGGTCGGTCGCGTTCTACACGCGCCCCGGGCAGGAGCGCGGGGAGCTGGTGCTGGTGCTCGAGGTGGTCGAGCATCGCCTGGACCTGCGCTGGGCCGCCGGCAACACGAGCCTGGACGGCTGGTACCTGGTGCCGGTGATGGTCGCGGCGGACAACGCCTTCGGCGACGGCGGCAACCTGGACCTGCGCTGGCGCGCGGGACTCCGCCACGACGCGCTCGCGCTGCGCTACGAGCGCACCGGCACCGGCGACGGCCGCGGCTTCTGGAGCGCGGAGCTGGCGGCCGGCGGCACCGAGCGCCCCTACTTCGCCGGCGGGGTCGAGTACCGGCATCGCGTGGAGGATTCCGGGCTGGCGCTGGCCTTCGGCCGCCACCTCGGCGAGCGACAGCTGGTCGAGTTCGGCGGCGACCTGCGCACGGTCGAGGTCTCCGACCATGCCGTGGCGCACACGCGGTCGCTGGACGGCACCATCGACTTCGGGCAGGAGATTCCCGCGGAAGAGCTGCCGCCGGCCATCGCCGCCACCGTCGGCCGGCACGGCCGCGCCTCGGCGTACCTGGACTGGCAGTACGACTCGCGCGCGACGACGCTTCGCGCGGGCTCGCCGACCGGCGGCGCCTGGGGGCGCGTCAAGGGCGCCCTCGTCTTCCAGGAGGACCAGGCCGGCCACGCGTCGCTGGAACTGGACCTGCGCAGGTTCCGCAACGTCAGCGGCGGCGTGCTGGCCGCGCGGGTCCATGCCGCGTGGGTGGGCGACAACGCGCCGTTCCACGACCGTCTCTACCTGGGCGGCATGTACAGCGTGCGCGGATTTCCCACCGCGGGGCTGTCGGCGCCTGCAGGCGACACCTGGCTGTGGTCGGGCTCGCTGGAGTACCGCAGCTCCATCCTGGGCGACGCGCGCGGCACGAAGCTGGCCGGCGTGCTGTTCGCCGACGCCGGCGCCGCCGGCGCGAGCGATGCCGACGATCCCTATCCCGACATCGCCGTCGGCGTCGGCTACGGACTGCGGATGCGCGTGAAGTGGCTGGACTGGGTCGGGCTGGACGTGGGCTTCCCGCTCACCGAGCGCCCGCTGGACATGCGCTTCCAGGCGCACGCCTCGATCGGGTGGTCGTTCTGATGCGGCGGGTGCGGCCACCTCTCGCCTGCCTGCTGGGCGTCCTGCTGCTCATGGCGATGTCCGCGCCGGCGCGCGCCGACGTGCGCGTGACCGGGGTGGCGCCGGCGCGCGCGGCCGGGCAGCTCGCCTGCCGGCTTTCGCTGGCCGGCCTGCCGGACGAGCGGCAGCTGCAGTCCATGCGCTCGGGGCTGCTCGCGGCCGTCGAGCTGGACCTGACCGTGGTGCGCGAGGACGGCCGCGTGGCCGCCGCGCGCACGCACGCGCTGCGCCTCGGCTTCGACCTGTGGGACGAGGTCTTCTCGGTGGCCGGCACCGGCCTCGAGCGCCGCTTCGCCAGCCTGGAGGCGCTGCGCGCCTGGCTGGCGGCGCCGGAGCCGCTGCCGGTCGCGCCGTGGCCGGTCGTGGCCGACGGCGCGCGCTATCGCCTGCACGTGGCCGTGGTGACGCGCGCGGTGGCCACCGACGAGCGCGAGCGCGTCGGCGACCTCATCGCCGGTGGATCTGCACGCGAGCCCGCGCGGACCGACCGCCAGGAGGCGTCGGTCAGCCTGGGTCGCCTCATCCGCTTCTTCTACCAGGGAAGGGGCGACGGGCGCGAGGGCCTGGAGGCCGCATCGCCCTGGTTCCGCGCGGGGGAGGTGGCCGATGAAGCGCATTAGCACGCGCCTGGCGATGTCCTTCCTGCTGGTGGCGCTGCTGCCGACGCTGCCGCTGTCGCTGGTCGTGCGGGACCTGCTGGCGCGGCGCTTCGGCCCGGCGATCGCCACGCCGCTGGAGACGGCCCTGGAGGCCGGGCTGGCCGAGAGTCGAGAGCGCCTGCAGGAACGGCGTGCCGAGCTGGCCCGCCAGGCCACGGACCTGGTCGCGGCGGGATCCATTGCCGCGGGAACAGCCGATGCGCGAGCGGCCGCCGATACCCTGCTGCTGGACCGCGAGGGCCGGGTGCAGCCCGCCGACTCGCTGGCCGCCTTCATCGCCACGCGGCCGGGCCTGCTGGAGGTGGCGGTCGGCGCCGGCGACGATGCGCTGCCGGTCGAGCGTCGCGGCGACGCGCTGGTTGCCCGCGTCACGGCTCCCGGCGGCGCAAGCGCCGTCGCGGTGCAACCGCTGCCGCGGGGGATGGTCGGACGCGCCGGCTCCCTGACCGAGGGCCTGAAGGTGCTGCGCGCCGTGCGCGCCGAGGACGGACGTGTCGTGCTCAGCTTCGTCGGCCCCTTCCTGCTCGTCTACGCCGTGCTGATCGGCGTGGCGCTGCTGGCAGGGCTGCTCTGGTCGCGGCGCATGGTCCGGCCGCTCGAGTCGCTGGTGGGCGCCACGCGGCGCGTGGCCGCCGGCGACCTCGAGTTCCGCCTGGAGCGCGAGGGGCCGGGCGAGGTGGGCGAGTTGGTCGCCAGCTTCGACGACATGGTCGGGCGCCTGGCCGAGCAGCGCCGCGACCTGGCGCGCCTCGAGCGCGTGGCCGCCTGGCGCGGCATGGCGCGCACGCTGGCGCACGAGGTCAAGAACCCCCTGACGCCGATCCTGCTGGCCATCACCCAGGTGCGCGACGCCTACAAGGGCGGCGATCCCGCCTACCGCGCGCTGCTGGACGAGGCGGTCGAGATCACCGGCGAGGAGGTCGAGCACCTGCGGCGACTGGTCAAGGCCTTCGGGGACTTCGCGCGCCTGCCCAGGCCCGAGCTGCGCGAGGGCGACCTGGTCGCGTTGCTGCTCGACGTGCAGCAGCTCTACGGCGCCGACCGGCTGGAGCTGGACGGCGTGGCGGCCCCGCTGGTCGGCTGGTTCGATCACGACGCGCTGCGGCGCGTGCTGATCAACCTGGTCGACAACGGCCTGGCCGCCTGCCGGCAGCAGCGCGAGCCGGAGCGCGTCGCCGTGTCGCTGGCACGGCGCGACGGCGGTGCGCGCCTGGTCGTCAGCGATCGCGGCAGCGGCATCGCCGCCGTCGACCTGCCGCGCATCTTCGAACCCGACTTCACCACCAAGAGCGACGGCATGGGCCTGGGCCTGGCCATCGTCGAGAACATCGTCATCGGCCACGGCGGCGCCATCACGGTCCGCAGCGAGCCCGGGCGCGGCGCCGCGTTCACCATCGACCTGCCGCTGACCGCCGTCGCCGTGCCCAACCCGAACGAGGAGGGTGCTCCGTGAGCCCGCGCGTCCTGATCGTCGACGACGAGCGCAACATCCGCCGCACGTTCTCCATGGTGCTGGCCGCCGAAGGCTACGCCGTCGACAGCGCCGAGAGCGGCGAGGACGGCCTGGCCCGCAGCCAGGCCAGCCGCCCGGACGTGGCCATCGTCGACGTGCGCCTGCCCGGCATGGACGGCCTGGAGCTGCTGCGCCGCCTGCGCGAGCATGATGTCGAGCTGCCGGTCATCATGATCAGCGGCCACGGGACCATCGCCACCGCGGTCGAGGCCACGCGCCATGGCGCCTTCGACTTCATCGAGAAGCCGCTGGGCAAGGAGCGCCTGCTGGTGGCCATCCGCAACGCGTTGGACCGGCGTGAGCTGGGCCGCGAGGTGCGCGACCTGCGCGACAAGGTCAAGCGCCGGACGGTGATGGTGGGCGAGTCGGCGCCGCTGCAGGCCATCCGCGAGCAGATTCGCCGCGTGGGCCCCACGGCCGCGCGCGTGCTGATCACCGGTGAAAGCGGCACCGGCAAGGAGCTCGTGGCGCGCGCGGTGCACGAGGCCAGCGAGCGTCGCGCGGGGCCGTTCGTGAAGGTCAACTGCGCGGCCATTCCCGAGGAGCTGATCGAGAGCGAGCTCTTCGGCGCGGTCAAGGGGGCCTACACCGGCTCCACGCAGACGCGCGACGGGAAGTTCCTGCAGGCGGACGGCGGCACGCTCTTCCTGGACGAGATCGGCGACATGTCGCTCAAGGCCCAGGCGAAGGTGCTGCGGGCGCTGCAGGAGGGCGAGATCGAGCGCGTGGGCGGCAGCGACACGATCAAGGTCGACGTGCGCGTGGTGGCGGCGACCAACAAGGACCTGGCGGCCGAGGTGGCGGCCGGCCGCTTCCGCGAGGACCTCTACTTCCGCCTGAACGTCGTGCCGGTGCACGTGCCGCCGCTGCGCGAGCGGCCCGGCGACATCGCCCTGCTGGCAGAGCACCTGCTGTCCGCCTACCTGGACGAGAACGGCCTGCCGCAGCGGCGCCTGGACGACGGCGCCCTGCTGACCCTGCAGCGACTGCCGTGGCCGGGCAACATCCGTGAGCTGGGCAATGCGGTGGAGCGCCTGGCGATCCTCACCGTCGGCGCCGCCATCACCGCCCAGGACCTGGCGCTGTGCGGCGTGGGCGCCGCGACCGGCACCGGCGCGCCGGCAGTCCGGGCCGGCGGCGGCGGCCAGGCCGCGACCGGCGCCGTCGTCCCGGCCTGGGACCTGGCCGCCGTCCGGCGCGCGGGCGGTCTCGCGGCGGCGCGCCAGCAGTTCGAGAAGGACCTGGTCGAGGCGGCGTTGCGCGAGGCCGACGGCAACGTCTCCGGCGCGGCGCGCCTCCTCGGCCTGGACCGCACGAACCTGCACAAGAAGATCCAGGCCTACGGGCTGGGCCACGAGCGGGACGGTGAGGCATGAGGACGCCGCGGTTCGCGCTCCTTCTGCTTGCGCTGGTCCCGCTCGCGGCCGGGCTTCCGGCGCCGGCGGCCGCGGAGGACGCCGCGGCGCCGGCCCAGCGTCGCTGGCACGTCGGCGTGGGCACGGCCTCGTCGTGGCGCAGCGATCACGACGTGTTCGATCGCGAAGGCCTGCCGCCGGGAGACGTGGCCGAGGTCGGCCGTGGCGGCGGCGTGTTCTTCGGTCGCCGGTTCGGCGATCGCGTGCTTGGCCGCGTGCAGGTGGCCTATGCGCGACACGACCTCGAGGGCACTCCCGACACGCTGGCCGACGTCGAGATCCTCGTCACCGGCACCGTGCTCTTCGGCGCGGACCATCCCGTGCACCCGTTCGTGCGCGGCGGCATCGGCGGCGGCGGGCAGGCGCTGGAGTTCGCCGACGGCGGCGGCAACCTGATCGCCTTCGGGCCGGCGGCCATTGCCGGCGGCGGCCTGCACTGGCGGGTGGGCGCCCGCCTGAGCCTGGAGTGGGAGGCGGTCGCGACGTTCACGAACTTCCTGCAGGTGAACGACGAGACGACCGGTGCCCGCTTCGGCGGCGACGACTGGCAGGTGCGCGGCTCGAACTGGGGCTGGCGCGCGGGACTGGGACTGGCGTTCTGGTTCTGACCGCGGGAGCGTGCCATGCCGCTGCAGTCGATCGTCACAGGTGTGAACGTCGGGGACAACGGCGCCGGCGCCGAATGGCGCGACGCGCCGATCCAGGCTACTCAACCGGTGAGCTGCGGCTTCTCCTGTCGATGGCACGAACCGTGCCTTGCCGTCGGGGAACATCCGGCGCCGCGTGCGCCACGGGATCGCAACAGGCAGGGGGACGTGGGGCATGCTGCGGACGAGATCGGTATTCCTGGCCTGGGCGGCGCCGCTGCTGGCGGCGTTGATCGCGCTGCCGCGTGTCGCCATCGCGGCGGACGGGCCCGCTGACCGCGTGAACCTGGCCGGGCGGGTGCTGGAGAGGTCCACGGACGCGCCCGTCGCCGGGGCCATGGTCAAGGTCGTCATGGTCGCGCCCGACACGTCCTCGCTGTCGATGTCGTGGGCGCGGTACCGGGCGGCGCTCGGCCGCCTCGAGGGGCAGTTCGGCGACGAGGACGGCCTGGTCGCGTACGCCGACTCGAGCGGCCGGTTCGCCTTTCGCGGGCTGCCGCCGGGCCGCGTGACGCTGACGTTCCCCAATGCGGGCTTCGCGCCGACGGCGGTGGACGAGACGATCCGCCGCGGCGAGCGCGTGGACGTCACCGTGCGCCTGAAGCGCCGGCAGTATGACACGCAGGAAGTGGTGGTCTACGGGGATCGCCCCGAGCAGGAGGTCACCCGCGTCGCGTTGACGGTCGAGGAGGTCCTGACCCTGCCCGGAACCGGCGGCGATGCCATCCGCAGCGTGCAGGCGCTGCCCGGCGTGGCGCGCCCGACGATGACCGACCCCGGCGCCGTCGTCGTGCGCGGCAGCGGCAACTACGACACGAGGTTCCTGCTGGACGGGATCGACATCCCGCTGCTGTTCCACTTCGGCGGCGTCAAGTCGACCTACAACTCGCTGGGGCTCGGCAGCGTCGAGCTGTACCCGGGCGGGTTCGGCGTTCGCTACGGCGGTTGCATCGGCGGCCTGGTCGAGCTGAAGGGGCGACCGGCGCGGGCCGATCGCTGGCGCACCGTGGTGGACGCCGGGTTGCTGGACGCCTCGATCCACGCCGAGGGCCCCCTGGGTCGTGGGTTCGGCCTGATGGTCACCGCGCGGCGCAGCTTCGTCGGCGAGCTGGCCGAGGCCGCGCTGGCCGACAACGACGACGTGCGGCTGGCCGTGGCGCCCTGGTACGCCGACGCCGTGGCCCGCCTGGACTGGGAGGCGCATCCGGACCATCGCCTGTTCCTGACGTTCTTCGGCGCCCGCGACCGCCTGGCGCTGGTCACGCCGAATACCAGCTCCGGCAGCCCGGAGGTCTCCGCGGCGACCGACGAGGTGGAGCTGGACCTGGCGTTCAAGCGCTACATCCTCGGCTACGACGCCCAGCTTGGCCCACGCGTGCGCAACGAGCTGCGCGCCTCGGGCGGGACCGACCGCAACTCCGGCCACCTGCTGGGCGAGTTCCGCTTCGACGGGCGCGGCCCGGTCTGGAGCCTGCGCGACGACCTGGCCGTGACCTGGCGGCCCTGGCTGGTGTCGCGCGTGGGCACGGACTTCATCTACACCGAGTACGACTACGACGTGAAGCTGGCCGGCTACCCCGCGTCGAGCCTGACGAACAAGGAGTTCTCCGACCTGGGCACCTACGCCGGCCTGGAGCTCCGCCCGCGGCCGGGGCTGCTCGTCGCTCCCGGCGTCCGCCGCGACTACTACCACCACCTGGACAAGTCGCGCACGAGCCTGCGGGCCTCGGCGCGCTGGGACTACCGCGATGGCCGCGTGCTCACGGCTTCCGTCGGCGACTACAACCAGGCGCCGCGGCCCATCGGCCAGTCGACCGATCCCGTCTACGGCAACCCCGACCTGCCGCCCACCACGGCGCGCCACCTGACGCTGGGTCACGAGTGGCGGCTGGACGACGGCTGGTCGTTGAAGGTGGAAGGCTACTACAACACTCAGGACGAGGTGCCGGCGTTCGCCGACACGAACGACGCGAACTTCCTGCCCGACGCCCGCGCCCGCATGTACGGGCTGGAGCTGATGCTGCGCCGCGAGCCGCGCGACGGCTTCCGCGGCTGGCTGGCCGCCAGTGTCGGGCGCAGCGAGCGGCGGTTCGCGCGCGATCCCGGCGACGGAAGCGACTGGTCGCCCGACGCCTGGCTGCCCCATGACCTGGACCAGCCCTTCCACATCGAGGCCACCGGCACCTGGGACCTGGGCCGCGGCTGGTCGTTCGGCTCGCGCCTGCAGTTCGTCTCGGGCGTGCCGGTGACGCCCCTGCTCAGCTACACGGGGTCGCAGTACGAGTTCGACGCCGACACCGGCAGCTACGTCCCGGTCGAGGGCGCCTACCTCTCGGACCGCGTCGAGCCGTACGTGCGCGCGGACCTGCGCGTGGACCGGAAGATCGTGAGCGGCCCGCGAACCTGGTCCCTGTACCTTGACCTGCAGAACGCGAACTACTTCGTCTACAACAGCCCCGAAGGGTACACCTACAACTACGACTACTCGCGCCGCGAGCCCTACGGCTGGATCTTCCTGCCGTCGCTGGGCGCGCGCGTGGAGTTCTGAGGGGATCGCCGTGAAGCGCCTGACGCTGCTTGCCTCGCTGACGATCCTGGCCGGCCTGCTCGCCGGCTGCGGCGAAGGCTTCCCTGACGAGGAGATGCACCTGGGCCTCGACGACAAGGTGCGCCCGTTCGCGATCCTGGTCGAGCCGCCCGAGGCCGCCCCCGGCGACAGCGTCCGCATCACGTTGCTGGCGCGGGCGCCGCACCCGTCGGCGCTCGACATCTCCTGGCAGGTGGCGCTGGATTTCGATCGCGGCCTCTACGAGGTGGACGGGGTCGAGCGCAACCTGCGTCCGCTCGCGGCCCCGGAGCCCGTGCACGATGCGGACGGCTTCCTGTCGCAGTCGTTCACCTGGGTGGTGCCGGACTCGGCCTCGCTGCTGAGCTCGGCGCTGCCCGAGGTGATCGACGACCCGGCCCTGGCCGGGATCGGCACCCTGCTGCCGGGCCTCGGCGCCGGCCCGACCTGGCGCAAGGACGAGCTCGACGCCTGGCTCAAGGCGCAGGACCCGGGCACCCTGGCCGCGATGGACCCGGTCGCGCGCGCGGCTGCCTGGGGCCTGGCCGACCGGTTCGCCTGCGCCGTGCGCTTCCGGGCCACGCTTCGCGCCGCCGGCTCCGACGATGTCGTCGACGTCACGCGCAACCTGACCATCCGCCACACGGGGCGCCTGGAGGGACCCAACACCAACCGCAACACGTTCGTCATCTCGCTCGAGGTCATCGGCGTGGCGCGCCGCGACGCGTCGCCTTCCGACCTGGCCGATCCGGACCTGGCGTCCGCACGCTGGGTCCTGGTGGACGGGGGGGGCCACCCCCTGAGGGACCGCGTCGACGTGCCGCTGGACCCGGACTGGACCTACTTCGCGCGCGCGGACTTCGCGGCGCAGCCCTATACCTCGCCGTGGGACCCGACGCTGGTCATCGAGGAACTCGGCAGCTTCCGCTGGTACTACCACCGCCAGGACGCGCCCACGTCCGACCACGCCTTCCTGCTGACCGACGAGGGCGACGACGCCGAGATGTGGAACCTGGACGAGTTGGTGCGCCTGGCGCCGGACGGGCCGGGCTCGACGTTCCGGCTGCTGCTCGTCGCGCGCGACACGCGGCGGGAGTGGACTTCGTTCCACGCGGCGCCGGGTGCGGGCGTGGCCGAAGGGGTGATCGCGTTCATGGCGCCGTGAGCTGCGGGCCCGGTTCGCCCTACCGCACCAGCTGCATCTTCACGGTCGCCGTACCCGCCGCCGTGCGCAGCCGGCCCACGAAGGTGCCGCTGGGCAGCGCGCGGCCCGCATCGTCGCGGCCGTCCCAGATCCAGGACTGCGGACCGGCCGGCAGGTCGATCGACGCCAGCGCGCGCACGCGACGGCCGCCGAGGTCGAACACCTCCAGCGTCACGAAGCCTGCGTCGGCCAGCTCGAAGCGGAGCTCGGTCCGCGGGTTGAACGGGTTCGGGGCCGCGAGCAGGCGCGGGATGGCGGGAAGGGCCGGGACGTCGTCGCCCGCGCCGCTGGGCGGGCCGGCGGCGGCGAAGACGGCGGTGCGCGTGATCGTCGTCGACGTCGGCGTCACCGTGATCGCCGGCGTGGTCTCGCCGGTCTCCGACCAGCGTACGAAGACCGAGCCCGGCCCGGGCAGGGCGGTGATCGTGACGGGATTGCCCAGGAACCAGGTGCCGCTGAACGGGAAGGGCTGTCCCGCGACGGCCAGGCCCGGCGTGTTGGCATCGATCGCGACGCCGCCCATCGCCAGGCTGCCGCGGGCGGCGTCGCTCACGTCCACGACCACCGTGCCTGTGCCGGGCAGGTTGAACATCTGCTGGTAGTGCTGTCGCACGTACGGCCGGCGGTTGTCGGTGAACTCCTTCAGCCAGTCGACCCACTGCTGCCAGTCCTGCGTGACCGACCAGCGCGCGTACCACGCGGGTATGGCCGGCTCGTACAGCGCGGCGTACTCGTCGACGATCGGCTTGAGGTGCGACTGCCGGAACGTCGTGTTCAGGTGGGCGGCCATGGCGTTGATGAAGTCGCGGCGGAAGCCGTCGTTCTCCAGCAGGCCGCGCAGCAGTGACGTGGCCCAGTCGGGCATGTCCAGGGAGGTGGTGGCGCCCTCCAGCGCGTCGTAGTCGGCCCAGTGGAAGCAGGCGTCCAGGTCCTTGATGGACCAGCGCCAGCGGCCGTCGTGGCCGTAGGGACCGCCGGTCGCCAGCGGCGGCACGTTCCTGCGCCACATGACGACGTTGTTGTCCGGCCAGTCCGTGTTGCCGGCGTAGATCTCGGCGGTGCACCAGGCGATGTAGTTCGCCATGTCCATCAGCGAATCGGCGTGCGCGAACGCCGCCGGGTCGCTCATGTCGTGGGCGGCGACGAAGTCGCGCAGGGCGAAGTAGGGCAGGTTGCCGTCGTCGGGGCCGTCGTCCACCTCGCCGTTGTTCTCCAGCAGCACCACGTCGTCCTCGTCGATGCCGTAGGTGCGTTCGTAGAAGAACCGGCTGTACTCGTCGCGCAGGTTCGCCAGTCCCCAGTACTCCCCGTCCAGGAACTGGACCACCGGACGGCCCGCCTGGGTGTCGAAACCCATGCCGCGGAACATCGTGTGCAGGGCCAGGTCGCGGAAGCCCAGGCGGCACCAGTCGTCGCCGGAGCTGCGCACGCGGAAGCGCGCCCACGACTCGTGGGGCAGTTCCGGGAACAGCAACGCGTCGAAATCCTCATCCCCGTACTCGCTGTCGGCGTACAGCTTCAGCGACTTCTGCGGCAGCCGGACGGTCCAGCTCCCGCTGATGCGCATGCCCGCGTCCTGCGACAGCACCACCGAGCCGCCCTCGTCGAACAGCTCGACATGCACCGGCCGTTCCCAGGCCGAGCCGCCCTCGAAGTAGTTCCCGCTCCAGGCGATGTCCGCGTCCCAGGTGTCGCCGGGCACGTAGATGCCGATGGTCGGGTCGAACAGGTTGGCCGGGTCCGTCACCAGCGAGATCACCGGGAAGAAGCAGCGCGAGGCGACGTCCGGACCGACGATGAACGACCTTGTCGCCACCGCGCTCGGCGTCTGTCCGGTACGGAACGCCCGCGCCCGCACCACCGTGATCTTGTCGATCTCGCCGGTGGGCGCGCGCCAGGCCTCGTGGCCGCCGGCGATGAAGTTCGTCGGGACCAGGGCGTGGACGGCAGGGTCGCCGGCGCGGTCGTCGATCGTCAGCAGGCCCGTGTACAGCGGCGAGGTGGCCGTCGGCTCGCTGCCGTCCAGCGTGTAGCGGATCTGCGCCAGCGGGTCGGTGGTCGCCAGGCCCAACTGGAACGAGGCGGCATGGAAGCCCGCCGCCGCCGAGAAGACCGGCTTGGGCGCCTGCGTGGTCGGCGCGCCGTTGGGCGCGCCCGGCGTCGCCGCCACGAACACCGCCCAGGTGGCGGCGCCGTCAGGAGTCCGCGCGTA
>JAYRFB010000049.1:0-18035 GCA_041908585.1 Candidatus Krumholzibacteriia bacterium
GCAATTCTCGCGCTCGGACAGGACGGTCGTGGAGAGCGTTGCCCGCTGGGACGGCAAGTCGTGGCAGCCGATCGGCGCCGGCCTCCCGGGAGTGACGGTCAAGGCGCTGGCCAGCTACGGCGGCGATCTCTATGCCGGGGCCTATCGCTGGGACGGCGCAGCCTGGGGCAACGTCCTGCAGACCGACGGCGCCGTCAGTTTCCTGGCGGAGCACGACGGCCTGCTCTACGTCGGCGGCTCGTTCACGACCGCGGCGGGCGTGCCCGTGAACCACGCTTTCGCCTGGGACGGCGAGTCCGTGCTCCCGCTGGGTGCCGGCCTGTCAGGGCCGGCCGTCGGCATGGCGGTGGTCGGCGGGGCGGTGGCCTTCGCGTGCAATCCCCGCTCGGGTCCCGGCTACGTCGCGCTGTGGGAGAACGGGGCGTGGAGCACCATCCTGCCGGGCGTACAGGTCGAGTCCATTGCCGCCTGGGGCGACCGGCTGGCCGTGTCGTATTGGCGGTACTACGTTCCGTATCTGCTATTTCCGTACCTGCGAACCTGGCAGGCCGGCACCTGGACGGGAGTCGGCGGCTTTTCGTCGAGCCTGATGGTCGAGCAGGCCGGCGATCTGTTGATCGTGGCCGACTCGGATGCCGTGCCCGGCATCGTCTCGCCGGGCTTGATCGCGCACGACGGCGCGGGCTTCCGCGCGGCCTTCGCTTCCGGCCGCGGGTGCGACGACGGATTCTACTCGTTGGCCCCGATCGGCGATGCCGCGGTCGTCGCGGGTAGTTTCAGGATCGCCGGCGGCAGGTCGTTCGATCGCGTCGCCCTGGCCGCCGAGGGGATCTGGTACCCCTGGGGCGCCGGTTCGGACATCACCGCGGACGGTTCGTTCGCGGATGTGGCCCTGGTGGGAGCGGAGACGTACGGCGTCTTCTCGCGCTTCGTGAGCGATATCACGGAATTCGAGCTGTGTCATCTCGAGTGGCAGGACGGCCACGCCACCTGGCGACGCCTTGACTTCGGAAGCCAGCTCTGGGGAACGGAACTCGTGCCGTTCGGATCCGATCTGTACCTGCTCCACAGCGGCGAGCTGCGGCGCGTCGCCCTGCCGACGGGCATGTCGTTCCCGGAGCCGGGCCTGGATCTCGATGGGTACTTGACCGCCGCCTGTGCGCACGAAGGCGCCCTGGTCGTCGGCGGCAGGCTCGAGGCCAACGGCGGGGTCCCCTGCGGCCACGTGCTGCGACGCGACGGCGGGACCTGGCATGACCTCGGCAATCCGGCAGGAGCGACCGGGGTGGAGGCGCTCGCCTCGCTCGGCACCGAAGGGCTGGCGGCCGCCTTTCGCGACGGCGCGGGCCCGGCCTGCCGCGTCGCGCTGTTCGATGGCTCGGACTGGCTGCCGCTCGGGGGCAGGTTCGATTACGACGTGACGCGCCTGGTCGTCCACCGCGGCCATCTGTTCGCCGCCGGCGGCTTCGACCGCATCGGCGACAGCGAGGTCCACGGATTGGCGATGTGGAGCGGGACGGCCTGGATATCTGTTGGCTCGGGCGTGACGGGCCAGCCGTATTGGCGCGTGGCCGACATGGTCAGCGCCGGCCGCAATTTGTGGCTTTGCGGCGAATTCACCCGCGCCGGCGGTCGCCCGAGCGCCGGGCTCGCCTGCTGGTCCGGCGATCCGGCCGAACTGGCGGCATTGAGCGCGGTACCGACTGCATCCGTCGGCGGCAACGCGCTGCTCAGCCCGGCCTGGCCCAACCCGTTCAACCCGCGCACGGAGCTGGCGTTCACGCTCCCGGTGGCCGGCCGCGCGCGGCTGTCCCTGCACGACGCGCGCGGCGCGCTGGTCCGCACGCTCGTCGACGGCGACCTGGCGGCGGGGATGCACCGGCCGACCTGGGACGGGACCGACGAGGCCGGCCGGCCGGCGGCGTCGGGCGCCTACTTCGCGCGGTTGGAGGCCGGCGGCGCGGTCGAGTCGGTGAAGCTGGTACTCGTGCGGTAGCGGGACGTTCAGCGCCGCACGCGATACACCACCGTGTTGTCGCCCACGCGCTCGTAGAAGAACGTCTGCACCAGCTCCAGGCGCGCCGCGAGCTCCGGCGGCAGCGGGCTGACCAGCAGCCCGTCCAGGCCCGGCAGGTACTGCCGCACCGTCTGCACGTTGACCACCAGGTAGTCGACGCCGTGGTTGGTCGCCCACAGCGCGTACTCGCGCGCACTGTCCAGCTCGGGGTACTTCAGGAACCGGCAGCCGGCCCAGTAGGCCGCGTAGGGCTTGTAGTCGGCGACCAGCGCCTCGCGCGTGACCGAACCGCGCAGCCAGAGGCCGGCGTCCTTCAGGCCGTAATAGGCTTCGGTCTCGCGGTGGATGAACGGCGCGTCGTCGATCGCGGCCACGGCCAGCCCCGCGGCGACAGCCACGCCCAGGATGATCGCCGGCACCCGCGCGCCGCGACCGCGGGCGACGGCCAGCTTCACCAGCGACCGCGCGCCCAGCCCCGCGCCCAGCAGCAGCAGCGGCAGGTACGGCAGCCAGAAGCGCACGACCATCGGGTTGATCACCAGCGGCACCGAAAGCAGCGGCGCCAGCAGCCACGCCCAGGCGCCGCGGTGCCGCGCCGTGCCGTACGCCGCCAGCAGCGCCAGCGGCAGGCCCAGTTGACCGGTCAACAGCGGCGCCAGCAGGCCCAGATTGCGCGCGATCACGCCCAGGTAGGCCGTGCCCGGGTAGGCTTCGAGCGTCTGTGACAGCGCGACGGTCTTGCTGCTGACGTCCCAGCCGCCGCCAGCCACCTTCAGGAATGCGAGGTAGGGCAGCACGAACACGGCATGGCCCAGCGCCAGGCGCCAGGGCAGGCGCCGGTCGCCGCGCCAGCGCCAGGCGATCAGCGCCAGGCTGGCCAGCGCCGATTCGGGGCGCACGAGATAGGTGAAGCCCAGGACGAGTCCGGCCGGCAGGTCGCGCCGCCGCTCGAGCAGCAACCAGCCTCCCAGCAGCCCGCAGGCGTAGGCCAGGTCCGACAGGTCGCTCTTGGCCAGGATGACCAGCTGCGGCAGGAAGGCGACGACGGCCGCGCCGGCCAGCGCCGGGCCGAAGCCCAGCCGCGGCCGCAGCAGACGCCAGGTCAGCCAGGTCAGCAGCACGCCCAACAGGACGTTCAGCAGCTGGGCGGATGCCAGGAGCGCGTGCGGGTCGCCGGCGTCGCGGAAGCGCAGAGGGACGGCGACCAGGGCGGGCCACCCGGGCGGGAAGCAGCTGTAGGGCACCTGCCCGGTGAAGGCGATCTGCCAGGCCTGGTCCAGGTACTGCGTGCCGTCGACGGTCGGAAAGCCGTTGCCGGCGGCGGCCCACCAGCGCACCGCCAGGGCGGCCAGCATCACGGCGGCGACGGCGACCGCCCGGACGGCTGCGCCGCTTCCGCCGGTGATCGACCCTGTCTGCGGACGGCTCGGCTTCATGACGCGGGCGGGATCCGTTTCGGGTGGGGCGTGACGCACGGTGCGGCGATCTCGGACGCGCGAACCGTAGCATCGGTACCCCGCCGCGGCAAGCCGCTCCGGCCACCGCCGCGGCAACCGCTGGACCGGCAGGATCTGCCGCCACCGGTTCCCGGTCCGGCGCTTGCATCGCCGGCGGCAGAACCGAATCAACCCGTGCCGCCGCCGATCAGGAGTGCCGCCATGAGCGTTCCCGGGCCGCAGTTGTCCGTGGTCATCGCCTGTCGTAACCAATTGAATGCCTTGAAGTTCACGATCTCGGCGCTGCGCGCGCAAGCCCCGGCCGCCGCGCATGAGGTCATCGTCGTGGACCAGGGTTCCAGCGATGGCAGCGCCCAGTTTCTGTCCGGGCTGGCCGATCGGGGCGAGATTCGCCTGGTGACGGACGAGACCCGCGAGGGCCGCGCCGCCGCCCGCAATCGCGGCGCCCGCGCCTCGCGCGGCCGCTCCATCATGTTCCTGGACCCCGGACTCGTGCTGGGGCCGACATGGGCCGAGGCGTTGCTCGACACGCTCGAGCGCGACCCCCTGGTCGGCGCCGTGGCCGGCAAGGTGATCCTGCAGGACGGGCGCATCGACCACGCCGGACTGGCGCTGCTGCGCTGGGAACGGCAGCCGCGCCGCTTTCGCCTGTCGGGCCGCAGCCTGCACGCCGGCCGCCCGGCCGATTTCGCCGCCTCGCTGCGCCCGCTCGCGGTGCAGTGCCTGGCCGGCGAGGCGCTGTGCGTCCGGGCCTCCGCTTTCTTCGCCGCGGGCGGCTTCGACGAGTGCATCGGCCGCGAGTTCGGCCGCAGCAAGCCGATGGCCGACGGCGAGCCCGCCGGCGTCGACATCTGCCTGCGCCTGGGCTCCCGCGGTTGGCTCTGCGTCTATCGCCCCGAGAGCGTGATGACGCGCCTGCGCGTCGCCGAGAACGATCCCGACGCCGACCCGCACCGCGACGAACTGACGGCCGCCGACGACCTGGTGCTGGTCACCGCTTCGTGGCTGGAGCGCGCGCGACCGGACTTCGTGGCGCCCGCCGCCGGCGGCGCCGTCGCGCAGGAGAACGGCGGCATCCGGCCGTGGGTGGAACCCGCCATCACCTTCCCGTTCGGGCACTACCACCACGGGCGCAGTCCCGGCGCGCCGGCCGGTGCGATGCTGGCGCCGGTGGCTTCGGTCATCGTGCCGACCTGCAATGCGCTGGAGTACACGCGCCTGTGCGTGGAGTCGCTCCTGTCGCGCACCGACGCGCGCCACGAGCTGGTCTTCGTCGACAATGGAAGCACCGACGGCACGCCCGAGTACCTGCAGGGCCTGGCGCGCGACCACAATCGGGTGCGCGTCCTGCTGAACGGCTCGAACCTCGGGTTCGCCCGGGCCTGCAACCAGGGCCTGGCCGCCGCGCGCGGTCGCCACCTCGTGCTGCTCAACAGCGACACCGTGGTCACCGACGGCTGGCTGGAGGGCCTGGTCGCCGTGGCCGAGAGTCGCCCGCGCGCCGGCCTCGTGGGCCCGGTCACGAACAACATCTCCGGCCTGCAGCAGCTCGATCGCGTCGGCTACGACCAGGAGAGCCTCTCCGGGTTGGAGGCGTTCGCCGCCGCCGAGGCCGCCGGCCATGCCGGCGAGGTCGAGCGCACCATGCGCCTGACCGGCATGTGCCTGCTGGTCAAGCGCGAGCTGCTCGCGCGCATCGGTGGGCTGGACGAGATCTTCGGCCTGGGCAACTACGAGGACAACGACTACTGCCTGCGCGCGCACCTGGCCGGCTACGAGTGCCTGGTGGCGCGCGGCGTCTTCATCCACCACTTCGGCAGCCGCAGCTTCGCCGCCGCGGGCATCGACTATGCGGAGCAGATCCGGCGGCAGTGGGCCGTGTTCAAGGCGAAGTGGGGGATCCCCGCCGTTACGCCGATGAACGGCCATGTGGAGCTGGGCGCGCTCCTGGCCGGCGGCTTTGATCCGGAGCGCCATTTCCAGGCGCTGCCGGCCGGCGATGGCGAGCGCGCGGGCACCGGTGCGCCGGCCGTCGAGGCGCCGCTCGGCGTGGGCCAGGGCGCCGGCGCCTGAGTCACCGTGGGCTCGGCCCGCCGACCTGGCGCATGTCAGCCGCGGTTGGCGTCGAAGCGGATGGTCAGTTCCCCGAATCGTTCATTGACGGTGCGCAGCAACGCAGCCAGGAAGACGATCATGCCGGCCATCTCCGCGCCCTCTTCGGCGCTGCAGATGACCGCATACGGCATGTTCTCATAGCCGTGTCGCGCGTCGTACCAGCCGCCGATCGCCTCCAGGGCCAGGACGCCGGTCAGGTAGAGCGCGCCGGCCAGCACGAAGCGCCGGCGCGTCCAGGCGGGCAGGCGGCGCAGGAAACCCAGGAAGAACAGCCCGACCACGACGGCCAGCGCCGTACCGGGGATGATCCAGGCGTAGTAGAGCGCGCCCAGGTCGGACGGGTCATCGCGTCCCAGCAGCGCGCGCACCGGCTCGATGAACCTCTCGTGCACCGAGAAGGCCTCGTCGTAGGCCATGGCGGCCAGGCCCATGGCGAGCAGCGCCCAGCGCGGCGAGTCCGGGTCGCCTGCCTGGCGGGTCCGGGCGGCGATCGCACCCAGCAGGGCGCAGCAGGACAGCAGCAGCACGATCGTGAATGCGGTCGGCAGGTTCCGTTCGCGCCCGACGTCGACCTGGTGCAGCGCGCCATGCAGGTCCAGCCCGGCCGCGTGGACGGCGTACTGCATCGCCAGGTTCACGATCAGCAGGGCGACCGCGATGATGCTCAGCGCGCGCAGGATACGGGTCGACGACAGGCGGATCGACTCGGTGGACAAGGTCGGGCTCCCGGTTCCGGATAGGGAAAGCGCGCGCAGTGCGCGCGCGCCCGGTCCCCGACATCCTAGCGTATCCCAATTCCCGCTTCAAGGCCTCGCGACCCCGGCGCCGCCAGCAGGCTGGTGGCCGCGGTCTTTCGTCCCGCCTTCGGCTTGACGATCTCCGGCTTGTTCACCTCGGCGATGATCACCGTCGCCACGCTGGCCCCGATCAGGGTGGCCAGGAACAGCACCACCCAGATCCAGGGCCTGTCGTAGAGCCACTTGCGCATGTTCCGTCCTTCGCGCCGCCGCGGGTCAGGGCCCGCGGAAGCGCACCTTGATGTCCTGGGCGATGCCCGACGCCGAGTCCGTCACCGTGAACGCGAAGTCCTGCGATTCCGTGTAGCTTGTCATCGGCATGGCCACGAACGCCGTCAGCTGGCGGTCCGACAGCCGCGGCAGCTCGATCCGGTCCTGCGGGATGATGTACTCCACGCCGGCGCTTCCCGCCAGCGCCCCTGCCGCCGGCGCCAGCCGGTAGACCCGCGTCTGGTCCGTCTTGTTCTGCAGGTGCAGGGTGTAGAGGTTCCTGATGACCCCGTTCTCGATGGAGAACGGCAGCCCCTGCGAGCGCATCACCGTCACCTGGAACGACTCGCGCTGAGTGGCGCGCAGCACGAACAGCGTCGCCAGCACGGCGATGATGGCGCCGTAGAGGAAGAACCGCGGCCGCAGCAGGCGCGACTTGCCGGTCTCGAAGCCGCGCGACGAGTCGAAGCGCACCAGCCCCTGCGGCTTGCCGATCTTGTCCATGATCTCGTCGCAGGCGTCGATGCAGTTCGTGCAGCCGATGCACTCCATCTGCAGCCCGTTGCGGATGTCGATGCCCGTGGGGCAGACGTCCACGCAGCGCCGGCAGTCGATGCAGGCGCCGCCCGTGTCGACGCCGTGCCCGCGCGGCTCGCCGCGTTTTTCGTCGTAACCGATGATGACCGTGTCGTAGTCCACCAGCGTCGACTGCAGCCGCCCGTACGGGCAGATGATCAGGCAGGTCTGTTCGCGGAACCAGCTGTAGTCGAAATACAGCAAGCCGGTCCAGAACAGCGACCAGACCAGCGCCGTGGTGTGACCCTCGAAGAACGGGATGATGGTCGCCATCGTTCGCGTGGGGATGAAGTAGCACATGAAGGCGATGGCGAAGTTCCAGCTCAGGAAGATGAACACCCCGTGCTTGACCACCTTGCGCCAGATCGCGTCGGCGCCGCCGGCGCGCTGGCGCTTCATCCGCGCGATGCTGTCGCCCTCGAGCAACCTCTCGATGGGCCGGTACACGCCTTCCATGAACACGGTCTGCGGGCAGGCGAACCCGCACCACACGCGCCCGAACAGCGAGGTGGCCACGAACAGCCCGATGCCCGCCCCGATCAGCACGAAGAAGAACAGGTGGAAGTCCTGGTTCGTGAAGGTGGCGCCCATCAGGTAGGCCGAGCGCGCCGGGATGTCGACCAGCACCATCGGGTGGCCGCCGATGGTGATCCAGGGCGCCGCCAGGTAGATGGCGATCAGGAAGTAGTAGATGACGTACTTGCGCACCGTCCAGCGCCCGCGCACGTCGGCAACCTGGAGCATGTTGCGCGAGCCGTCGGCGTTGATCGTGTAGACGGTGTTGAGGTCCGGTTGCCGCTTCCGCGAGCGACGGCCGCCCTTGCCATCGCCGCCTGCTTCGGGGCCGCTGGGCGCCCCGCCCGGCGCCGGCGCGCCGCCGGCCGTCCTGTCGTCCTGCTCGTTCATTCCCAGGTCCTTCCCGGGCCGGCGGCCGCCGCGGCGGAAATCAGAGCCGACCCCTGTCCTTTCCCCAAAAGTAAGAGGGCGGCCGCCGGAAAGCGACCGCCCTCTCCGCGGGCCCCTGCGGGCCCGCTCAGAACTGGCAAGGCTGCCCCTCCGGGGCCTTTCCGGGCACGTTCGTGCCTTTCAGCGTCATGACGTAGGCCACCACCGCCTGCACGCGCGAGGGGCCCAGCTGGTTCTGCCAGGCGGGCATGCCCTTGGCCGGCACGCCGTCGGTGACGGTCTTGAGCATTGCCATCGGCGCGCAGCCGTGGATCCAGACGCCGTCCGTCAGGTTCGGGCCGACCAGGCCCTGGCCCTTGTCGAGGTGGCAAGCCACGCAGTGCTTCACGAAGATCTCGCGGCCCTCGGAAACCTTGGTGGCCGTCTGGCTCATCATCACCAGGAAGTTGTCGTCCACGCCCTGCGCGGCGGCGCGGGCCAGCTGTTCCTCCTGCGCCTTCTGCATGACCGCCTCGAACTTCTCGTGCGAGAGCGGCTTCAGGCCCAGCGTGTGGAACACCAGCCAGTAGCCGAGGGCGAACACGATGGTGCCCCACATGATCCACATCCACCAGTTCGGCAGGCGGTTGTCGAACTCCTGGATCCCGTCGTACTCGTGGGCCATCACCGTGTCCTGGCGGTACTCGGCCCGGTTGTCGCGGGTGTTGTCGTGGTTGGCGCTCATGACTGGTTGACCCTCCCGATCCGGATGACCGCCGCGGCGGCCGGCTCATCGACGGTTTCTTCGGCATCGAACGGCAGCGATGCCAGATCCTGCACGTGGCGCCGGTCGCGCAGCCCCAGGAAGACGAAGGCCAGCACCCCGACGAAGAACGTGACGCTCAGCAGCAGCCCGGCCAGCGGCCAGGCCAGCAGCGTGCTGCGCGAGAAGAACTCCTGGAACACGCGCGCCTCCTACTGCCCGCCCGCCGGCGTGCCGGCAGGCGTCGCGACGGGAGTCGCCGCAGGAGTCTCCGCGGGAGTCTCCACGGCGGCGGTCACCGGCGCGGGCGCCGGCACCGGCGCGGCTGCCACGGGCTCGACCGGCTGCGGCCCGCGGCCCAGCCGCTGCAGATAGGCGATCACGGCCGTCATCTGGCTGTTCGGAGCCAGGGTCACGCTCTTGGCCGACAGGTCGTCGGTGATGAGCTTGGCCTGGCTGGCGTACCGCTGCCCGGCCAGCGCCAGGTCCTGGTCCGTGTAGGGCACGCCCAGCTTCTGCTGCACGCCCATGCGATGCTGCACCACGGCCGGATCCACGGTCTTCGTCTTGAAGTGCTTGTACGACGGCATGTTCGACGCCGGCGACGTCTGCCGCGGGTCCATCAGGTGCAGGTAGTGCCACAGGTTGTCGTACTTGCCGCCGACGCGCGCCAGGTCCAGGCCCGTGCGCTTGCTGCCCCACTGGAACGGGTGGTCCAGCACCGACTCCTCCAGGCGCGAGTACTCGCCGTAGCGCAGCACCTCGTGGCGGAAGGGGCGGATCATCTGGCTGTGGCAGACGTAGCAGCCCTCGGCGATGAAGATGTCGCGGCCGGCCAGCTCCAGCGGGCTGTACGGCTTCTGCACCCACTTGGCCTGCTCGGCCAGCGCCGGGTCGGCGGCGGCCTGCTGCTCGGTGATCTGCAGCGGCACCTTGTTGCTGGCCAGGACCGTGGGGATGATCTCCACGGCGCCACCCACCAGGATCGCCAGCAGAGCCAGGATGGTGAACACCAGCGCGTTGCGCTCGACCAGCCCGTACCAATGGCCCCAACGCTTCTGCTGCAGGCCGTAGGAGATGATCATCGCCACGCTGATCACGATCAGCAGCGCGAGCACCACCGGGCTGAGCATCGCGCCCGCGGCGCCGAACCACACCGACAGCACGATCAACGCGATCATGAACAGCATCGGGGCGCTGGTCATCAGCTCCCAGGCGCTCGCCTTGTCGCGAGCCGGGCGCAGCGCCGGCACCTGCACGCTGACGGTGACCGGCTTGCCCTGTCGCGCGGTCATGATCAGGTTCCAGACCAGCAGGAACGAGCCGAGGAAGAACAGGATGCCGCCCAGCAGGCGCGTGTGGTACATGGGCAGGCTGTTGGACAGGCCCTCGATGAAGTCCGGGTACTTCAGGAAGCCCTCGGCGTCCAGCGCGCGCCAGAACAGGCCCTGGCTGACGCCGCTGACCCACATCGAGACGACGTACATCAGGATGCCGACGGTCCCGACCCAGAAGTGCAGCTCGGCCAGCTTCGTGCTGTACAGCTTCGTCCCGTACAGGCGCGGCACCAGCCAGTAGAGGATGCCGAACGTCATGAACGAATTCCAGCCCAGCGCGCCACCGTGCACGTGGCCGATGATCCAGTCCGTGTAGTGGCCCAGGGCGCTGACGCTCTTGATCGACAGCAGCGGGCCCTCGAACGTCGACATGCCGTAGAAGGTGACGGCGACGACGAAGAACTTGATCACCGGGTCGGTGCGCAGCTTGTCCCAGGCGCCGCGCAGCGTCAGCAGGCCGTTGAGCATGCCGCCCCATGACGGCGCCCACAGCATGATCGAGAACACCATGCCCAGGGTCTGTGCCCAGTCGGGCAGCGCCGTGTACAGCAGGTGGTGGGGGCCGGCCCAGATGTAGAGGAAGATCAGCGACCAGAAGTGCACGACCGACAGGCGGTACGAGTACACCGGGCGCTCGGCGGCCTTCACCATGAAGTAGTACATCAGGCCCAGCGGCGGCGTGGTCAGGAAGAAGGCCACGGCGTTATGGCCGTACCACCACTGCACCAGCGCGTCCTGCACGCCACCGAAGATCGGGTAGCTGTGCAGCAGGCTGGTCGGCAGCTGCAGGTTGTTGACGATGTAGAGGACGGCGATGGTGACGATCGTCGAGATGTAGAACCAGATGGCGACGTAGAGGTTCTTCTCGTTGCGGATCGCCAGCGTCCAGAAGAAGTTCACCGCGAAGATGACCCAGACGACCACGACCATCAGGTCGATGGGCCAGATCAGCTCGGCATACTCCTTGCCCTGCGTCAGCCCCAGGGGATAGGAGAGCGCGGCGCAGACGATGATGATCTGCCAGCCCCAGAAGTTCGCCCAGCTCAGCAGGTCGCTGGCCATGCGCACCTTCAGCAGCCGCTGCGTGGAGTAGTAGATGCCGGCGAACATGCCGTTGCCGACGAACGCGAAGATCGCGGCGTTCGTGTGCAGGGGCCGCAGGCGCCCGAAGCTCAGCCATTCCAGCCCGAAGTTGGCCTGCCAGAACGAGAGCTGCGCCGCGACGATCACCCCCAGCAGGAACGCGACGACGCCCCACACGACCGTGATGGTCGAGAAGGCTCGTACGATCGCGTCATCGTAGACGACCGTCTTCATCTGCGTGTTCGTGCCGGCCATGTTCGTGGCGTCCATGTGGAGCACCTTCCTCCTTCTTCACCTGCGGCGGGCTGTCGGTTCGGGGCACGCAACCGCGTCGCGAACGCCGTGCCCTCACCGGCGCGGCGCGCGCTGCCCCGTGCGCATTTGAACCCAATCAGTCCAATTTGTCATCCCCATTCACGGGGTCAACTTCTTTCGTCTTCTGATCCGGTTTCGGTGAGACATCATCGGCGAGCGGGAGGATCGACAGCCGTTCGCCGTGGTCGAAATCGCCCTGATGCAGGCGATTGAAAAAGAAAATGAGTCCCGCTATCACCAACGCGAGGCTGAAGAAGACGAGGATGATGATCACTTCCATGTCGGTCCCCTGGTGACGCGCAGCGCCGTAAGCGTGACCACGGCGACGGAACTGGCCGGCATGAAGACGGCCGCCGCCACAGGCGTGACCAGGCCGGCGGCGCAGCAGGCCACGGCCACGACGTTGTAGGCGACGGCAATCACGAGATTGTCGCGCACCACGCGCCGCAGGCGGCGCGCCTCCCACAGCGAGCGGCCGATCGCGGCGATGCCGTCGCCCAGGAAGAAGAAGTCCGCCTTGCCGGGCAGGACCGGGCGGTCGACCGCGGGTGTGGCCGCGCACCACGCTGCCGCGAAGCTGGGCGAGTCGTTCAGGCCGTCACCGACCATGAGCGTGTCGCGCCGGTCCAGCTCGCGCACGCGCGCGGCCTTGGCCTCGGGATCCAGGTCGCCCTCGGCGCGCTCGGCGGGAAGGCCCAGTGCGCGCGCGGCGCGGTCCACCTTGGCCTGCGCATCGCCGCTGAGCAGGTGCAGCTCGTAGCCCGCTCGTCGCAGCGCCTCGATCTCGTCGGCGGCGTCGGGCTTGAACTCCTCGGCCGGCGCCAGGCGCGCCAGTTCGCGCCCGTCGCGCGCGAAGACGGTGACGCCCGCGGCCGCCGTGCGTTCATCGGCGCCGGGACCGGCGGCGGCCGCGAACGCCGGCCGGCCCAGCCGCCAGCAGCCGTCGTCAAGCGACAGTTCCAGCCCCTGGCCGGCCGTCTCGCGCAGGTCCTCCGCATGCTCGCCGGTGAACGCCGGCTCGTCCTCCGCGGCCGGGCCCAGCGCCGCCGCGATGCAGGCGCTGACGGGGTGGTTGCTCCGCGCGGTCATGTGCCGCAACACCGCGCGCTCGCGCGGGCCCAGCCCGGCCAGCGCGTGGCGGCCGGCATCGTCGAGCACCAGGCGCCCCATCGTCAGCGTGCCCGTCTTGTCCAGCAGCACGCGCCGCACGGCCAGCGCCTTCTCCAGGAATGACGGCTTGCGCACGAAGACGCCGGCGCGGCGCAGGCGGTGGTGCGTCAGCTCCTCGGCCAGCGGCGTGGCCAGGCCCAGCGCGCAGGGGCAGGTCACCACCAGGATGGCCACCGTCACCTCGACGGCGCGGGCCAGGTCGCGCCCGGCCCACAGCGCGAAGCCGCCGGCCGCAGCCACGAGCACCGCCGCCACGTACCAGCCGGCGATGCGGTGCCACCACTGCGGCCGGAACTGCTCGTCGGCGATCGAGGTGGTGCGCAGCAGGTCGTTCAGGCGGCTGTCGGCGAAGCCCTCGGCGGCGGCGACGGCGAAGCCCTGCGCCCCGGCGTTGAAGGCGCCGGCGGGGATCGCCTCGCCGGGCGCGAACGCGACCTGGCCCGACTCGCCGGTGATCCAGTCGAGCGCCGCGGTGGCCGGTCGCCGCAGCAGCAGGCCGCGCACCGGCAGCAGGTCGCCGGGCGCGATCCACAACTCGTCGCCGAGGGCGATGTCGGCGGCTCCCGCCGTCTCCAGCCGGCCGGCGCGCACGCGCTTGACCACCAGGTTCTCGGCGCCGCTGGATTCCAGCAGCGAGTTGCGGTTGCGCTCGAGGATGTGTTCCTGCGCCCAGCGCCCGACCAGCATCAGCGCGATGAAGGCGCACAGGCTGTCGAAGTATGTGGCCGACATGCCGCCGGTGACCCACGTCCACACCGAGCCCGCGTAGGCCAGCGTCATGCCCAGCGCGATCGGCACGTCCAGGTGCAGCACGCCGCGCCGCAGCCCGGCCAGCGCGCCGCGGTAGAAGACGCCGCCGCCGGCCAGCAGCGAGATCGTCGACATGCCGAAGCTGAGCCAGCCGAAGAACGTGTAGAGCAGCCCCTCTTCCAGCCCCAGGTACACGCTGACGCTGAACATCATCACGTTCATGGCCATGGCGATGGCGATCGCCATGCGCATGATGAGCGCGCGCGAGTGCCGCTGCGCGCCCTTGCGCGCGGGGCCCAGGCGGTAGCCGAAGCGCTCGAGCTCGGCCAGGAACGCCTTCAGGTCGCCGCGCCCCGTGTCCCAGGCCAGCTCGACCTTGCCGAGGGCCGGGTTCAGGCGCACCTGGATGCCGCCGTCCTGGCGCCGGAACAGCTCCTCGATGAGCCAGACGCAGGCCGCGCAATGCACGCCCTGGATGTCCAGGTCCAGGCGCAGCACCGGGTCGCCCGGCGCCTCAGTCGCGCGTTCCTCGAGGATGCGGTCCAGCCAGGCGAAGCTGTCCGGGCGCAGCGTGGCGGCGGGGGCCAGGGTGGCAGGCTTGAGGTCATAGAAGCGCTCGAGATCCGCGGCGTGGATCAGTTCCCACACGCCGGCGCAGCCGCGGCAGCAGAAGGGGCCATCGGCGGGGCGCCAGTGCCGGCCCAGCGCATTGCCGCAGTGCAGGCAGCGCCCGTCGTGCGCGGCGCGCCGCCAGTCCTCCGACCAGTCGGCGGGCAGGACGAGAGTCTCGGTGGCCATGGTCGCTTCGCGCGGCTCCGGTCCGGAAAAACTACCGTCGCGCAAGGAGTTGCGCAGTCAGGAGCGGAACGGTCCGGTCCATAGTAGGGCCCGCCGGCAACGGGGTCAACCGGGGTCCCGCGGCCCGGCCACGCATCGCCGGAGCGCTGCGCTGCCGCGGCACGCAGTCCTGCTGTCGATCAGGGCCCGACCGGGTTGTCGGGGACCGGGCCGCGCCGCCAGGGGCCGGGGTGGGTGCGGTCGCCAGCCGGCTGCCCGTCGTCGGCATCCTTGGCGTGGCACTTGTTGCACAGTGAGCGCTGTCCCGCGGCGATCACGTAGGCGTAGTAGCGGTTGGCGACGTCCTGCGCGGTGGCGCCGCCGTCACCGGTCCGCGGGTGCGAGTCGCGGTCCAGGCGCGTGGCGCCGAAGTCCCAGCGCCCCGCGTCGGCGAACGGCGAGGCGTGCGCGCGGTGGCAGCTCAGGCACATCACCTGGTCGCCCGCGCCGGGACCGGCCGTGTGGCCGGCGGGATCGACAGCGCCCAGGTCGATGTCGAGACTCTCGAACGGGACAAGGCCCGCGTACGACACCTCTGAGGCGCCGCCGGCGGGATCGGTCGTGCTGACGTAGCGGTTGTAGTTCGCGGCGATGACCGCGCCGAGCGCCGCGCCGGTCGGGTGCGTGAACAGCTGGCCGCCCTCGTCATGCATCGCGGGATGGCAGTTGCCGCACCAGGCGCTCAGGCCGCTCTTGTAGATGGTGTGCCGGCTGTCGGTCTCCTCGCCGCCGCCGCCGGGCAGGGTCGTGCCGCCGTTCCCGCGCGCCAGCGGCGCCGGCGCGCTGAACGCGAAGCGCGCACCGTCGCCGTAGGCCGGGCCCCGGCCTGCGCCGTAGAGCATGCGGAAATCCGCGGTGCCGTGCGGATCGTGGCAGCTGGTGCAGCCGAGGCGGTCGGCCAGGAACGTCCCTCCCGGAGACACCGAGAGCACGGGATCGGGTTCGAGCGCGTAGGCGGGACTGACGAGGCTGTGCCCGTGCGTGTGCGAGGCGCTGGTCGCGACGGTGCCCCACGACGTGGTCCACGTGAACGTGCGCGTCAGCCAGTGGAAGTCGCCGCCGGGACCGTGCCCGAGGCCGCCGGCCAGCTGCCCGCGGGCGGCGTGGCAACGCAGGCAGGTGTCGGTCGCGTTGCCGTACTTCAGCAGCCACGGGTTGCCGCCCGGCGTCCAGCCGGGACCCGTCCGGCCGTCCTGGCTGGCGTGCATGGTGTGGCAGCCCGCGCAGGCGGCGACGCCGCCGTCGTGGAAGCCCAGCGCGGGAGAGGCTGCGAGCAGGCTGACGATGACGGCGAGATCGACGAGATGATCACGGCGGACACGCGGCATGGAGGTCCCCAGCGCACTTCTGCGACGACGAGATGTGTGCAGATGTCCGGAGGGCGAATCCGTGGGCGAAATCCGAAGCGGGCCGCTGTGGGTGCCGATGGGCACGTGCGCAGCGACGCCTCAAGAATCCTACCACGTCGCCGGCGGAATTGCAAAATAAGATGCCATCGATCAAGATAGCGGACTAAAACTGTCCTGGTCGTTGGCGAGGGGCCCGGGCTTCACTCAGAAGAACGGCACGAAGCCCCAGCGGATCTCCCGCACCAGGCCTGCCAGCTTGCCCGCCCGCAGCAGGAACTCCACGCCCATGAACACGACGAGCACCGCCGCGCCCAGGTTGAACCGTCGCTGCAGCGCCGGGGCCAGCCTTCCGGCACCCAGTCCCACGGCCACGAGCACGGGGATGGTGCCGGCACCGAACATCGCCATGGTGCCCATCCCGTGCAGCGGCGACGGCGCCGTGAGCGTGGCGGCGGCCATCGCGTAGACCGGGCCGCAGGGCAGGAAGCCGTTGGCCACGCCCAGGAAGTAGCGGCCGGCCAGCGACGACGTGCCGGCCAGCGCCAGGAACCGCGAGGCGATGGCCTGGCCCAGCCGGTGGTTGTTGAGGTAGCGGCCGGTCGGCAGCCAGCCGCCCAGTCCCAGGCCCATCAGCACCATCAGCGTGCCGGAGACGCCGAAGACGATCGCGCGCAGCGTCGCCGATGGGCCACCCGTGCGCGTGGCGGTCATCAGCAGGCTGAAGACCAAGCCGATCACGATGTAGGAATTGAGTCGACCCAGGTGGTAGAGCAGAAGGCCGGGCACCAGGCGCGACAGCCGGCTGTCGGTGCGACCATGGGCCAGCGAGACCGTGCTCAGCAGCGGGCCGCACATGCCCAGGCAGTGACCCAGGCTGGTGGTCAGGCCGACGCCCAGCGCCGCCCACAGCGTGATGGTGGCGGCGTGCGCCTCGGCAACGGGTCCGCAGCAGTCCATGAGGGATCCTCCCGCCCTGCCGGCGATGTCGGCCCGCCTCGCGCGGGCGCGGGCGGAATCATAGGCGACGGCGACGGCACGTGCAAAGGCGCGTTGAGCGCCTGCGGCCGGGTGGGCGGTCGCCTTGACGCTGCCGCGGCGCGCAGCCTATGCTGCGGAGCGCATTCGCGACCCAGCCGGCCCGCCGGCACTCCCGGAAAGGACACCGTGGCCGCTCCCGCTTCCCGTGCCGACGTTGCGCGCGACCCGGCCCGCGCGCCGTTCCCCTGGCGCCAGGCCGCGCTCGTGCTGGCCGTTGCGCTGGTCATGCGCGCGCTCTACTGGATTCCCGCGTCGCGCTCGCTTTTCATGCAGACGCCGGTGGTCGACGCCTCGTTCTTCGACCAGTGGGCGCAGGCACTGGTCGCCGGC
Source organism: Candidatus Krumholzibacteriia bacterium (assembly GCA_041908585.1). Taxonomy (GTDB): domain Bacteria; phylum Krumholzibacteriota; class Krumholzibacteriia; order LZORAL124-64-63; family LZORAL124-64-63; genus CAINDZ01. Next base: position 17,030 of record JAYRFB010000049.1, read on the forward strand.
CGCGAGTTCCAGGCGCAGGCGTTCTTCAAGCCGCCACTGGCCGCCTACGTGCTGGCAGCGCTCTACCGCCTGGGCCTCGGCATGCAGGGCGTGCTCGTGCTGCAGTTGCTGGTGGGGGCCGCCACCACGGTCGTCTCGTTCGCGATCGCGCGGCTGGCGTTCGCGCCGCGCGTGGCGCTGGCCGGTGCGCTGGCCGGCGCCCTGCTGCCGATCCTGCCGTTCTTCGAGGCGCAGATGGTGGCCGAGGCCTGGACCACCGCCCTGGCGCAGGGATCGCTGCTGCTGTTCCTGCTGGGGACCAGGCCGCGCGAGAGGCGGGCCGATGCGAAGCTGGCCGTCGCCGGCCTGCTGCTGGGCATCGCCGCCCTGGGGCGGCCGAACCTCCTGATCGTGCTGCCCGTGCTGGCGGCCTGGCTGGCCTGGCAGGCGCGTGCGAACGGCGGCCGCGCGCCGTCCGGCGGCGCCTGGTGGCGGTCGTTCGTGCCGCTGGCGGCTGGCTGCGTCGTGGCGATCGCGCCGGCCACGCTGCACAACCTGCGCTACGGCGAGTTCGTGCCGGTCAGCGCGAACTTCGGCGTCAACCTCCTGACGGGCAACTCCGACGAGGCCGACGGCCTGTCGGCTATCCCGGTGGGCGTGCGCTGGGACGGCCTGCAGCTGGCCGCGCGGCAGCGTGGCGCCACGACGCCGGGGGCGTTCTCCGACTTGATGACGCGCGATGCGCTGGCCTGGATCGCGGCCAATCCCGGGCGCACGCTGGAGCTGCTCGGTCGCAAGGTGCTGCTGCTGCTGAATGCCCGCGAGGGCCGCAACAACATCAACCCGCGCTGGCTGGCCGAGCAGGAGGGCGTCTTCGTGCTCGCGCGCTGGTGGCCGGGCACCTGGCTCGTGCTGCCGCTGGCGGTGGCAGGCCTGCTGCTGGTGCCGCGCGGCCCGCAGGGCAGGCTGCTGGCCTGGCTCGTCGTGGTGCAGGCGGCCGCGATCCTGCCCTTCTTCGTCGCAGCGC
>JAYRFB010000050.1:0-8720 GCA_041908585.1 Candidatus Krumholzibacteriia bacterium
CGCTGGTGGCCGCTGGCCTGGGCCGCGCTGCATCTGGCCGGCGTCGCTGCCGGCGGGGCGCTGCCCGGTTCGCCACCGGCTCCCTTCCGCAACCTGCCCGCCGGCTGGGGACGCGGGATCGCTTTGACACCCCTGCTGGCCGTCGGCACCGGCCCGGCCGGTCTCATCGCGGCCGGCGTGGCCACGGTGGCCGGCGCCGGGGCCTGGGGATGGGCCGAAGCGTCCGCGCGGCGTGCCCGGGTCGACGCGGTCGCGACCGAACCGTGGGCGCCTGCCGTGCCGGTCCGGGCGGACGGCCGCGCGCTCCTGCGCATCACCGGCTGGCCAACCCCGGCCGCCGACGGCCGCTGGCGCGCCCCGGCACGGCTGCTCACCTGGCGAACGGAAGCCCGCGCGGCCCGCGGCGCGCAACCGGCGCCCGGGGACGGACTCCTGCTCACGGGAAGGGATCCCGCACCGGCCATCGGCGCCGTGGCGAGTGGTCGCGCCCGGCTGGCGCGACCGCGCGCGGCAGGGATCGAGGGAGCCTTCGACTACCGCCGCCACCTGGCGGGTCGCGGTCTGGAATGGACGGCCCGGGTCGACACGCTGCGGACCGTGGCGCCGCCGGGACGAGACCTCGCGGAGGCCGCCGGACGTCGTTGGCTCGTGCCGCTGCGGGGCGGACTCATCGCGGGGCTCGGGGAGATCCTGCCGCCACCCGAGGCCGCCCTCGCCGCCTCGGTCCTGCTCGGCGCGCGCGATCCCGCCAGCCGCCAGGCCAGCGAACCATTCGCCGACCTGGGCCTGGCCCACCTCTTCGCCGTGAGCGGGCTCCATGTCGGCATCCTGCTCGGGCTCGTGCTGGCGCCCGCGCGCGCGGCCGCCCTGGGCCCGCTGGCGGCCGCCTTGCCGGTCGTACTCCTGCTGCCGCCCTACGCCGTGCTGACCGGCCTGCCGGGTTCGGTCATCCGCGCCGCCGGGCTGGGCGCGCTGGCGTTGCTGGCGCCGTGCCTGGGCCGGCGCTTCGAGCCGCTGCGGGGAATCGGGCTGCTCTACGCCGCGAGTGTCGTCTGGGACCCGGTGGCCGCGCTCGACACGGGACTGCGCCTGTCGTACCTGGCGGCCGGGGGCATCCTGGCCACCAGCCGCGCGACGGGCGGACTGCGCTTCTTCGCGCAGCGGCCTTGGGGTTGGCTGGCCAGCGGCCTCGGCGTGACGCTGGCAGCGCAGTGGTTCACCCTGCCGGTGGCGGCCTCGGCCTTCGGGCGCGTCTCGCTGCTGTCGCCGCTGGCGAACCTGCTGGCCGTGCCGCTCTTCGGCGCCGCGGTGTGGACGACCGTTGCAGGCCTGGCCCTGGCGCCGCTCTCTGCCGCGGTCGGCCAGGCTTGCGGCGCCCTCGGCTGGCTGCAGTTGCGCCTGCTGGCGGCAGGCGTGACCTGGGTCTCCGCTCGATCCGATGCCTGGGAGCTGGGCCTGTGCGTGACCGGGCCGGTTCAGCTTGCGGCCTGGCTGGCAGGGAGCGCCGCGCTGCTGGCCGGGCTCGCGAACGCCCGTCGCGCCGGTCGCCCGGCGGCGATGCTGACGATGCTGGTCGCCACGGCGCCGGTGGGCCTCGCCCTCGCGGTGGCGCCCGCGTTGCAAGAGCGCCTGCGGGAGCGCGTGACCGTGACGCAGTTCGACGTGGGACAGGGAGACTGCGGCCTGCTGGCCTTTCCCGATGGCTGGGCGGTCCTGCTGGATACCGGCGGAGCCTACGGAGGGAATGCCGACAGCGGCGGGCCGTTCACGAGGGAGGTGTTGCCCTGGCTGCGGCGCCACGGCCATCGCCGGCTTGACGCCGTCGTCCTCACGCACGGCCACCGCGACCACACCGGCGGAGCCGCCGCGGCCGCGGCGGCCTTTCCGGGGGCCCGCTGGTACTGCGGCGGCCGCGCCGCCGAGGCCCTGGGCGGCGCCGTGCCGGCGGCGCTCCTGACGGACCGGCCGGTCGCCGCGACCCTCCATCGTTGGCGGGACTGGGAGCTCAGGCTGGCCGCAGCGCCTGAGCCGCCGGGCGCGCGCGTCGATGAGAACGACCGCTCGCTCGTCGCTCTCCTCTATCAGGGCGACCGGCTGCGCCTGGCCTGGAGCGGGGACCTCGAGGAGGGCGGCGAGCGACGGCTGCTGGCGGCCCTGCCCGGGCTGGCCGATGCCGAGGTCTGGAAGGCGGGGCACCACGGCTCCGACACGTCCGGCTGCCCGGAGTGGCTCGAGCGCCTGCGACCGGACCTGGTGCTCGTCAGCTGCGGCGTGGGCAACCGCTATGGCCACCCCAGCCACGGGCCCTACCTGGCGCGGGGCGACACGCTCGAGCTGCGCCGATCGGACCTGCAGGGGTCCGTGTCGGTGTCGTGGCCCGGTCGCGGCGGCGTCGCCCGGGCGCGCTCGACGTGGGAGTGATCCGGGAGTGCGGCGGAATCGGCCTTGGACGGGCGCCATCACCGGGTGCGCTTGACACCCTCCGGCCGGCATGCCTAACATCGCGTGGCGGCCCCGCGCGACCCTGGCCGCGCCGCCGCCTCGCACCTGCCGCCGGACATCGTTCCGGGGCGCACACCGGAGGAAAGACCATGCCTGCCCTGCGCAGCACGCGCGACCTGGGCCTTCGGCCCGATCACGAGGGGAAGGTGCGCGACATCTTCGACCTCGGCGACGAGCTCCTGATCGTGGCCACCGACCGCGTCTCCGCCTTCGACGTCATCATGAACGACCTGGTCCCCGGCCGCGGCGTCGTGCTCAGCGTGATGAGCCTCGGCTGGTTCCGGCACTTCCGCGACGTCGTGCCCAACCACCTGGTCACCGCTGATCCGCGCGCATTCCCGGCGCCGTTCGCGGAGCACGCGGAGGCCCTCGGCGGGCGCTCGATGCTCGTGCGCAAGGCCGAGCGCTTCCCCGTCGAGTGTGTCGTCCGCGGCTACCTGGCAGGTTCGGGCTACAAGTCGTACCGCGCCGGCGGAGCGATCTGCGGCCAGGCGCTGCCGGCGGGGCTGCGCCTGGCCGACCGCCTGCCCCAGCCCCTGTTCACGCCGACGACGAAGGCCGAGGTCGGCCACGACGAAGACATCGCGTTCGCAGAGGTGGAAGCGCTGGTGGGACCCGGGCAGGCCGTCGCGCTGCGGGACCTGACGCTGCGGCTCTACTCCGAGGGCGCCGACTACGCGCGAGCGCGCGGCGTCGTGCTGGCCGACACCAAGTTCGAGTTCGGCCTCATCGACGGCCGTATCGCCCTGATCGACGAGGTCATGACACCGGACTCCAGCCGCTTCTGGCCGGCGGACCAGGTGGAGCCGGGGCAGGAGCCGCCAAGCTGGGACAAGCAGATCCTGCGCAACCACCTCGAGACGCTCACCTGGGACAAGGCGCCGCCGCCGCCGCCGCTGCCTGCCGACGTGCTCACGCGCACGGCCGGGCGGTATCGCGAGGTCCTGGAGATCCTGTTTCCCGAGGAGGCCACGGCATGGCGGGCGTACCTGTGAGGCGGAAGCGGGCGCTGCTGAGCGTCACCGACAAGACGGGGCTGGCGGAGTTCGCGCGCGGGCTCGTGCGCCACGGGTTCGAGCTGGTGGCCTCCGGCGGCACCGCGACGGCGCTGCGCGGCGAAGGGCTTCCCGTGACGGACGTGGACGCGATCACCGGCTACCCGGAGATCTTCGGCGGCCGCGTCAAGACGCTGCATCCGGCCGTGCATGGCGGCATCCTGGGGCCGGACGAGGCCGCCTTCGCGCAGGTGGCGGACCTGGGCATCGCGCCGATCGACCTGGTCGCGGTGAACCTCTACCGCTTCGGGGCCGCGCGCGCGCAGGGCGGCAGCGAGGCCGACCTGGTGGCGAAGATCGACGTCGGCGGGCCGACGATGCTGCGCGCGGCGGCCAAGAACTTCGCGCGCGTGACCGTGGTGCCGGATCCCGGGCACTACGCCGAGGTGCTCGCGGAGCTGGATGCCCATGCCGGCACCACGACCATGGAACTGCGCCGGCGCCTCGCCGCCGCGGTGTTCCGCCTGACCGAGCGCTACGATGATGCCATCGCCGACTGGCTGGAGGGCGTCACCGGCCGCGTCGACTGCGGCGTGCACCTGCGCTACGGCGAGAACCCGCACCAGGGCGCGCGCATGTTCCTGCCGGGCGCCGGCACGCTGGCCGACGCGGGACTCGCCGTGCACGGCGGCAAGGAACTCTCCTACAACAACCTCGTCGACCTGGTGGCCGGCCTGAAGCTGGCCGCCGACTTCGACGAGCCCTGCTGCGCCATCCTCAAGCACACCAACCCCTGCGGGTTCGCCGTCGGCGCGCCGGCGGTGTCCCTGGAACGCGCCCTGCGCTGCGACCCGGTGTCGGCGTTCGGCGGCGTCTTCGCCTTCAATGCCGAGGTCGACGAGGCCGCGGCGGCGATCCTCGCCGAGCGGTTCCTGGAGATCGTCGCGGCGCCCTCGTTCGCGCCCGGCGCGCTGGAGCGCCTGACCCGCAAGAAGAACGTGCGCGTGCTGACGGCCGACTTCCCGCGGTTCCTGGCCGCGACGCGCGGCCGCTCGCGCTCGTGGGGCGGGCTCATGCTGCGACAGGACGAGGACGAGGGGTTCCCGGAGCTTTCCGACTCGCGCCTGGCCGCCGGGCCGGAGCCGGACGCGGCGATGCGGGACGGGCTGGCCCTGGGCTGGAAGGTGGCCAAGCACGGCAAGAGCAACGCGATCGTGATCGTCGATGGAACCGCCACGCTCGGCTGCGGTTTCGGGCAGATGAGCCGCGTCGACTCCGTGGATCTGGCCGTCGGCAAGGCCCGCGCGCAGGGCCTCGACCTCAAGGGGGCACTGGCCGCCTCCGACGGCTTCTTCCCGTTCGCCGACGGCGTCGAGAAGCTGGCCGCCGCCGGGATCCGCGCCGTGGTGGCGCCGGCGGGCTCGATCCGCGACGACGAGGTGGCCGCGCGCGCCGGCGAACTGGGCGTGACGCTGCTGCTGGCCGGACGGCGGCACTTCAACCACTGACGCCGCGCGGCCGGGAAGGCATCACGTGTCCGAGCGCCTGCACCTGAAGCTTGCGCTGGCGCTCGCGCTTGCGATTGCCGCCGGGCCGCCATCGGCCGCGATACCGTCGCCGGCGACGCCGGCGGCGGATCCCGTGCTGGGGGCCTGGCGGGCCGCGCGCCGGTCGGAAGTGCGCCGCGCGAGCGTGGCCGCGGCCGCGAGGACGGAGGCTGCCGCCCGGGCGGCCGCGGATGCCGGCAAGACCCTCCTGGATCCCGCCCCGGCGCCGGCCCGGTTCGGCCTCCTGGTCATCCCCGTCGACTTCGCCGACCGGCGCCTGCCCGCCGGCTGGGATCCCGCCGCGCTGGCCCCGCGCCTCGGCGCGGACTCGGGCCAGTCGCTTCGCCGGTACTTCGCCGTGGCCTCGGCCTCGCGGTGCGAGCTGGTGCCGGTGCAGGCGCCGCTGGTCCACCTGCCGGGCAACGCGCTCGACTACTCGGATATCGGGCTGAACGGGTTCACGCGGTCGCGGCGCCTGGCGCGGGAGGCCCTCACGTCGGTGGCCGCCGCGGGGTTCGACCTTGGCCTGGCCGACCTCGACGGCCCGGACGGACTGCCGCGAAGCGGCGACGACGACGGCTGGGTGGACGGCGTGCTGCTGCTGCACGCGGAGATCGGGCAGGAGAACGACCCGCAGGACGGACGGGTGCAGGCGCTGCAGTATTACCTGGACGAGCCGGTGACCGCGCGTGGCGTCAACGCCGGCGCCTACGCCGTGGCCAGCCTGCACAGCGGCCCCGGCATCTGGGCGCACGAGACGGCGCACCTGCTCGGGCTCGAGGACCGCTACGACCCGCTCCTGCCGCCGGCAGCCGGGGCGGGCGACATCGCCGGCGCGGGAGGCCTCGGCGTCTTCAGCCTGATGGGAGCCGGCGCACTCGGCACCGGTGGCGGCTGGCAGCCGTCGCTGCCCGATGCCTACTCACGAGCGCTGCTGGGTTGGTGCGAGGTCGCGACCGTCACCGACAGCCCTGCAGGCGGCGATACGCTGCGCCCGCCGACGTTCACGTCCGGCCGCGCCCACCGCGTGTGGACAGCGGACGGGACCGGGCCGGAGTTCCTGCTCCTGGAGGCGCGCGACCCCGCGGGCAGCGCGCCCTTCGACGCCGCCCTGCCGGGCGCCGGACTGGTCGCGCTCCACGTCGACGAAAGGGTGCCCGAGGGCGGCTGGGCCGAGGACGGACCGGGTCGCTGGCATCTGCGGGCACGCCTGGTGGAAGCCGACGGCGACGACAACCTGCGTCGCGGCTTCGATGCCGGCTCCGGCGGTGATGTCTTCCCGGGTACCGCCGCGGTCACGGCTTTGACTCCCGCCACCGTTCCGTCCAGCGATGGCTACGCTGGACCGTCCGGCGTGTCACTGACCGGCATCGCCGCCGGCAGCGGCTTCGTCGTCCACCGGACCGTCACTGCCGCGGAGACCTGGCTGCGCTTCGAGGCGGCGTGGAATCGCGTGTCCGGCGAGCTGGCGTTCACCGCCACCGTGGGCGGGGACCAGCCGGCTTCACTGTCGCTGCGCGTGGAGACGGTTGGTGAGCCGACCTGGGGCGCCCTGGAGGGCGGTCAACCCCGCGACGTGGCTCTGTCGCGCGGGCTCGACGGGCTTTGGCAGCCGGCCGCGCCGGTGCGGTTCGCGACCGACGCCGCGCTGCCGGCCGGGGCGACGACGCGCTTCCGCTACACCCTGTCCGGCCCCGCCCTCGCGACCGTCACCGCCGAGCGCGACTGGGTCTGGACCGCCGACGATGCGATCCTCGACTTCGCGGGCGACTGGCCCGCCGCCTGGGTGACGGAACAGCCGGACGGCCCGGGCACTGCCTGGCGGCGCTGGGCCGGCGACGACTCGCCGGCCGAAGGCGGCCTGCCGGTGCTCGCCTGCACGTCCGAGGCGGCAGCGCCGGGCGACTGGCCCGACGTCCTCTACACCAACGGGGGACGCGCGCGCCTGACCAGCGGCCCGCTCGCCGAGGAAGTCGCCGCCGTCCGCCTGCTGCACTGGGTCGACGTCGAGACCCTGCCCGGAGGCGTGCCGATGGACGGCGCCACCGTGAGCTGGATCGCGCCGGACGGCACCGAGGTCGCGGCCGAACCGCTCGGCGGCTGGCCTGCGCGCGTCGACGGCAGCTCGGGCAGCGCGCTGCGCGGGCGCGGGTCGTTCGGCCGCGAGCCGGGCGAGTTCGACGATGCCGAACGCCCGGTCTGGCGCAGCGATGTCATCCCCGTGCCCGGGATCGGCGCGGGGCCGTGGCGCCTGCGGCTCGAGCTGGCGGCCAACGCGCTCTGGCGCGGCCGGGGCTGGCTGGTGGCGGACCTCGAACCGCTTGCAGGGCTGCCCGAGCCCGCCCTGGCCTGGGCCGGAAGGTTGGCCTGGAACTGGCCCGGTGGCGCGCCGTCGGCGCCGGTGAGCGTGCAGGTGCGCGTGCCGGCGGACAGCACCTGGACGCCGCTGCTGGCGACCGCGGACGCCTCGGTGCCGGGCGAACAGCTGCGGGCGCTGCTGCCCGGGGGAGCTGCCACCCGCCACGAGGTGCGGGTGGCCGGTCCCGTGGCCTGGGGCACGCTCGCGCTCGGGCCCGTGACCGTGTACGTTGGCGGCTTGGCCGGGGGCGGGGCGCTGGGGGCACCCTGGCCCAACCCGGCGACGGGCGAGGTGCACCTGACGGTTGTCCTCCCGCCCGGTGTCGCGGCCCAGCTGCAGGTGTACGACCTGCGCGGCCGGCGCGTGCACACCCGCGACCTGGCACCGGGAACCTCCTTCGTCAGCTGGGACGGGCGCGACGACCAGGGGCGGCGGCTGCCCTCCGGGTCCTACATTCTCCGGGTTTCCGGCGCGGGCGCGGCGTCCGCGCGCAAGGTGGTGCTGGCACATTGATGCTGTCGACGAGAGTGCGGGCGCTTGCGGCCCCGTGTCTGCTCCTGCTGCTCCCGCTGCTCCTGCTGCCGGCATCGCGCGCCGGCGCGGGACCGCTCTACGACCCGTGGCTGGAGGAATTCCAGGTGGGCGGCGCCCTGGTGACGCCCACGGACGACGGCTACCCGACGGGCCTGCTGCAGCCCGCCGCGGTGGACACGGCCTGGGTGCAGGCGGCCCTCCGCTGCCTCGACCCGCGACTGCCTGCGCCGCCTGGCGCCGACCTGACCCGGCGCTGGCTGGCCGCGCGCGCGCCCGGCGCCGGCGGACCGGCGCTGGCGCGCCTGCACGCCGCCGTGACGGCCTTCGCCGGCACCGGAGCGCCTCCGCCCGCGGGCTCGGGCGCGGAGATCCTCGCCGGCGAATTGCGCCCCGGTGATCGCCTCACGGTCCTCCCCCTCACCCAACGCTTCGGCATGAGCCAATCCACCATCCGCGAGGCGCTCCTGATGCTCGAACGCCGCGGCCTCGTCAAGACCAACCCCCGCCACGGCACCTTTGTCACCCGCCTCAGCGAACAAGAGTCGCTCGAATTGTGCCGCATGCGCGCCCTGCTCGAATCTTATGCCGTCACCGTCGGGCTATCCGCGATGACCGATGAGACGCTGCCCTACTTGCGCCAGTTGATCACCAACATGCGCAGTTGTGTGCTGCCACGTGACCTGCCGCGGCTCATCCAGCTCGACCTCGAATTCCATCGCCATATTGCAGAACTGGCCAGTTCCGCCACCTTGCTGGAGGGTTGGTCGAACCTGAGTGGACGCA